>CAYMJT010000099.1:0-7707 GCA_964390775.1 uncultured Bordetella sp.
CTTGAACACCCCAGCCCGTATGACCCCTCACGCCCCTCTGATATTGGACATTGCAGGCACCGAATTGAGTGCGATCGATCGACAACGATTGCGCCACCCCATGACCGGAGGCCTGATCCTGTTTGCCCGCAACTGGCAAAACAGAGCGCAGCTCAGTGCGCTTTGTGCCGACATCAAATCGGTGCGGCCTGACGCCCTGATTTGCGTTGATCACGAAGGCGGGCGGGTACAGCGGTTTCGCACCGATGGTTTTACCCATCTGCCACCCATGCGGGTACTGGGCGAGATGTGGATGCAAGACGCTGCTCAGCGTGCCGGTAGCGGGGCCATGCGCGCCATGCGCTGCGCAACGGCCTGTGGTCTGGTACTGGCGCTGGAGTTGCGGGCTTGCGGGGTGGATTTCAGTTTCACGCCTGTGCTGGACTTGGACCATGGCAGCAGTGGTGTGATCGGAGACCGCGCCTTTCATGCCGATGCCCGGGTCGTGACGGTGCTGGCGCAAAGTGTGATGCAGGGCCTGCTGAGCGCTGGCATGTCCAGTTGTGGCAAGCACTTTCCTGGCCACGGCTTTGTGCGGGCCGATTCGCACACCGAGGTGCCGGTGGATCGGCGCAGCCTAGGCGCAATTTTGCGCGACGATGCATGGCCCTATATGGCCTTGGGAGCATCGCTGGGCAGTGTGATGCCGGCGCATGTGATTTACCCCAAAGTAGACACCAAGCCAGCGGGGTTTTCAGCCCGTTGGCTACAAGACATCTTGCGCCAGCAGATGGGTTTTGAGGGTGCCATCTTCAGCGACGACTTGTCCATGGAAGGGGCGCGAAGAATGGATGGGCACTGGGTCAGCTACACCGAGGCCGCACAAGTGGCGCTGAATGCAGGTTGTGATTTGGTGTTGTTGTGTAACCAAAGCGTGGCCCAGGCCCCTGGTCAAGGGCGTGCGGTCGACGAATTGCTGGATGGTTTGGCCGAGGGCTTGATCAAAGGCCGATGGGTGGCGAGCGAGAACAGCGAAAGGCGGCGTCTGGCCTTATTGCCCCAAGCTCCGGCATTGTCTTGGGATGACTTGATGGTCGATAGCCGCTATCTGCAAGCCCTAGAGCACCTGCCGCCCTGATCAGGTGTCGTATCCGAAGCTGCGTACTCGCGCCTCGTCGTCAGCCCAGCCCGATCGAACTTTGACCCACAACTGCAAAAATACCTTGGCATCGAGTAATTTCTCGAGCTCGGTGCGGGCCTCAGTGCCGATGCGCTTGAGTTTTTCGCCCTTTTCGCCGATCACCATGGCCTTGTGACCCTCGCGTTCGACCACGATGGTGGCGGCCATGCGTATCATGCGCTGGGCGGTGCGGCCCGGCTCTTCCTCGAATTGGTCGATGACCACGGTCGAGGTGTATGGCAACTCGTCGCCCGTCAGGCGAAAAAGCTTTTCACGCACCATCTCGCTGGCTAGAAATTTCTCGCTGCGATCGGTCAGCTCGTCAGGACCATACCACCAGGGCTGCTCGGGCAGGTGCAAGCGACAAATGTCGAGCAAGCGAGCAATGTCTTTCGGGTTTTTGGCTGACATGGGCACAAATTCAACGAAAGGGTGTCGCTCTTGCATGTCACGCAGCCAAGGTGCGATTTCGGCGCGTCGATGGATGGCGTCAAGTTTGTTGGCCACCAACAAGACGGGGGTGTCTGCTTTGAGCAGCGACAACACTTTGGCATCGGCCATGCTGAAATGTCCAGCCTCGACCACAAACAAGACCAAGTCGACATCGCCCACCGCGCCCAACACGGTCTTATTCAAAGATCGGTTGAGTGCGTTGGTGTGGCGGGTTTGAAAGCCGGGCGTGTCGACAAAGATGAACTGGGTGTCTGCCTCGGTACGGATGCCGGTGATGCGGTGCCGAGTGGTCTGTGCTTTGCGCGAGGTGATGCTGATTTTTTGACCGACCAAGGCATTGAGCAAGGTGGATTTGCCCACATTGGGGCGTCCCACGATGGCGACCAGACCACAACGCTGGGGGCTGGACTCGGGTGTGACATCGACCATTTGAGGGCTCATGCGCTGGTCCTTTTGATGGCGGCCAACATGGCCAGGGCCGCCGCTTGTTCACCCGCACGACGCGAGCTGCCCTGCCCCCTGAACTTGAGCTGCAGTTCGGGCACTTCGCACTCAATCTCGAAAGTTTGTTGGTGCGCAGCGCCCTGGGTTTCGATCACCCGATATAGGGGCAGCTTCATGCGCCGTCCCTGCAACCATTCCTGCAATTCGGTCTTGGGGTCTTTGGCGCTGGCCTTCATCTCGGGGTTGATTTCGACCTCGTCGTAGAGTCGCCGTACCAGGGCATCAGCAGCGGCGAAGCCAGCGTCCAGAAAGACCGCACCGATCAATGCCTCGATGGCATCGGCCAATATCGACGCCCTTCGGGTCCCCCCTGAGCGTAACTCACCCTCGCCCAGGCGCAGCATGCCGACCAGGCCCAGATCGAGTGCCAATTGGTGCAAGGTTTCTTGTCGCACCAAATTGGCCCGAATGCGGGAGAGTTCGCCCTCGGTCATATGGGGCAGGGTTCGATAGAGGACCTGGCTGATGGACAAATTCAGGACGGTATCACCCAAAAATTCGAGCCGTTCGTTGTGCGTGGCGCTAAAGCTGCGGTGCGTCAGGGACAGTTCGAGCAAGCCAGGCTGATCAAAGCGGTGTTGCAATCGGTCTTGCAATGCCAGCAATGGGGCGGACAGCTCGGCCATGGTGCGGGTCAATCAAAACGCCCGATACGGCCCCAGTGGCTGAAGTTCATCCAGACCAGGAACGCCTTACCGACGATATTGGCTTCGGGCACGAAGCCAAAGTAGCGGGAATCGAGGGAGTTGTCGCGGTTATCGCCCATCATGAAATAGTGACCCGCCGGCACCTTGCAAACCACGCCCTCGACGCTATAGCGGCACTGATCCTTGAAGACAAAGTCATCGGCACCCGCCACAAAAGCGGGGCGGGCTGGGTCATTGAGCAAGCGCACGGTCTTGGGCGTACCCATTTGGGTTGGATCAGAACCGGTGGGCAATGAATCGGAAAATTGTTTGGCGTAGCTAAGGCTGTCTTCGTCGAAAAAATCGATCAAAGCGACCTTGGGGATGGGTTGACCGTTGATGGTGAGTTGTTTATTGAGGTAAGCCACTTCGTCACCAGGAACTCCAACGACACGTTTGATGTAGTCCAAACTGGGTTTGGGCGGGTAGCGA
Organism: uncultured Bordetella sp.; assembly: GCA_964390775.1. Taxonomy (GTDB): domain Bacteria; phylum Pseudomonadota; class Gammaproteobacteria; order Burkholderiales; family Burkholderiaceae_C; genus Limnohabitans. The sequence goes on from CAYMJT010000099.1 coordinate 3,235, forward strand.
AACACCATGACATCACCGCGCTGCACCGGATTGCCCTCGGTGATTTTGGTGTTCAGGACCGGCAGGCGCAAACCGTAGTGAAATTTGTTCACCAAGATGAGGTCGCCCACCCACAAGGTGGGGATCATGGAGCCGGACGGAATTTTGAACGGCTCGAACAGAAAGGAGCGCAACACAAAGACCACAGCGATAACGGGAAACAGACCGGCGGTCCAATCGAGCCACCAAGGTTGGCGCAACACCTCTTGGCGGGCGCTGGCCAGATCGAGTTCCGCTTGGGCGATGCCTTGGGCCTGGAGCTGTTCGCGTCGCTGTGTTTCTTGTTGGACCAAGGCGTTGGCGGCGGCGATGCGGCGCGGTAGAAAAATCCATTTTTCGAGCAGCCAGTAAACGCCCGAGACCACGGTGGCGAGCAACATCAAGAGCGCGAAATTGCCCTCGTGGTAGCCCAAAATCCAAGAACCGGCGTAACCGACAAAGCCCGCCAGAATAAATGCTGTCAAGGTCGGCATGGCTCAATCTTCCACTTGCAAAATGGCCAGGAATGCCTCTTGTGGCACCTCGACCGATCCGATTTGTTTCATGCGCTTCTTGCCTGCCTTTTGTTTTTCCAACAATTTGCGTTTGCGGGTGATGTCGCCACCATAGCATTTTGCCAGCACATTTTTACGCAAGGCCTTGATGGTCTCGCGGGCAATGATGTTGGCGCCGATGGCGGCCTGAATGGCGACATCGAACATTTGACGGCTGATGATTTCACGCATTTTGGCCGCCACCGCACGGCCACGGTATTGGGCCTGGGTGCGATGGACGATGATCGACAAAGCGTCGACCTTTTCTCCATTGAGCAAGATGTCCACTTTGACCACGTCAGACGCACGGTACTCTTTGAACTCATAGTCCATTGAGGCGTAGCCACGGCTGACCGACTTGAGTTTGTCAAAGAAGTCGAGCACGATTTCGCCCAAAGGCAAGTCATAGGTCAACATGACCTGGCGGCCGTGGTAGGACATATTCAGTTGAACGCCTCGCTTTTGGTTGGCCAGCGTCATCACCGGGCCCACGTATTCTTGAGGCATGTACAAATGCACCGTGACGATGGGTTCGCGGATTTCCTGAATGCGGCCTTGATCGGGCATTTTGGACGGGTTTTCGACCATGATGACCTCGCCATCGCCCTTGACCACCTGATACACCACACTGGGTGCGGTGGTGATCAGGTCTTGATCGAACTCGCGCTCAAGTCGCTCTTGGACAATTTCCATGTGCAAGAGGCCGAGAAATCCACAGCGAAAGCCAAAGCCCAAAGCTTGCGACACCTCGGGCTCAAACTGCAAGGAGGCATCGTTGAGTTGCAGCTTTTCGAGGGCATCGCGCAAGGCGTCGTACTGGTTGGCCTCGGTGGGGTAAAGACCGGCAAAAACCTGCGGCTGTATTTCTTTAAACCCTGGCAAAGGTTCGCTGGCGCTGCCGGCGTTATTGGGCAGCTTTTTTTCTAGTGTGACGGTGTCGCCCACCTTGGCGGCCTTGAGTTCCTTGATACCGGCAATGATGTAGCCCACCTCGCCAGCGTTGAGGCTGTCGCGCGGCTGGTTGGCGGGGGTGAACACCCCCAAACTTCCGGCTTCGTAACAAGCTCCTGTGGCCATGAGGCGGATGCGCTCGCCCTTGAGCAAACGGCCATCGACCACCCGCACCAGCATCACCACGCCCACATAGCTGTCGAACCAAGAGTCAATGATCATGGCCCGCAGTGGGGCCTCGGCAGTACCGCGTGGGGGCGGTATCTTGGCGACGATGGCTTCGAGAATGTCGTCCACGCCCAAGCCCGTCTTGGCCGAGCAAGGAATGGCCTCAGAGGCATCGATCCCGATCACATCTTCGATCTCGGCTTTGGCGGTCTCGGGGTCGGCTTGCGGCAAGTCCATCTTGTTGAGCACAGGCAGCACCTCGACCTGCAAGTCCAATGCGGTGTAACAGTTGGCGACGGTCTGCGCCTCGACGCCTTGACTGGCATCAACCACCAACAATGCGCCTTCGCAAGCCGACAGGGAGCGACTGACTTCGTATGAGAAGTCCACATGACCAGGGGTATCGATCAGATTCAGGTTGTAAGTTTGACCATTGCGGGCGGTGTATTGCAGCGCCGCAGTCTGTGCCTTGATGGTGATGCCGCGTTCTTTCTCGATGTCCATCGAGTCCAGTACCTGTGCCTCCATCTCGCGTTCATCTAATCCACCGCAGCGCTGGATGATGCGGTCGGCCAGTGTCGATTTGCCGTGATCAATATGAGCGATGATCGAAAAATTTCTGATGTGCTTCATCAAGGGCCGCGTTAAAGTGTTTGAATTCAATGGAACATCACATGAAAAAAGGGCGCGTCATGACTGACGCGCCCTGAACCAACCATCTATGGCAACTGCGAAAGTTGGAACTTCATTGTAGGCAAAAAGCGGCGTCGGCGCCGACCGAAAAGGGGCTGCTCTGGGCTCGTTGCGGTGGGACAACAGGTAATTATTCACAACTTATCAACAAATCTGTTTGCGCATCCGTGGGACAACTTGTGGGCACGCTGTGGACGCTCGGTGAATCCTTGGAGGACATCCCGCATGGTGGCGCAACCCGAACTTGATATAACGCTTTCATGGAAAGTGGGCCTCTATTCTATACAAAATGTGATGTAAAAATGGAATTAAGTTTGTGATCACTTACTAATTTAATTTAAAAAAATATTTCTGACCTTGTTTCGGCTTGTCGTGATTTTGCCAAAGCCCCCATAGCCTTCAAGGGATTGGGGGTCTGGATTTAGCGCGTCGGTCGAATCAAGGCGTATTGGGCCCATTCGCCACGCCGAAACAAGACGTTGACTGGGCGTGACTTGTCCAAGCGTGCCGCCAGCGCCTCCCACTCGGCCAGATTGGTAATTTCGGTGTTGGCGATGGCGGTGATGACATCGCCCTCGCGCAAGCCCGCACGGGCCGCTGCCTCGGCGACGGCTTCAACCCGCACTCCGCCTTTGATTTTGAGTTCCCGCTTTTGGTTGTCTGTGAGTTCGCTCACCTGCAAGCCCCAGTGGCGTGTCGCCGTGGCTTTGCGGTCTTCTTCGTTGGCGCGCTGCCGGCTTGCAGTTTTCTCGGGTTCAAACTCTCCGATGGTGACGGCGATGTCACGCTGCGCCCCACGACGCCAGACTTGCAAGGTGGCGCGGGAGCCGGGGCGCAGATTGCCGATTTGCCTTGGCAGGTCGTTGGCCTTTTCAATGGCGGTATTCTCGACCTGCAAAATGATATCGCCCGCTTCAATGCCGGCCTTGTCTGCTGGTCCGCCCGGTTCAACCGCTCGAATGAGCGCGCCCTGGGGTTTGCTCAAGCCCAAAGACTCGGCCACCTCTTTGCTGACCTGATCGATCTGGACACCGATGCGACCGCGCTGAACACGCCCACTGGCGCGCAACTGATCGCTGATGCGCATGGCTTCGTCGATGGGAATGGCGAATGAAATGCCCATGAAGCCGCCCGAGCGTGAGTAGATTTGGCTGTTGATGCCCACCACTTCACCGTTCATATTGATCAGTGGTCCGCCCGAGTTGCCCGGGTTGATGGCCACGTCGGTCTGAATGAAAGGTAGGTAGTCGCCCGTGTCGCGAGCCTTGGCGCTGACGATGCCTGCCGTGACGGTGTTGTCCAGGCCAAAGGGGGATCCGATCGCCATGACCCATTGACCCGCACGCAGCCGGCTGACATCGCCAATGCGCACCGCTGGCAGTCCATTGGCTTCGATTTTGACCACTGCCACATCGGTGCGGCGGTCGGCCCCGACGATACGCGCTTTGAACTCGCGCTTATCGGTCAAGGTGACGATGACCTGGTCGGCACCTTGCACCACATGGGCATTGGTCATGATGAAGCCATCGGGGGTCAGAATGAAACCCGATCCGATGCCGCGCTGCTTTTCTTCTGGCTGGGCTCGATCGGGCCTTTGGGGTTGCGGTTGACGGGGTCCCGGCATGGGGATACCAAAAAAACGCCGCAACAATTCCTGCATTTCCTCATCGGGGGTCTGAGCGTCTTGCTCGGCACCGCGCTGAACTTTTTCGATGGTTCGGATGTTAACGACCGAAGGGCCTACCTGATCGACCAGATTGGTGAAATCAGGCAGGTTGCGGGATTGGGCTTGGACCTGTGCTGCGGGTCCCCATGCGCTTAGCATGATTGCCAGCACTAAAACACCCAGCCAGCGGCCCAGGGGGTAGATTGAGTTCATGGAATCCTCCGTCGCGATGGAATGGAATTTAAGCGGAAATGGTCAACCCTTGCTTATCCCGGAATTTGAGGGTTGTATGAACAAAGACAAGAGGGCGACTGGTTTGGGGTGCAAAAAAAGCGGGGCCATCAACCCTGGCCTGGACTGTGTAGGGGGAGTGGCTCAGGCCAGTTTTTTGAAGACCAGGGTGCCGTTGGTGCCGCCAAAACC
>CAYMJT010000099.1:7807-9147 GCA_964390775.1 uncultured Bordetella sp.
GAGTGGCTCAGGCCAGTTTTTTGAAGACCAGGGTGCCGTTGGTGCCGCCAAAACCAAAGTTGTTCTTGACGGCCACATCGATGCGGGCATCACGGGCGGTGTTGGCGCAATAGTCCAGATCGCAATCGGCATCCGGATGGTGCAGATTGATGGTGGGGGGAATCTTTTGCTGGTGCACCGCCAACACGGTGAACACGCTCTCGATGCCCCCAGCCCCACCCAGCAAGTGTCCGGTCATGGACTTGGTGGAACTGACGACCATGCGGTGCGCATGATCGCCTAGAGCGGCTTTGATGGCATTGGTTTCGTTGACGTCGCCCAAGGGGGTCGAAGTGCCGTGGGCATTGAGATAGTGAACTTGATCGGCATTGACACCCGCGTTGCGCAAAGCGTTGACCATGGCGCGGCGTGGGCCATCCATGTTCGGTGCCGTCATGTGGCCCGCGTCGGCGCTCATGCCGTAGCCACAAAGCTCGGCATAAATGCGTGCACCACGTTTTTTGGCGTGTTCGTATTCCTCAAGAACCAGGACACCCGCGCCTTCACCCAGCACAAAGCCATCGCGGTCTTTGTCCCATGGGCGGGAAGCGGTGGTCGGGTCATCGTTGCGGGTGGACAGGGCTCGCATGGCGGCAAAACCGCCAACGCCCAGCGGTGACACGGTGGCTTCAGAGCCCCCGGCGACCATGACATCGGCATCGCCGTACTCGATCAGTCGACCCGCTTCTCCGATGCTATGCAAACCAGTGGTACAGGCTGTGACCACGGCCAGGTTCGGGCCTTTGTAGCCCAAGCGCATGGACACATGGCCCGAAATCATGTTGATGATGGAGGCAGGCACGAAGAAAGGCGAAATGCGACGCGGTCCTCGGGCCACCAACTCGGCATGGGTTTCCTCGATCAGGGGCAGGCCCCCAATGCCAGAGCCGATCACGCAGCCGATGCGCTCGGCTTGTTCTTCGGTCAGGGCCTCACCCGTGGGCAGGCCAGCGTCGGCAACGGCCTGCAAGGCAGCGACGATGCCGAAATGAATAAAACTATCCATGGCCCGTGCTTCTTTGGGCGGGATGTAGGCATCGAGATCAAGCCCTTTGACCTCGCCGGCAAATTTGACCGAGAAGGCAGAGGTATCGAACCGGGTGATGGGAGCAATGCCCGACCGACCCGCCAACAAATTGGCCCAGGCCTCAGACACCGTGTTACCCACGGGACTGACGCATCCCAGACCGGTCACGACGACGCGACGACGGCTCATGGGGCTGACAGATTACTTCTGGTGCGCAACGGCGTAGTCGATGGCGTTTTGCACCGTGGTGATCTTCTCGGCGTCTTCGTCGGGA
>CAYMJT010000100.1:0-9094 GCA_964390775.1 uncultured Bordetella sp.
CAGCCAGCAACAAAATCAAAAGGGAGAGGGCCAGTTTTTTCATTCGCATTCCTTGACGGCACCTGAGCAGAACCGCCATGATAAACGCTGCCCGACCATAGAAAAAATCATGATTGTGACCACATCGCAGGCCACAAGGGACTTGACAAATTTATCGGTTTTGACGTTCAGACTTCAGCGTTTGCTTCGTGCGATGATGCTTGGCACAGGAGACGAATTGATGCGAATACTTTTCCCGATACACGGCTGATGGCCGAAGACCAGGCCGAAAACGACCATCAGGCTTCGTGACTCGAGGGTGATAAAAAGTTAGATTGTTGGTTGCGCCGTCAACGCAATAAAAGGCTGGCCAATCGGCCAGACCCCAAATGTCACTGCGCCGTGATTTTGTTGTCGCGCACGACTTTGCCCCATTTGTCCACTTCGTTTTTCACAAAGCGGTCGGTGTCGGCGGGGCTGGTGGCGGTGATGACCACGCCCATTTGTTGCAATCTCTCTTTAACGACCGGTTCTTGCAGGGATTTTTGCAAGGCGGCGTGCATTTTGTTGACAATGGTGTCAGGGGTGCCCGCAGGCGCAAACATGCCCCACCAGGCTTGGGCTTCAAAGCCGGGAACGCCCAACTCTTGCAAAGTCGGCACGTCGGGCAACTCGGCCATGCGCTTGGGCGAGGTCACCGCCAGGGGGCGCAGTTTGCCGCCCGAGAAATGCGGGGCCCATAAGGCATAGGTGGCCATGGTGACGGGCACGTGGCCGGCCACGCCATCGGTGGCCAACGGGCCGCCGCCCTTGTAGGGCACATGGGTCCAGTCGACCTTCAGGTGGTTGCCCAAGGCGGTCATGGCCAGATGGGCCATGCTGCCCGACCCGATGGTGCCATAGCTGATGGCGCCCGCTTTGGCCCGCGCTGCGGCCACCAGATCGGCATAGCTTTTATAGGGGGTGCTGCTGTGCGCGGTGATGACCATGGCGCCGGTGCCAATTTGCATCACGCCACGCAGGTCTTTGAGGGTATCAAAGGGTAGGTTGGGGTAGAGGCTGGGGTTCACACCATGGGTGTCAAACACCATCACCCAGTTGTAGCCGTCGGCAGGGGCTTTGGCGACGATGCCGGTGCCGATGGAGCCCGAGGCGCCCACTTTGTTTTCGACCACGATGGCTTGCCCCAGGGCCTGTTGCAGATGCGGCTGCAACAAGCGTGTGATCTGGTCAACGGTGCCACCTGTGGGAAATGGGTTGATCAGTTTAATGGGCTGACTGGGCCAGGCGGTTTGGGCCTGGGCGCCCCATGGGCTGAGTCCACAAAGCAGCAGGGCAGCAAGCAGATGGCGACGCGACATAAAAATTCTCCGATGGGCGTTTGGGTCATCCGCGCAGGATGGGGTGACCAGTATCCTATTTTCGCCGACCCCGTAGGGGCTAGAGGGGAATTCCCCTTGTACCCCCTTAGAGCAGGGCTTCAATCAACACCGGCCCCGGGGTGAGCAGGGCGTTTTGCAGGGCTTGGGCCAATTCTTGCAAGCTTTCGACCCGCTGGCCAGGCACGCCCATGCCGCGCGCCAAATGCACCCAGTCCAAGGCCGGATTGTCCAGACTGAGCATGGCGCGCGCGTTGACGCCGGGTGATTGGGCGCCGACATTTTTAAGCTCGCCCTGCAAAATTTGGTAACTGCGGTTGGCCAGCAACACGACTTTGATGTTCAATGACTCGCGCGCCATGCTCCACAGGGCTTGCAGGGTGTACATGCCGCTGCCGTCGCCTTCGAGCACGATGACCGGTCGCTCGGGTGCGCCGATGGCGGCGCCGACGGCTCCGGGCAGTCCAAATCCGATGGCGCCGCCCATGATGTTGAGCCAGCTGTGCGGGGCCGATCCACGGGTGGGCACATCAAAGCCTCGACCGCTAGAGACCGACTCGTCCACCACGATGGCGTTCTCGGGAATCAGGGCGGCGATCAATCGACCCAGGCCCATGGGTTCGATGGGGTCACGTCCCGGGCCCGGCAGGGCTGGGCGCTCCAGTGTGGCGACTTGGGCCGGTGGGGTGTGGCGTGCGCCCAGGGCATCGGCCAGCGCCTCCAGGGCTTGATCCAGGTTTTGATGGGCCTGGGCCAATTGGGTGAACTGACACTGGGGGTTGGCCAGCAAACTGGGTTTGCCTGGGTAGGCAAAAAAGGCCACCGGCGGGCGGGCACCGACCAGGATGATTTGTTCATACTCGGCCAACATCTTGACCGCCAGATCCACGTTATAGGGCACCCGTTTGGGGGTGACCCGTCCGGCCCCTCGCTCCAGCCGGGCCACGCTGTACTCGCACAGCACGTCGGCGCCACAGTGGCTGGCAATTTGACCGGCCCAACGCAGGGCGGTGTCACGCCCCGCCCATCCGCCCAGCAACAGGGCTTTTTTACCGCCTTGACGCAGCACTCGGGCACAGGCTTCGATGGCGCCTGGTTCGGGGGGCGTTCGCACTGGCTTGGCCCGAGGCGGCTCAACCGCACCGCCGGGGTTCCAGGCGGTGTCGGCCGGCAAAATCAAGGTGGCGATCTGCCCAGGGGGCTGGCTGGCGGCCAGCACAGCGTCGGCTCCGGCGGCGGCAACACGGGTGCTGTCGGTGCAGGTGTGAACCCAATGCGACATGGGGCGTGCCACGCCCTCGATGTCGCTGGTCAGTGGGGCATTGTGTTCGATGTGATAAGTGGCGTGTTCACCGACGATGTTGACGATGCCCGAACCAGCCTTTTTGGCGTTGTGCAAATTGGCCAGTCCGTTGCCCAGCCCTGGGCCCAGGTGCAATAGCGTGCAGGCGGGCTTGTCGGCCATGCGGTAGTAACCGTCAGCGGCGGCGGTGACCACGCCTTCGAACAGGCCCAGCACACAGCGCATGCCCTCGACCTGATCAAGGGCGGCCACAAAATGCATCTCTGAAGTGCCCGGGTTGGCGAAGCACACCTCCACGCCCTGATTCACCAGGGTTCGGGTCAAACTCTCAGCGCCGTTCATGGGCCCTCCTGTGGGTTTTGTTCACTGTCCCCCCAAGTATAGGGATGACCCCAAGTTTGCTTGTCGCCTGGGTATCGCACCATAGGCCCGGCTTGGGCACAATCAGGGCAATGCCATGGCTGGGGTTCGCCCAGTGTATCGACCAGTTTCAAGCCGAGTTTCCACGAAGGAATGGACATGTTTTACGGAGAGATTGAGGGCAGCGGTTTTGAGGTGATCGAGCCCGAGTTTGCCCAGACTTTTGTCGGTCACGCCCGACTTGAGCGTCTGTACACCGGTTGTCGTTGGGCCGAGGGTCCCGCCTGGTTTGGCGCCGGGCGCTATCTGTTGTGGTCCGATTTGCCCAACAACCGCATCTTGCGCTACGACGACAACGACGGCCATGTGTCTGTATTCAGGGCGCCCAGCCAGTTTGCCAACGGCAATACGGTCGACGCACAAGGGCGTCTGATCACCTGCGAGCATCAGGGCCGACGGGTGTCGCGCACCGAGCACGATGGCCGAGTGGTGACGCTGGCCGATCGCTACCAGGGCAAGCGGCTGAACTCGCCCAATGATGTGGTGGTCAAGTCCGATGGCTCGATCTGGTTCACCGACCCCGATTACGGCATCATTGCCGACTATGAGGGCAGCCGAGCTCAGCGCGAGCAAGACGGCTGCCATGTTTATCGCATCGACCCGCTCAGTGGCGAAGTGAGCCGGGTGGCGAGCGATTTTCATCACCCCAACGGCCTGGCTTTTTCAGCCGACGAAAAGCAGCTCTTGATTGCCGACAGCGGCTTTACCGAAGGGCCCGAGCACCCGCGTCACATCCGGGTTTTTGAGGTCTCCGGTGACGGAAAGAGCCTGGGGGCATCGAGGGTATTCGCCACCTGTCCAGCCGGTTTTTTTGATGGTTTTCGCTTGGATGATGCTGGGCGGGTCTGGGCCAGCTCTGCCGAGGGGGTGCTCTGTTACAACCCCAGCGGGCGCTTGATAGGCCGCATTCGGGTGCCCGAAATGGTCGCCAACTTGACTTTTGGTGGGCTTGCACGCAACAGGCTCTTTATTTGTGGCACCACTTCGTTGTATGCTATTTATCTAAAGATCAACGGATAAGGGGTTTTCCGATGAATGTTCGCAATCTCACGCTGGCCAAGTCCAGCCCCACCAAGCCCATCAAGCACACCTCGCAAAGCGCGGTTGCTGCTGTGAAGGAATTGGTGCCGCGCATTGCCGCCCGGGCCCGCGAGAGCGAGCAAATGCGTCGTGTTCACCCCGACACCATTCGCGAGTTACACGAGGCGGGCCTGATGCGACTCATGCAACCAGCGCGCTTTGGCGGCTCGGAGTTGTGGCTCGATGATCTGATGAATGTGGTGTTCGAGATCGGCAAGGTCTGCGCTTCCAGCGCCTGGGTTTATTCGAACCTGGCTTCTCATGCCTGGAACATCGGCCAGTTCGACTTGCAAGCCCAGGAAGATGTCTGGGCCTCTGACCCCGATGCCCTGGCTGCCACGGGCCTGGCTTTTCCGTGCGGCAAAGCCACCCCGGTCGATGGGGGCTATCGGCTGTCGGGTCGCTGGCCGTTTTGCAGTGGCATCAACGCCTGTACCTGGATGCTGGTGGGCGCCATGACCGAGCAAGAGGGCGGGCCGCCGCAGCGCCGTTTTTTCCTGGTGCATGAGAAAGACTTTATCGTCTACGACAACTGGAACACCTACGGCCTGACTGGTACCGGCAGCCACGACATTGAGGTGAAAGACGCATTTGTGCCTGCGCACCGCAGTGTGTCAGCCGAAATTTTCGCCGCTGCCCATCAATTGCCCGGCGCCAAGTTGTACGACAACCCGCTGTTTGCGATGCCCACCTTCGCGGCTTTCGCGTATGTGCTGTGCGCCACCCCGGTGGCGGCCGCCAAGGGCGCGGTCGAGCAATTGACCGCCAGCTTGCGTCAGCGTGCTGGCACCTACACCGGCGCCCGATTGGCCGAGTTGAATTCGGTACAGACACGCATCGCCGAAGCCAGTGCCTGCGTCGAATTCGCCGAGACCGTGATCCGTCGCGACTGGCAGGCCCTGGAAGCCTGTGCCAAGGCGCGCGACTACCCCAGCATGGAGACCAAGCTGGGGTGGAAGCGCAATGCGGCCTTTGCCACTCAATTGGCCGTGCGTGCCGTCGATGCCCTGATGCCCGCATCGGGTGCCGGTGGCTTGTCGGCCGAAGGGGGCTTGCAGCGCCAGTTCCGTGACATCCACGCCGCGTCTTCGCACATCGCCTTGACATGGGATATCCACGGCGCGGCCTATGGGCAAAGTGCGCTCGGTTTGCCCTCGCCAGCCGGATTTTTACTCTGACAATGACCCGATAACCTGACTGGTTTTCGGGTGATTTCTTCCTCGTTTGTCCTAATGCCCTATGCTCGGGAAAACGCTATCGTTTTGTCCTAGGTAAAGGGTCTTTAACCCGGAGCTCAAACATGCCAGTGACCTCGATCAACCACTTCCTCATCCGCGCCGCTGACATCGAGCGTTCCAAAAATTTCTATGTGGATGTGTTGGGTTTTGAAGTCGCGCCGCGTCCCGACTTTCCTTTTCCTGGTTATTGGTTAGGCACCAACGGCAGCATTCAGGTCCACATTGCCCAAGACGGCATAGACAACCGCAGTTTTTACTATTTGGGCACCCCAGATGATGCCGCCAACGGCCAGACGGGCGTCATCGACCATGTGGCTTTTTTGTGCGAAGACCCGGCCCAGTTCAAGGATCGACTCGACGGTCGTGGGGTCAATTACCGCACCCGTTTTTTGCCGGAAAACCAGTTGTTTCAACTCTTTTTGCGTGACCCCGACGGGGTCATGATTGAGCTCAATTTTTTTGGTGTCGAAGATGTCGCTGCCTTCGGTGGCGAAGACTACACCCAAATGACCCGAGTCGATTGAGCTTTTGTGTCAGTGATCCAGAAAATCTTCAGGAGGTAGAAAATGGAAATGAATCGTCGCAAAGTCTTGAGCACCGCCGGTGCTGCGGTCGTGGCCTCTCAATTGGGCGTAGGCCAGGTCTGGGCCCAGGGGGGTCCGCTCAAGCTGGGCATGAGCATGCCTCAAACGGGTCCTCTGGGCGCTGGCGGCCAATCGGCCTTGCTGGCTTTGCGCATGTGGATTGACGATGTCAACGCCAAAGGCGGCTTGCTGGGTCGCAAGGTGGAGTTGACCGCCTATGACGATCAATCGAATGGTGCCAACACCCCGGGCATTTATACCAAACTGCTCGATGTCGACAAGGTTGACTTGCTGATTGCGCCCTATGCCACCAATGTCACGGCCCCGATCATGCCCTTGGTGAAAGAGCGCAAAAAGCTGCTGATGGGCAATTTCTCATTTCAGGTCAATGCCAAACCGCAGCACGACATGTGGTTCAACAACGCTCCCTGGAACGATGCCCGAGGCTGGTCGGAAGGATTTTTTGACATGGGCAAGAGTGCCGGTGCCAAGACCGCCGCCATTGTGGCCGCCGACGGTGAATTCCAGCAAAACCTGGCCAATGGGGCGCGCGAAGTGCTCAAGCAAGCCGGTGGCTTGAACATTGTGTTCGATCAGAATTACCCGCCCAATAGCACCGATTTCTCGTCCATCGTGCGCGCCATACGCGCCTCGCGTGCCGAGATCATTTTCGTGGCCTGCTATCCCTCCGAGGCGGTCGCTTTCATGCGCTCGGTCAACGAGATCGGTTTGGGTTCGCAAACCGTTTTATTCGGTGGCGGCATGGTGGGCCTGCAGTTCACCCCCATCATGAAGACCTTGGGCAGTTTGCTCAACGGCGTGACCAACTACAACACCTGGGTCCCCGGTGTGAAGTACCCCGGTATCGAAGACTTCTTCAAGCGTTATGCCGATCGTGCCAACGCCGCCAAGGTCGATCCGCTGGGCTTTTATATCGCCCCCTTCAACTACTCGACGGGCCAAATGCTCGAGGCCGCCGTCAACGCCACCAAGAGCTTTGAAGACCGCAAAATTGCCGACTATCTGCGCAAGAGCGAAATGCAGACCATCGTGGGCCCGGTGTCATTCAATGCCAATGGAGAACGCGCCAAGTCCGCTGTCTTCCAGGCGCAATTCCGTGGCATCAAGAACGACGATGTCGATCAGTTCAAGCAGACCGGCAAGCAAATCGTGGTTTGGCCCGATAACCTCAAGCAGGGTAATCTGATTACCCCGTTTGATGCCGCCCGCAAGGCGAGCTGATTTCACTCCATATCAACAGGGGCGGGCCGCGCTCGCCCCTTTTTTTTGATCGCTTATGTTCTCCTTAGACCTCTTGTTTGAGGCGGTGTTGTTTGGCCTTTTGTTGGGCTGTTTTTACGCCGCTGTCAGTTTGGGCCTTTCGGTCGCTTTTGGTTTGCTCGATGTGCCTTACGTCGCGCACCCGGCCTTGCTGATCACGGGTTCTTACTTCACCTATTTCCTGTTTGGATTAGGCCTCGATCCCCTGCTGGCGGGGGTGTTGGCGATGCCGGTGTTTTTTGTCCTGGGCGTTCTGCTATACCGGTTTTATTATGAAACTTTTGAGCGACGAGGCTCAGACGCTGGGGTGCGGGGTTTGGGCTTTTTCTTTGGTCTGGCCTTCATCATCGAAGTGGTGCTGATTCTGATTTTTGGGGTCGACCAGCGCTCGGTGCAAGCCGACTACATCGGCTCCAGCCTGGAGTTAGGTGACTATCGCTTGCCCTATCGCATGCTGATCGCATTTGCTGTGGCGCTGGTTCTGACGGTGCTGCTGACGCTGTATTTCTCTCGCACTTTCACCGGTCGCGCCATCAAGGCCGTGGGACAGGACGAGGGGGCTTTGCGTTTGATGGGCGCAGACCCGGTTCGTGTCAAGCAATGGGCGTTTGGCATCGCCACAGCGGTCAATGCCTTGGCCGGTGCGATGCTGATCATCGTGGGTCCGGTAGAACCGGCCATGGACCGCATCTACATAGGACGCACTTTTTGTGTCGTGGTCCTGGCGGGTTTGGGCAGCATGAGTGGCACCCTGGTGGCCGGTCTGTTGCTGGGTGTGGCCGAGTCGATTGTGTTGATGATGTTTGGTGCCTCCTGGGCTCCGGCGGTGGCCTTTGGTCTGCTGCTCATCATGCTGGGCTTGCGCCCGCAGGGCCTGTTCGGGAGATAAGACGATGAAATTTTGGATTTCTTGTGTGGTGTCGGCCCTGGTCTTTCTGGGCTTGGCCATGTCCGACCTGAACGAATACCTGTTTTTCGCCGGCTTCGTCGTATTGCAGTTCATTGTCTTGGCCACGGCTTGGAATATTTTGGGGGGATACGCTGGTTATGTGAACTTTGGCGTCCCAGCCTTTGTTGCGGTGGGGTCCTACACGGCGGTGGTGTTGTTCAAGGCCTTTCATGCTCCCTTGTTGGTGCAATTGCTCGGCGGTGCCGTCATGGCCGGCCTGCTCGGTTTGGGGGTGGGCTTGCTAACCCTTAAGTTGCGGGGCATTTTCTTTTCGATCGCGACTGTGGCCGTGGTGTTTATTCTGGAAGCGGTGGTCATGAACTGGCGTTATGTGGGTGGGGCCACCGGCATCCAGTTCACACGCCCGGACCCGACCATGGGTTTTGAGAGCTATACACGGTTTTTGTTTTTTGTCATGGGCTTGCTGGCTCTGGGTGCTTTGGCGGTGGCCCGATATATCCAGGACTCTTTCCTGGGGCAGGGGCTGCGCGCTGTGCGTGACTCGGAAGAAGCCGCCGAATGTTCCGGGGTGCCCACGCTGCGCATCAAATTGGTCGCCTGTACCGTGATGGGGGCCTTGATGGGGGTGGCTGGGGCGCCTATGCCCATGTACCTGGCTTATGTCGAGCCCGTCTCGACATTTAATCTGAGCTATTCGATCTCTGCCTTGGCCATGCCGATCATCGGTGGGACCTCCCACTGGCTGGGGCCCTTGATTGGAGCCGTCATATTGGGCACTTTGCAGCAGATGGTGACGGTCACTATCTCGAGCGAGCTCAATGTGCTGGTGGTCGGCGTGCTTTTGGTGTTGTTTGTTGTTTTGGCACCCGAGGGTGTTTTGGGACTCGTGAAAAAATGGAAACAATCCTCGAAGTAAACCA
>CAYMJT010000101.1:0-2296 GCA_964390775.1 uncultured Bordetella sp.
GGAAACACAAAGATCGCAATGAAATTGAAAAAAGCGGCAAAAACCACCGCGTGGGTGGGGCGCAACACACCCGTTGAAACGACAGTCGCGATCGAGTTGGCTGCATCGTGAAAGCCATTCATGAAATCGAACAGCAAGGCCAATCCGACCAACAAGATGACCACCCAGAGGGCGATGGGGACCGTATCCATGGGACTTTGAGCGCCTCAGGAGTTTTCGAGGACGATGCCCTCGATTTGGTTGGCCACGTCCTCACACTTGTCGGTGATGGTCTCGAGCAACTCGTAAATGGCCTTGAGCTTGATCACCTCGCGAACATCGGCCTCTTCTCGAAACAATTTGCTCATGGCGCTGCGCATGACGCGGTCGGCGTCGGACTCGAGACGATCAATTTCCTCACAGGTCTTGAGCGCCGCCTCGGCAGTCGCGGGTTCGGCAATCCGGTCCAGAAGTTTGACGGCATCACGCACCCGCTCACAACAGCTGACGGCCAAAGCAGTCAAGCGGGTGATCTCTTCGGTCATGTGCCGGACGTCATATAGGGCCATGGTTTCGGCGGAATCCTGAATCAGGTCGGCCACATCGTCCATGGTATTGATCAGCGAGTGAATCTGCTCGCGATCAATGGGGGTGATAAAGGTTTTGTGGATGGCTCGGCTGACTTCGTGCGTGACCCGATCGGCGGCGCGCTCGGCGTTATCGACATCCTGGTTGTATTTGGCGCGCAAATGAGGGTCGTTGTAATTCTTGACCAAATTGGCAAAGGCGCGGGCCGCCTCGACAATGCGCTCGGCATGTTGGTTGAACATGTCAAAAAAGTTGCCCTCCCGAGGCAGCAGTTTTCCAAACAACATGCGGGTCTCCGTTCTTGAATTGCGACAAATCCATGCCGTTTCAGCCCAGCCCTTGCGCCTGCTGGCGCAATGCTTTTCTGATGTCGGGGCGAGTGTAACCGCTGAATGTTGACTTTCACTGACGAAAGACAAAGTAAACCGCAGCGACCAGGCACAAGCCAGCCCAAAGATAATCCAATTTCAGCGGTTCCTTCAGGAAAAAGAACGCAAAGGGCACAAACACACACAAGGTCACGACCTCTTGGATGATTTTGAGCTGGCCGACAGTCAATCCCGCCTCGTAAGCGATGCGGTTGGCCGGGACCTGGATCAAATATTCGAATAGGGCGATTCCCCAGCTGAGCAAAGCGGCCACATACCAAACCGTACCCGATTGGTGACGCAAATGACCGTACCAGGCAAAAGTCATGAAGACATTGGCCACAGCGAGCATCAGCACGCTCAAGGCAATGGGATGCAAGATGGATGGGGACATACATTACTCCAAGACAGAGATGGTTTGGTCACGGACCCGTTCCCAATGCGAGGGGTCGACCTGCTCGGGGGAGATGTCTCTCAATGGAGCCAACACAAAAGCCCGCTCCTGCCAGCGTGGGTGCGGCAGCGTGAGGCGCGGGCTCTGGATGCGGGCTTGGCCGTAAAAAATCAAATCCAGATCCAAGGTGCGCGGGGCGTGGTGGTAAGGTCGTTCGCGCCCAGCTTGCTGCTCCATGGACTGCAAGAGTTCAAGCAAAACGGGCGCGACCAAGCGAGTGTCGAATTGCACCATGGCGTTGACAAACTCTGGCCCCTGGGCCTGATGCGGCGCGCTGCGATACAGGCGCGAAGCCCGCAGATGGGCTATCTCTGGATGTTGGGTCAGATCGGCTATGGCTTGGCGCACGCTCTGGGCTGCATCACCCAAATTGGCCCCCAAAGCCACCCATGCACTGACCGGGGGTCTCATACGCTGGAAGCGCCAGCGTCATTGGGGCTGTCGCCAGGTTTGCGCCGCCGGCGGCGGCGGCGCTTGGGCGGTTCATCGCTGGTCACGACCGGCCCAGCCATGTCTGTGGATTTGGACCGGGTCCGAGGGGAGTTGGATGGGCGGACTTGCGCCAGCATGTCTTCACGCTCGGATTCGTCCGCCAGGCTGAAGGTCTGCCACCAATCGGCCAGAGCCTCGTCCACTTCGCCCACGTCGGCACGCAAGCGCATGAAATCAAAGCCAGCCCGAAAACGCGCCATCGTCACCAGCGTCATGGGTCCGTGCCCCGCCCGCTTGTCAAAGCGGGGTTGCATCATCCAAATCTCGCGCATATCCGCAGCCAATTTGCCACGCCCCGAGACATCACCGATACGGGCATCGAACACTTGATCAATGGCCGATTGCAGGGCTGGGATCGGGGCTTGGTGCTGACGTTCGTGCTGCCAGGCTTGGCGCACATCGGACCACAACACAC
>CAYMJT010000101.1:2396-9070 GCA_964390775.1 uncultured Bordetella sp.
ACCGGATCTTCGCGATACCGCGAGGCTGGATCGCCGATCATACGCAACACCCGTTTGCGGGCATCCTCGAAACCCTTGTGGTAGTCGATCACCTCCTGAGTGCGCGGGTCGTAATACATGGCGTTGACGGTGAAGTCCCGGCGGGCAGCATCTTCGTCTTGCGGGCCCCACACGTTGTCACGCAGGACCCTGCCACTGGCATCGACCGCATGTTGCATGCGGGCCAACTCGCCTTTGGCCGTGCGCTCGTTGCCACTGACCGTCTCTGCATTGGCGTTGTCCAGGTAAGCCCGGAAGGTGGAGACCTCGATGACTTCGTGTTCGCGCCCACGGCCAAAGACCACATGCACGATGCGAAAACGCCGTCCAATGATGAAGGCCCGCCGGAACAAGGCCTTGACCTGTTCGGGGGTGGCGTCGGTCGCCACATCAAAATCTTTTGGGCGCAAACCCAGCAGCAAATCACGCACGGCACCGCCCACGATATAGGCCTGGTGGCCGCGATCTTGCAAGGTTTGCACCACTTTCAAGGCCCGATCATCGACCAGGGAAGCATCGATTCGATGCGCACTGACGGGCACACTGACCCGTTGACCCAGGCTCGGGCGTGAGGACGCATCGGACTTGCCGATCAGGCGTCGGATGAGGCTTTTGATCATTCGCGGTCAAACAGTTCAAGAATCGGCCAACCCAGGGCTTGCGCATGTTCACGCAAGCGTACATCGGGATTGGTCGCTACCGGGTGCTGCACCCGGGTCAACAAGGGAAGGTCGTTGGTTGAGTCAGAGTAAAAAGTGGCCTCAATGCCATTCCAATCCAGGCCCTGCTCAAGCAACCAATGGGTCATGCGCTGCACTTTGCCCTCACGCATGGAAGGTATGCCTTCAATCTCACCACTGTACCACCCGTTGGTATCGCGAGCGAGTTGGACCGCAATCAACTCATCCACTCCCAGCCTTTGCACGATGGGCCGGGTCACAAATTCGTTGGTCGCGGTGATCACCACCAGGCGGTCGCCAGCCTGACGGTGGCGATCGATCAAGTCCAGGGCCGGCGTGCGTATGGCTGGCTCGATGACCTCTTGCATAAAGCGCCGGCGAGCCGCATCGGCCGCTGCGGGTCCGCGCAATCGGAAGGCCTCGGTCGCAAAACGCACATAGGCATGGATGTCGAGTGTGCCGGCCTGGTATTGGGCATAAAACTCGTCGTTGCGGCGGGCAAATGACGCCGGGTCGGTCCAACCCAGCTCGATCGTGAACTGTCCCCAGGCGTAATCCGAATCGATGGGCAGCAAGGTGTGATCGAGGTCAAATAGAGCCAGACGCAGAGTCATGGTGCGCCGTCCTCGTCCTGGAGCATGGATTTGATCATGGGTATGGTGATGGCGCGTTGCTCTCGCAAGGCAAATTGATCGAGTTGGTCCAGCAGTCCCATGAGGTGACCCAAATCGCGGCTGAAACGGGTCAGGATGAAGTCCATCACATCGTCTCTGAGAACAATACCGCGCGATTGGGCCTGTTGCCGCAGTACCGCTCGGCGCTGCGACTCATCCATGACCTTCAACTGGAACACATGACCCCAACCGAGGCGGGTGCGCAAGTCCTCGCGCAAGGGCAAATGGCTGGGCGGCATGGACCCTGCCGCCAAAACCCAGCGCTGGCGGCCTTGATCCGGTGCCATGGCATGCACAAACCAGTTGAATGCGGCATGCTGCTGGATAGCCGTGTAGCGGTCCACATCGTCCATGATGACCACTTCCCAAGTGGGCTCAAATGCGCCAGGCTCGGCCACTTGACTGTCCAGCCAACCCACGGCCTGGCCATTTTGCGACAGCCAATGGGCCACAGCATGCAATAAATGAGATTTACCACTGCCCCGTTCGCCCCAAAGGTAGGTGGGCACAGGCGATCGGGCCGCATGTGAAACCCATAGCCGCAGGTGCTCAAAGGCTTCGCGGTTGGGCCCTGGAAAAAAACTGTTCAGGCTGGGGCTGGCCATCAGGCCGATGTCCAGGGCCATTTGTTTCATGGTGCGTCCTGGTCCTTGGCCAGCCAATGTGCCATCCAATGGCGCCAGGCCACGCACAGCATGGCGCTGATCGGCAGGGCCAGCAAAACGCCCACAAAGCCGAGCAATTGGCCAAACGCCAGCAAGGCAAAAATCACCGCCAGAGGGTGCAGGCCGATGCGCTCGCCAACCCAGCGCGGCGTCAACACAAAGCTCTCGAGCAATTGCCCCAAGCCGTAGACGACCGCCACGACGAGCAATGCATGAGTGGGATCGAATTGCAGGAGTGCAGCCAGCAAAGCCAGCAGCAGACCCAGCCCATAGCCCACATAGGGCACACACATGGCCAAACCGGTAAAGAGGCCGATCGGCCAGGCCAAATCGAGTCCGGCCAGCTGCAGGGCCAAGGCGTAAAACAAGGCCATCGCCGCCATGACCGAGAGCTGTCCCCGCAAATAGCCCCCCATGACCTCATCGCATTCGTCAAGAAAGAGGAGTATGGGTTCGCGCCCCCTCAAGGGCAAGGCCAGACGCAAGCGAGCCATCAGGCGCGGCCAGGCCAAGAGCAAATAGTACAAGGCCACCGGGACCAAAACAGCGTGGCCAAGCAAGGCCAACAACACGCTACCGCCCAGTTTCAGCGATGACAACATGCGGGCCGCAGACTCGCCCAAATTGTCGCTGAGGTGCTCGCGCACAAAGGCCTTGATGCCCTGTAAATCCAAGGGCAGATCGATGCCCAACGATTGCAACCAGGGCATCAACAGTGCATGCAGTTTTTGCACCAGCACCGGCAACTGTTCGCGCAGCAAAGGCCATTCGTGCGCCAAGACAGGAACCACCAAGGCGGCCAGGGCCAGCAAGAGAAGCAAAAAAACCACCTCGACGCACCATACCGCCAGCACCCGAGGCAAGCCCACACGGGTCAGGCGAGCGACCCAACCCGAGAGCAAATAGGCCAAGGCCAGGGCGATGAGAAAAGGCGAGAGTACCGCCGAGAGAGCCAGCCCCAAAGACAGCAAACCGATGGCCAGGACGGCCATCACAAGCAGCTTGGGGGACTCTTTGGGTAATTGCATACAGGGGGTGGGCGATGCGTCACTAGAATGAGGTCATTTTATCGGTCTAAATACCCACAAGCACAGCCATGAATCAGCCCCTGTCCTACAAAGCCGCTGGCGTCGACATCGAAGCCGGTGACGCCTTGGTCGAACGCATCAAGCCCTTGGCCCGAAAAACACTGCGCCCAGGCGTTTTGGCAGGGATCGGCGGATTTGGCGCCTTGTTCGAAGTGCCCAAGCACTACAAAGAACCCGTCATGGTCAGCGGCACCGATGGGGTCGGCACCAAACTCAAACTGGCATTCGATTGGGACATGCACGACACCGTGGGCATCGATTTGGTGGGCATGAGTGTCAATGACATCTTGGTTCAGGGGGCCGAACCCTTGTTCTTTCTGGACTATTTTGCTTGTGGCAAACTGCATGTGGACACTGCAGCCCAAGTGGTGGCTGGCATCGCCAAAGGCTGCGAGGATTCGGGCTGCGCCCTGATCGGCGGCGAAACCGCCGAGATGCCCGGCATGTACCCACCTGGCGAATACGATCTGGCGGGTTTTGCGGTGGGGGTGGTTGAAAAATCAGCCATTCTCGACGGCCGCCATGTGCAAGCGGGTGATGTCGTGCTGGGCCTGTCGTCCAATGGGGTTCACTCCAACGGCTTTTCTTTGGTGCGTCGAGTCATTGATCGGGCCGCACATCGACTGCCCGCCCAACTCGATGGCCTGGCGTTTCGACAGGCCTTGATGGCCCCGACCCGCCTGTATGTCAAACCCGTGTTGGCCGCGCTCAAAAAACACCCCGCAGGCGCCCAAAATGGCATCAAGGCTTTGGCACACATCACGGGCGGTGGACTGCTAGAAAACATCCCTCGGGTTTTGCCCGAGGGCTTGGGGGTGGACTTGCAGCGTGGCAGTTGGCCGCAAAGCGAGTTGTTTGCCTGGCTGCAAAATGAGGCAGGCATTGATGACACCGAGATGAATCGCACGTTCAACAATGGCATCGGCATGGTCTTGGTGGTGCCTGAAAGCGAGCAACAGACCGTTGCCCAAACGCTGAGTGCTTTGGGTGAGCGGGTTCATACCATCGGTCGGGTGGTGCCCCGCGCGCAGGGCGTTTCGGTTCAGTGGGATTGACGGGCTTCGCGCATGATGTCCATGCGCGCACGCACCAGGGCCAAACGCGTGGTATCGCTTTGTGAGCGATAAATTTCTTCCAAATTGCGCAACATGCGCCAAATGATGTCGCGCCCCTGAGCGGGTGCCAAATGGGCCAGCAAAAGATCATCCGGGTCACGGACTCGCGCATGGTGGACTGGCGTTGACACACTCTGAATTCGCTCCAAAAGCTCGTCACGGCCGAGCGACTCACCGGTGAAGGGGTCGATCACGACTTGACCATGGCGCGGCTCGCTCAAATGCACTTTGACCAGAAAATGTCCGGGAAAATTCACCCCCTCGGCTTGCAGCCCCAAGCCTTGTGCCAGCTCGAGCCAAATCACCGCCAAACTGATCGGGATGCCACGCCGGGTGCGCAACACCAAATGCAAAAAACTATTATCCGGGTCGTAATAGTCGTTGATATTGCCAGCAAAACCAAGCTCTTCAAAAAAACAGGCATTGAGTACGCGCAAGCGTTGTAACTCGTCTTCCTCAGGACCCGTGCGACGAGCCAACCGGGCCTGGATGCGATCGACTTGGGCCAGCACCTGCGCCACGTCGATTTCGGGGTATTCGTCCTGGGCCAGACTGGCTGCCGCTTCCAGCAGGGGGAAGGCGCCCTCGCCCGCCACCAATGAGCGAAAGTATTCGAGGGCCGTGGGGACTTCGATGCGAAAACTCATGACCACATCATGCACTCAAATGCGCAGCAACGCACGCCATTTCAATCCGAGCATGCGCAAAACACCAAAATAAAGCAGCACCGAAGCCAGCAATATCAGCAACAAACCTCCCACCCTGTGCCAAGGTTGATCTTGCATGCCGACCCAATTGAATTGGCCTGAGACCCACCCCAAAAACCAGGCCAGCAAGGCGCTGGACACACCGATCTGGGCTAAAAAACGCAACCAGCCTGGGGCGGGTTGGTACCAACCTCGGCGCTTCAAACCCCACCACAGCCAGAGCGCATTGACCCAAGCCCCCAGGCCGATGGAGAGCGCCAGGCCCGCATGCGCCAACCAGGGCACAAAGACCAGGTTCAACATTTGCGTCAGCAGCAGCACCCCTATGGCCACCCGCACGGGCGTTCTGATGTCCTGACTGGCATAAAAGCCAGGCGCCAGGACCTTGACGGCCACCAGGCCCAATAAACCCACGCCGTAGCCCATCAGGGCCAAGGAGGTTTGGCTCACATCGTGGGCACTGAAGGCGCCGTGGTGATAAAGCGTACTCACGATCGGGCTGGCCAGACACAGCAGCCCCACCGCACTGGGCAGCGCCAAAAGCACCACGCCCCGTAGACTGCCGTCCAGCATGGCGTTGTAACGCTGCTGATCGCCACTGGCTTTGGCGGCCGCCAGTTGGGGCATCAAGGCCACCCCCAAGGCCACCCCCAAGAGGGCCGTCGGGAATTCCATCAAGCGGTCGGCATAACTCAGCCAACTGACGCTGCCCGGGGCCAGATGAGAGGCGATCTGGGTGTTGATCAACAAAGACAGTTGCGCCACCCCCACCCCCAACATGGCCGGTGCCATGAGGGTCAAAATGCGCTGACAACCGGCATCGGCCCAAGCCGAGCTCAAGCCTTGGGGCCGCAACACGGGCCAGGGACGTAAGCCCAGTCGCTTGAGCGCCCAGACCATGACCGTCAACTGCAAAACCCCACCCACCATCACCCCGGCGGCCAAGGCATAAATGGGCGGCCAGGCCATGGCCTCGAACCAAGGATGGGCCCACCAGGCCACCCCCATCATGGAGATATTGAGCAATACAGGGGCCCCAGCCGGCACAGCAAACCGACCCCAGGTGTTGAGGATGCCAGCGGCCAAGGCCACCAGCGACATAAAACCAATATAGGGAAACATGATGCGGGTCATGGTCACCGCTGCGGCCTGACCGCCACCGGTTTGATCCAAACCGCTGGCCAAGGCCCAAACCAGCACGGGGGCCCCTAAAACGCCCAAAATGCAAGTGAGCACCAACACAAAAAACAGCAAGGTGGCCACATGACCGATCAAGCGGCGGGTGGCCTCATCGCCCTCGGTCTCGCGGCTAGCGGCCAGCACCGGTACAAAGGCCTGACTGAAAGCGCCTTCGGCAAACAGGCGTCGAAACAGGTTGGGTATACGAAACGCCACATTAAAGGCATCGGTCAGGGCGCTGGCGCCGAACCAGGAGGCAATCAGCAACTCGCGCCCCAAGCCCGTGATGCGCGAGGCCAGGGTCCATAAAGAGACCGTCGATGCCGATTTGAACAAGCTCACGGCACTAGTGTAGCGGGGTCGGTGTGCTGGAGCCGGCCTCAATGATGCAGAGCTTCCTCGGCTATAATGCTGGGTTCGCTGTCAACATCCACAGACACAAAGGAAATACATCATGGCATCTGGAAAGCCAAAGAAAAAGAACCCGCGCCTGGCGTCGGGCCGCAAACGCGCCCGCCAGGACGTCA
>CAYMJT010000102.1:0-397 GCA_964390775.1 uncultured Bordetella sp.
GCCACTGGCGAGCGGCTGGACAACCTGGAAGACCCGTACCGCCTGTTTCGCTGCCACACCATCATGAACTGCGTGGACGTGTGCCCCAAGGGCTTGAACCCGACCAAGGCGATTGGCAAGATCAAAGAAATGATGGTGATGCGCGCCGTGTAGCGTCAACGGGAGCTGCCGGTGTCCGAAACGCTGCTTGATGCCCGCGCACTGAGCAAATTGCAATGGCGTTGCCGTCGCGGGCTGCTGGAGAATGATTTGTTCATCGCGCGTTTTTTTGAACGCTACGCGCGGCAACTGACTGACGCGGATGCGCAGGCGCTGGGTGTACTGATGGACCTGAGTGACAACGATTTGCTGGATTTGCATCTGGGCCGGAAGACCCTGGCCCAGGTGGATGGAGCAC
>CAYMJT010000102.1:407-9031 GCA_964390775.1 uncultured Bordetella sp.
CAGCCTTTGGGTGAGCGGGCCCTGAGCAAATTGCGCTGGCGTTGCCGGCGTGGGCTGCTCGAAAACGACCTTTTTATCGAACGTTTTTTTCATCGGCACGAATCTCGCTTGACGGTTGGGCAAGCCCGAGCGATGTACGAGTTGATGGAATTGGGCGATAACGACTTGCTCGACTTGTTGCTCGATCGCAAGTCTTTGCCGCCCGACCTCGATCAAGGGGATGTCCAACACTTGTTGAGTCTGCTCAAGCAATAAGCTTGCGATAGACTCACCACCAAAGGAAACATCATGAAACAAGCCGATTACAAAGCCAACCTGACCTTCTCCAACGGACACCCCAGCATTGAGTTGCCGGTTTATAACGGCAATATCGGCCCCGACGTGATCGACATTCGCAAGTTGTATGGCCAAACCGGCATGTTCACTTACGACCCAGGTTTTTTGTCGACCGCTTCATGCCAGTCGAGCATCACCTACATCGACGGCGATAAAGGTGAATTGCTGTATCGGGGTTACCCCATCGAGCAATTGGCCAAAAGCGTCGACTATCTGGACACCTGCTATCTGCTGCTCAATGGTGATTTGCCCAGCGAAGTCCAGAGCAAAGAGTTCCATCAAACCGTGACCTATCACACGATGGTCAACGAGCAGATGCAGTTTTTTCTGCGCGGATTCCGTCGCGATGCCCACCCCATGGCGGTTTTGACCGGCCTGATTGGCGCCTTGTCAGCCTTCTATCACGACAGCACCGACATCAACAACGCTGAACATCGTCACATTGCCGCCATCCGCCTGATCGCCAAACTGCCGACCCTGGTGGCCATGGCGTACAAATACGGCGTGGGTCAGCCCTATATGTACCCCCTCAATAGCCTGAGCTATGCTGGCAATTTCCTGCGCATGATGTTTGGCACCCCCTGTGAAGAGTACAAAGTCAGCCCGGTGTTAGAACGCGCATTGGATCGCATTTTTATTCTGCATGCCGATCACGAACAAAACGCTTCGACTTCGACGGTGCGTTTGTGCGGCTCTTCGGGCACCAATCCTTTCGCCGCCATTGCTGCTGGTGTGGCTTGTTTGTGGGGTCCTGCCCACGGTGGTGCCAACGAAGCCTGCCTGAACATGCTCGAAGACATCCAGAAGATGGGCGGTGTGGCCAAGGTTGGCGAATTCATGAATCAGGTCAAAGACAAGAACTCCGGCGTCAAGCTCATGGGTTTTGGTCACCGCGTCTACAAAAATTACGATCCGCGCGCCAAATTGATGCAAGAGACCTGTAACGAGGTCTTGGCAGAGTTGGGCCTGGAGAACGACCCGCTGTTCAAATTGGCCAAAGAGTTGGAAAAAATCGCCCTGGAAGACGATTATTTTGTCCAACGCAAACTCTACCCCAATGTCGATTTCTACTCGGGCATTGTGCAGCGTGCGATCGGTATCCCAGTGAACTTATTCACTGGAATTTTCGCCTTGGCACGTACCGTGGGTTGGATTGCACAACTCAACGAAATGATCGGTGACCCCGAATACAAAATTGGTCGTCCGCGTCAGCTTTTCACCGGCTCGCCGCGCCGCGACGTGCCTGCCAAGCGCTGATGGTCTTGCCGCGCATCACCCACGCGCAGCAATTGCGCGAATTGTGCGCGACCTCACCTAGCCAGGCCTGCGACTGTCCCCTGAAACGCTGTACCGGCTGGGACAGCCTAGGCGGAGCCGATTGGGACCAAGCCCAGCTGCCCGTGGTGGCCACGGTGCGCGATGTCGAGGTGCTGGAGCCGACCTTTGAAGAATACCACCCCCAAGGCACACGCTACGAGTCACCGCAGGCGCCGATTTCCTTGCCACACCATCCGGTCAACCGCTGTGATGTCCACCATTGCCTGCGTTGCGGACAGCATGTACTCAGGTACACCGAATATGGCGGCTATTACGTCGACCCCAGGGGGCGCCGACTCGACCCTGCATTGATCGTGGGGGACTAGGAATCGATGGCGTCAGCCGGCTGGCGTTGCAGCATCGCCAATACACTGGCAATGGACCTGCGCAATTCGCGTCGGTCACAAATAAAGTCCAGCGCACCCTTTTCTTGCAAGAACTCCGCCCTTTGAAATCCCTCGGGCAAGGTGACGCGCACGGTGTTCTCAATCACGCGCGGGCCAGCAAAACCAATCAGGGCTTTGGGTTCGGCAATGACGACATCGCCCATGAAGGCGAAGCCAGCCGATACGCCCCCCATGGTCGGATCGGTCAGCACACTGATGTAGGGCAGACCCTTTTTAGCCAAACGAGTCAAGGCCGCGTTGGTTTTGGCCATCTGCATCAGAGACAACAAGCCTTCTTGCATGCGCGCGCCACCGGTGGCGGTAAAGCATATAAAAGGGACTTTTTGGTCGATCGCAGTCTGCACGCCCCGCACAAATCGTTCGCCCACTACCGAGCCCATGGAGCCACCCATGAAATCGAACTCAAAGCAAGCCACCACCACGGGCAAACTGTGCAGCGCCCCGCCCATGACAATCAGGGCATCGGTCTCGCTGGTGTTCTCCAAGGCTTCCTTGAGGCGCTCGGGGTAGCGTCGGCTGTCCTTGAATTTGAGGGCATCGACCGGCAAGACTTCCTGACCGATCTCGTATCGACCTTCGGCGTCCAGAAACAGATCGAGGCGCGCGCGCGCGCCGATGCGGTGGTGGTGACTGCACTGCGGGCAGACGTTGTGATTTTGCTCCAGATCGGTGTTGTAGAGCACCGTTTCACACTCTGGGCACTTGATCCACAAGCCTTCCGGGACACTGCGTCGATCGGCCGGATCGGTGTGTTGAATTTTGGGGGGCAATAATTTTTCGAGCCAGCTCACCAGAGTCTCCTGAGTTTTACCCGCTTGGAGCGGCCATTTTATCCCTTTAGGCCATTGCCCACTCACCCATGCATGATGCGCGAGCGACCCGTGTTTGCCTATGACAGCGCCGCCTTTTTCCAAAATTGCGCCGCCATGGCCATGTCGGAGCGTTGCTCGGCCAGCTCGGCCAGGCGAGACCAGGCTTTGCGCCTGAGCTGCGGGTGAGCCAGTCGGGATGCACACCGCTCAAGGGCTTGTTGGGCTTTACCCCACAAACCATGACGCATAAAGACACAAGCCGCCAGGTAATGCAACTCGCTTTGGTTCGGCCATGATCCGGCCGCCCGATCCAGACGTTGTAACCAATCGGCATCGGGGGGCAAGGCGCTCAAGGCGGCCTCCAACACCTGGGCCAAAGCACTGCGTTCACCATCGCTCAAACGTTCAGGGTCTTGCACCCAACTCGTCCAGATGGGCATCAGCCAGGTCAGGGCGCGACCCGGTTCGCCGCCCAGACTCAGCCAGCGCGAAGCCGCACTTCGGGCCAACTCGGGGTCCTGGGCCTCGTCGGCAGGCAACTGTGACCATAGTTTCAAGAGTTGTTCAGGGTTTTCGCACTCGGCCAGGCTACTCAAACCCAAGCTGCGCAGCAAACTGCCCGAGGCGGCCTCAGAAAACGCACCGTGTTTGGTGAGCAAGCGCGCAGTCTCCAGGGCCATGCCCTGCTTGCGCAGCAATCGACTGGCCTTGAGACGCAAGCGCAAAGCCAGGGTGCGACGGGCCAAACCAGGGGGCAGTTCGTCCAGTTGCCGCAAAGCGGTCTCAGCGTCGCGGTCCCCCAAAGTCCAGCGCGCCGCACTCAGGCGGGCGGCGTCCATGGATTCGGCCAGATGCGGCTGCTGGCCATTGGGGTCGTTGGCCAGAGCCTGCGCTAAATGGCCATCGCGAGCCCCCCGGTCGCGCAAGGCATGGGCACTCTCAGCGGCCACCAGATCGGCCATGATGCGCAGCTGACCCAAATGACGTGGCAGGCTTTCGCCCAACCGCAGGTTTTCCCGCAAATCACGCTCCAGATCCAGCGTCAGTTGTGCCGACTTACGGGCGCGCAAATACCGTCCCGTCAGCATCAAGGCCAGGGCGTCAAACAGCGCCGCGTGGACCGCACGTTCTTTTTGCAACATGCGCCAACGCCTGGCCTGGCGCGGCAAATCAAACAATGCAGAGACGGCGCGCAACACACCGTGCAAAAAAACAAAGCCCAGCAGCAAGACCAAGACAAACAGATTGAAGGAAAGATCCAGCCGGTAAGGGGACCAAAAAATACTGACCGAGCCGTCGCTTTGACCGGCGATGAAGGCGCTGGCCACTGCCACCGCAAACAGACCCAAGAGCCACAACACCCACTTCATGATCACCGCCCAGCGCTCAGGGTTTCCAAGGCCGTCAAGGTCTCATCGACGCGTGGCAACTTGACTTGTTTGATCTCACCTTGCATCTGCTGCAGTTGTTCCACCGCCTGTAAGCCCAGGCGGCCTTGAACGTCAAAATAACGTCGCAGGTCTTTCTGGGCGACTTGCAAATCGGCGCGGGCACTGTCGAACTGCCGCGACAACAAGCCCAGTCTGGCGTTGAGCAAGCGCAATTTGAGATTTTCGCGCAAGAAGAATGACTGTTCGGGCGCCAACAAGGCCGCGTCGGGCTGGTCGATGCGACTGATGCGAACCAATCCGCGCAGGTCCTCCCAAAGATCGGCCAGCACCCTGCCCCACCAATCGCTGCTGATGGCGCGCTGCCATCCGCTGGGCTTGGTGCCAGGGTCGCTCTCTTTCGTCATGGGTCCGACGGCATTGAGCAAGGGCAAATCGTCCACTTGTCCAATCAGGGTGTCGAGCCGAGACAGCATCCCTGGGGTGTCCACCAGGCCGGTGGCGGTCAACTTTTCCAGATCGCGGCCGACGGCCCTTTGCAAGGGGCTGAATTTGGGATTGAGCTGTTTGGCCAAGCGCTGTTCGATGGTGCGCAAGGTCGACACCAGGGGCTGCAGACTGCCCGTCAATTGCGCTTGCTGCTCGGCCACACGCAAGGCCGATTCGAGATCGGCCAGCAGATTTTCGTCCCGCGCCCGGCTCAGGCTTTGCATCAACTGCTCGAGTTGCGCCCGCTGCAGATTGATTTCAGAAATTTTGGCCTCGGTGAGCGCCAGTCGTGCGGCATTGTCGCGTGCCAATTCCTCGGCTTGTCGAGCCGAGGCCCGGGCTTCGGTCGCCAGCAGTCCACTGTCGCTGCTTTGTCTGGCCAACAACTCTTGCACCGAGTTGAGCTTGACCCATAACATGGCACACAGGCCCACGGCCAGAACGGCAACGCCCAAAGCCCACCAAAAGGCCATTGGACGAGATGGGGGGGTGGCGTCTGGGCCAGCTTGAGGGGAAGTTTCGCCAGAGGTCATGACAGTGATTTTAATAAGGCCAGAATGGCACTGGGTTGGGGCGTGCAAGTCCATACCGGCTGAAATCCCATGGCCTGCGCTTGCGCACCTATCCTGGGGTGGGTGGCCACAGCCGCCGCACGAGTCCAGACTTGTTGCGGCAAAAGGCTTTGCAAATGCACCAGCGCTTGGGCGCTGGAAAACAGCCAAATCGAACCATCGACCGCAGCCGCCTGCGCGCGCTCGATCTGGCGCCTATCCCAAATCGGGCAGGCACGTCGATAAGCAATGGCCCAAGCCACCTGGGCACCCTGCGCAGTCACTTGTTGCGCCAACCAGTCGCGCCCCACACCGGCAGCCCCCTGGCGGGCGTTTTGTGGGTCTGCATCGGTGCCACGCACAAAAAGCACACGGCCCTCAGGCTTGATTTGCGCCTGCACCACCGGCCATAGGTGCTCGGTGTCCAGGCTGGCACCCGGTGCCGGTTGATCAATTTGCCCCTGGGCCAGCCCCTGATCGAGCAAGGCTTGACGGGTTCCCGGCCCAGTACACCAGGCCCGGGTGTGCTGCGGCCAGGTCAGTCCCAGCGGACGGGCCGCAAAAAAATGCTGGGCTGCAGCCCGACTGACAAACATCGCCGCCTGATGTTCAGCCAAGGTTTGCCAAGCCATCAGCAGACGGTTCTCCGGCGGTGCAAGTGCCTGAATTTCAATCAAGGGCCAACTCAAAGTCGACCACCCCTGGGCCTGAAAAAAATCCTGCCAGCTGGCGCCGTCGGCAGCCGGTCGAGTCAGTATCAGGGTTGGGCGGGTCATGAACGGCACTCGCCTAGAGGCCGCTTTAGTGCGCGCCCAAAGTCTTGAGTTGATCGGCCACCTGCAAGCCCAAGCGCTCGGCCTCGGCCAAAGTTCGGGCATGTCCCTCGATATGGGCCGCCAACAGCCTGGGCGCACCTTGTGGGTCACCCCAAGCCGCGCGCAACAGCAAGCGCTCGCCTTTTAACTCGGCATGCGCTGCCAAAGGCATGGAACAACTCCCGCCCATGGCACGGCTGACCGCTCGCTCGGCCGCCACCGTCAACCAGGTCGGTGGATGGACCAAAAAAGACAAGGCTTGCATCAGATCTTGACGCTGGGCCAAAACCTCGATGCCCAAAGCCCCCTGCCCAGCGGCAGGCAGCATCTGCGAAGTATCGAAAATATGTCGGATGCGCTGAGACAAGCCCAAACGTTTCAGGCCAGCAGCCGCCAAAATAATGCCCGCATACTGGCCTTCATCGAGTTTGCGCAAACGGGTATCCAAGTTGCCACGCAAGGGCTCAATGCGCAAATCGGGTCGCAATGCCCTTAACAACACGGTGCGCCGCAGGCTGGAGGTGCCCACCACGGCCCCTAGCGGCAGGTCTTCCAGGCGGGCGTGGTGGGGCGAGACCCAGGCATCGCGGGGGTCTTCACGCTCCATCACCCCCGCCAAGGCGAACCCAGGGGGAAGGTCCATGGGCACATCCTTGAGCGAATGCACCGCCAGATCGGCCTGCCCCTGTTCGAGCGCCAGTTCCAGTTCCTTGACAAACAGCCCTTTGCCTCCGACTTTGCTCAGGGAACGATCCAGAATCTGATCGCCTTGGGTGGTCATGCCCAGAAGTTCAACGACATGCCCTTGTTGCCGCAGCAGGGCCTGGACGTGCTCGGCTTGCCACATGGCCAGGCGACTTTCACGGGTTGCGATGGTCAATTTCACGATAAACGACCGGCCGGAACCGGGTGTGGATAAAACCTGAGCACATCCTAGCACCTTGTGACCCTGCCTGCGCCTAAAATCGGGGCATGACTTCCAATCAATTCGACAAAAAAGCCCAAGCCTGGTCGGCGCTGTTTAGCGAGCCGATGAGTGAGCTGGTCAAGCGCTATACCGCCAGCGTGTTTTTTGATCAGCGACTCTGGCGCGCCGACATTCAGGGGTCTTTGGCCCATGCCGAAATGCTGGCCGCGCAAGGCATCATCTCTGGGCCCGATTTTGCCGCCATCGAGAGCGGCCTGGCCCAGATTCGTCAAGACATTGAAAACGGCCACTTTGAGTGGAAGCTGGATCTGGAAGATGTACACCTCAACATCGAGGCCCGACTGACTCAACTGATCGGTGATGCTGGCAAACGGCTGCACACCGGCAGAAGCCGCAACGACCAAGTGGCGACCGACGTGCGGCTTTGGTTGCGTGATGAAATCGACGGCCTGCTGGCCTTGCTGCGCGAGCTGCAACTCGCCTTGGTCCAAGTGGCCCAAGGCCATGTGGACGTCATCATGCCCGGACTCACCCACCTCCAAGTGGCCCAACCTGTGAGTTTTGCCCATCATTTGCTGGCTTATGTGGAAATGTTTGCTCGCGATGAAGAGCGCATGATCGACGTGCGCCGGCGTACCAATCGCCTGCCCTTGGGCAGCGCGGCCTTGGCCGGCACCACCTATGCGCTGGATCGCGCCAGGGTGGCCCGCACCCTGGGCATGGTCGATGCCCAGGGTCAGCCCCAGATCTGCATGAACAGCCTGGATGGCGTGAGCGATCGGGATTTCGCCATTGAATTCACTGCCGCAGCCAGTCTGTGCATGATTCACATCAGCCGTCTGAGCGAAGAATTGATTTTGTGGATGAGCCAAAACTTTGACTTTGTCCGAATCGCCGATCGTTTCACCACCGGCAGCTCGATCATGCCGCAAAAGAAAAACCCCGATGTGCCCGAATTGGCCCGTGGCAAAACCGGACGGGTAGTGGGGCATCTGGTGGGCTTGATCACCTTGATGAAAGGCCAGCCCCTGGCCTACAACAAAGACAACCAAGAAGATAAAGAGCCCCTGTTCGACACCGTCGACACCCTGCGCGATACCCTGCGCATTTTTGTCGAGATGGTCGCCGGACAGACCAACCCCAACAGCGGCAAGAAAGAGGGTGGGATCACCGTCAACGCCCAGGCCATGGAGGCCGCTGCGCAAAAGGGCTATGCCACTGCGACCGATCTGGCCGACTATCTGGTCAAAAAAGGCCTGCCCTTCAGGGACGCTCACGAAATCGTGGCCCATGCCGTCAAGGCCGCCAGCATCCGCCCGTGCGACCTGTCCGAGTTGCCTCTGTCGGTTCTGCAAGGGTTTCACCCTGCCATCGAAAAAGATGTTTTCGAATGCCTGAGTCTGCGCGGCTCGCTGCACGCCCGTAACACCTTGGGTGGCACCGCCCCAGCCCAAGTCAGGGCACAAATCGAGCGTCATCTGGCCCGCCTAGGCGCCTAAATTCTGGCCATCCACAGGGGCCAGACCCAGGCCTGGGTCTGGCCTTATTCATTCGTATTATGGATTCTTATATATTGTATTA
>CAYMJT010000103.1:0-8792 GCA_964390775.1 uncultured Bordetella sp.
GGGGTCAGACCCCAACGGGATCAACGCGTGAGTCGGTTGGGGGGCAACCCCAATGGCATAGTGCGCGGCCGACCCGAGTGATGCAGCGCTTACCTAGAAACGCTCGAGTTCGGGGTGCGGCAGCCGCCCGGCCCGTATCACCATCTTGCCGTATTCGGCACAGCGCGACAGGGTGGGGATGACCTTGCCCGGATTGAGCAAACCGGCCCCGTCAAAGGCATATTTGACACCCAGCATCAGCGCGTTTTCTTCGGGGGTGAATTGAACGCACATGCTGTTGAGTTTTTCGACGCCCACCCCATGTTCGCCCGTTACCGTGCCGCCCATGGCCACGCTGGTCTCTAGAATGTCGGCGCCAAACAATTCGCAGCGGTGCAATTGATCGGGGTCGTTGGCATCAAACAGGATGAGCGGATGTAAATTTCCATCGCCCGCATGGAACACATTCAGGCATTTCAGCCCGTATTTGCGCTCCATGTCTGAAATGGCTTGCAAGATGTCGGCCAGTCTTTTGCGTGGGATGGTCGAATCCATGCACATATAGTCTGGGCTGATGCGGCCCGAGGCGGGGAAAGCGTTTTTTCGGCCGCTCCAGAATTTCAGGCGCTGGGCTTCGTCGCGGCTGACCGTGATGGCGGTAGCGCCGCTGGCGCGCAAGACCTCGCTCATGCGGGCGATTTCTTCCTCGACTTCCTCTGGCGTGCCATCGCTTTCGCACAACAAAATCGCGGCCGCCGACAAATCGTAGCCCGCGTGCACGAAGTCTTCCACCGCCACGGTCATGGGGCCGTCCATCATCTCCAGGCCGGCCGGAATGATGCCAGCCGCGATGACCGCCGCCACCGCCTCGCCGGCGCGACGCACATCGTCAAAACTGGCCATGATGCAACGCGCCAGTTGCGGCTTGGGGACCAGGCGAACCGTCACCTCGGTGGTCACCGCCAGCATGCCTTCGCTGCCCACCACGACCGCCAGCAGGTCATAGCCGGGGGTGTCGAGCGCGTCGCTGCCCAACTCAATGGGCTCGCCCTCGATGGTGTAGCCTTTGACCTTCATCACATTGTGAACCGTTAAGCCGTATTTCAGGCAGTGCACGCCGCCCGAGTTCTCGGCCACATTGCCGCCGATGGTGCAGGCAATTTGGCTGGAAGGGTCGGGGGCGTAGTACAGACCCAGGGGGGCTGCGGCTTCGCTGATGGCCAAATTGCGCACGCCGCACTGAACAACGGCGGTGCGGCTGTGGGCATCGACCGAAATGATCCGGTTGAATTTGGCCATGGACAAGGTCACCCCATCGGCATGGGGCATGGCCCCGCCGGACAAACCCGTTCCAGCGCCCCGGGCCACCACCGGCACCTGCAAGCGATGACAGACCTTGAGCACCTGCTGCACTTGCGCCTCGGTCTCGGGCAAGGCCACACACAGAGGCCGCTGGCGATAAGCCGTCAGGCCATCGCACTCATAAGGGATGGTGTCTTCGGGGGTGTACAGCAAGGACTGCGGTGGCAATACCGCGCCCAGTGCGGCCACCACCTCGGCCTGGCGGCGGGCGCGCTCGGGCGCACTGGCCGATGGGGGAAGAGGGGCATTCATATTCAGGACTTTACTGGAAAAGGCTCATCCCCACGCGGGCGCTGGCCAAACAAGGCGGTGCCGACCCGAACCAGGGTGCTGCCCGCTTGTATGGCGGCCTCGAGGTCGGCCGACATGCCCATGGACAAAGTATCCCAGTGGGGCAAGGCCAGGGCCTGCCCCAGGTGCTCGAAGCAATGCCGCGCTCTTTGGTGCAGTTGCACCTGGGCCGAGTCATCTTCGACCGGGTCTGGAATGGTCATCAAGCCGCGCAGGCGCAAACGGGGCAAAACGGCCACGGCGCGCGCCAGTTCTAAGGCTTGTTCGGGTGCGATGCCCGATTTGTTGGCGCCGCCGTCGACATTGACCTGGATGCACACTTGCAAAGGGGGCAGATGGGCCGGGCGCTGGTCGCTCAAGCGTTGCGCGATGCGCAAGCGATCAACCGTGTGGACCCAATGAAAATGCTCGGCCACCGAGCGGGTTTTGTTGCTTTGCAAGGGGCCGATGCAATGCCAGACCAGGTGTGGGCCGACCTCGGTGTGGGTCAGGGCGTTGATTTTTTCGACGCCCTCTTGCACATAGTTCTCGCCAAAATCGCGTTGACCCACGGCCAGGGCCAATTCATGCACGGCTTGGGCCGAAAAAGTCTTGGACACCGCCAGCAATTGGACAGCACCTGGCGCTCGGCCCGCCAACTGCTCGGCCTGCCGAATGCGCCCGCACACCTGGTGCCAGGATCGTGTCCACGTCTCACTCATGATTGAACTGTACCCCTTCAGCGCCCCGCACAGGGCTGAGTGTTCGATTTGCTGGTCTGCCACAGTCGGACTTTCGATTGGGCTTATCATTTCTGGCATCTCTAACCCACACCTCTTGATCATGGCCAGCACCAATCCCAAAACCTACGAGCCTACTTCTGCCACCCGTGTCGCCTTTTTGGGCCTGGGGGTGATGGGTTTCCCGATGGCCGGCCATCTGGCCTTGGCCGGACACCAAGTCACGGTTTACAACCGCAATAGCGGCAAAGCGCAAGACTGGGTCAAGGAGTTCGGACATGGCAGCGCCCTCACGCCACGCCAAGCGGCCAGCAACGCCGATCTGGTGTTCATGTGCGTGGGCAATGACGACGACCTGCGTTCGGTGGTGTTGGGCCCAGACGGAGCCCTGGCCGGCATGAAAAAAGGAGCGGTCCTGATTGATCACACCACGGCCTCGGCCAACGTGGCCCGCGAATTGCACGCCTTGGCGGCGCAGCAAGGCGTGGCCTTTATCGACGCGCCTGTCTCTGGCGGTCAAGGCGGTGCCCAAAACGGTTTGTTGACCGTCATGTGCGGCGGTGAATCCGCCGCCTTTGATCGGGTTAAGCCGGTGGCCATGGCTTACTCGCGTTCGTTTGCCCTGATGGGCGCACCCGGCGCTGGCCAATTGACCAAAATGGTGAATCAGATCTGCATCGCCGGCCTGGTTCAGGGTTTGAGTGAAGGCATCGCATTTGGCCTGCGCGCCGGCTTGAACATGGAGCAGGTGCTCGATGTCATCGGCAAAGGAGCGGCGCAAAGCTGGCAAATGGACAATCGGGGTAAAACCATGGCGGCCGACAAGTTCGATTTTGGTTTTGCCGTGGATTGGATGCGCAAAGACCTGGGCCTGGTGATGGACGAGGCCAAGCGCAACGGCGCGCGCGTACCCGTGACCGCACTGGTCGATCAGTTTTATGCCGACGTTCAGCAATTGGGCGGGTCGCGCTGGGATACCTCCAGCCTGATCAAGCGTTTGCGCTAATCAGGCCACGGCGCGCAAGGGCCCGCCGTTTATTTCTTGGGCGGTGGCGGTAACAGGGCGTTGAGTTCGGCCTCGGTCAGAATCTCGAACACACGCACCACTTTTTTCACGCCACTGACCTGGCGTGCGACTTCGGTGGCACGCTCGGCCTCGCGCTGGGTGACGCGACCCATCAGATAAACCACCCCGCGCTCGGTGACGATTTTGTAAGCGTTGGCAAAAATATCTTTGCTGTCGACCATCTGGCCCTTGACCTTGGCCGTGATCAGCGCGTCGGTCGAGCGCTCGGTCAGGCTGGAGTTCAGACCAATCACCAGTTCGTTGACCACCAGGCGCACGTTCTCGACTTCAGAGACCAATTTGGCCACATAGTCTTTGTCTTGCTGATTGGGCACTTCGCCCGTGATCAACACTTGGCGGTTGTAGCTGGTGATGTTGATGTGGCCACGGCCCCCCAACATTTCACGCAGACGGCTGGCGGCCTTGATTTCGATGCCCTCGTCCTCCAACTGGATGCCCGAGGTGCGGCGATCGGTTGCGACCATGGCGCCGCCGACCATGCCCCCGACCATCAGGGGAGCGCAAGCCGGCAATGCGGCGACCAAGGCCAAAAGCAGGGTGCTTCGAATCAAAATGGTTTTCACGTGTTTCCCTCCTGTGAACCCAACAACAAAGTGTCCACCCCATCGCACAAGCAGTGGATGGTCAAAAGATGCACTTCCTGAATGCGCGCCGTGCGATCGTGCGGCACGCACAGATGAACATCGGTTTCGCGCAACATGGCCCCCATGCGGCCACCGCCTTTGCCAGTCAAAGCGACCACGGTCATCTCGCGTTGGTGCGCGGCCTCGATGGCCGCAATCACATTGGCCGAATTGCCGCTGGTCGAGATGGCCAGCAACACATCACCCGGTTGCCCCAGGGCGCGCACTTGCTTGGCGTATATCTGATCAAAGTGGTAATCGTTGGCGATGGCGGTCAATATCGAGCTGTCGGTGCTCAGGGCGATGGCCGCCAACTCGGGGCGCTCGCGCTCAAAACGGCCCACAAACTCGGCGGCGAAATGCTGACAATCGGCGGCCGATCCGCCGTTGCCACAGGCCAGCACCTTGCCGCCATTGGTAACACAAGTCATGAGGGCTTGAACCGCCTCGGCGATGGGCTTGGACATTTGCTGCGCGGCCTGATATTTCAGGTCGGCACTGTCAATGAATTGCTGCCCGATGCGTTGTTCTAACATGACCCGAATCATAAAGTAAATGCGCCCTCGATCCAGCGCAACCCCTCGGGTTCTAGGGCCACCACATCAAAGCGACAAAGCGGCGGCCCCCCCACCCAGCCACGCAAATAGTGACGGGCGGCCCAGATGATGCGCAACTGTTTGGCTCGGGTCACGCTGGCCAAGGCGCCGCCCCACTGCGAGCGGCTGCGGCGGCGGACCTCGACAAACACCAAAACACCTGTCGGATCGCGCATGATCAGGTCGATTTCGCCCCCACCGCGTCCGGGCGAACGATAATGACGCTGAAGAAATTGCCAGCCCCGCGCCTGCAACCATGCCAGGGCCTGCGATTCGGCCAAATCGCCCATGGCCTTGGGACTGGCCCGATGCGTCCGGTTTGTCACATTCGAGGTGATTTTTGAACCCATCTTTCGACTCCGCCCGCGCTGCTGCCCATGCGACTGCCGCCTGGCAAGATTATCCGCTCGGTGCCCTGT
Organism: uncultured Bordetella sp.; assembly: GCA_964390775.1. Taxonomy (GTDB): domain Bacteria; phylum Pseudomonadota; class Gammaproteobacteria; order Burkholderiales; family Burkholderiaceae_C; genus Limnohabitans. The sequence goes on from CAYMJT010000103.1 coordinate 5,077, forward strand.
ATCTGGTTCCCACGCCCATAGGTAATCTTGCCGATATCAGCCTGCGCGCTCTGCACACACTCAGTCTGATGGACGCTGTCGCCTGTGAAGACACGCGACACAGCCAACAACTGTTTCGTGCCTTGGGTCTGGACCTTGCCCAAACGCATTGGGTCGCGCTGCATCAGCACAACGAGGCCGAGGCGGCGAGCAAGGTGCTAGAGGCCTTGCGTTTGGGCCAACGCATCGCCTATCTGAGTGACGCTGGCACCCCGGGTATTTCTGATCCCGGCTCACGGTTGGCCCGGCGGGCGCACCAGGCGGGCTTGCGCGTCGTGGCCTTGCCCGGCGCCAGCAGTGTCACCACGCTGCTGAGCGCAAGCGGTGCCTGGCAGGGTGATCGTGCCGACTTTGTTTTTCATGGGTTTTTACCGCCCAAAGGCCAGCAACGCAGCGAGCGACTGACTGAAATGATGTATGACCCGCGAGTGCAATGTTTTTTTGAGGCACCGCACCGAATGGCGTCTCTGGCTCAGGCCTGGGCCGCCCTGCCCTCCCGGGGTTTGACAGTGGGGCGGGAGTTGACCAAGCAATTCGAAGAGATCGCTAACCTCGACACCCATGGCTTGGCGGCTTGGTTGATAGAGCATGAACACCGCACCCGGGGCGAATTTGCTCTCGTGCTGCACGAAGTCAGCCCCGATCACGTCGATGGCCGCTTGGCGGGCGAGCGCGAGTTACGGGCCTTGCTGCCTTTATTGCCCTTGAAAACCGCTGTGCAAACCGCCTGCGAACTCTCGGGTGGCTCGCGCAAGGCGCTCTATGCGCTGGCGCTGACGCTGCAAAAAGAGTTTTAAGGAAACTCAATGGGCCTGGGCCACATAGGGCATCAGGGCCACAAAAGCACGCGCCGGTGCCGACAACTGGTTCTGATCGCGCATGGCCAGATAAAGCCGCCGCTGCGTCCACTCGCCCTCGATGCGTTGCAGCCCCAAGCCTAAAGCGGGCGCCAAGGGCAAGGCCGACAAATGCGGCAAGATGGCGACGCCGACCCCGGCCGCCACCATTTTGCACATGGTGTCAAAGCCGCGTACCTGAACCCGCAGGCGGGCCGACTGGCCATTGAGCGAGGCCTGGCCATTGATCTGGCGCATCAGCGAGGTCGACATATTCATGCCAACCAACTCATGGGCCAGCACATCTTGCAGCCGCACGGGCTGCTCGCCCAGCAGCGGATGCCCCGCTGGCGCAATCAACACCAACTCGTCCTCTTCGCACAGCAGCGTCTGCAAGCCCTCGGCAGGGGTGTTTTCGGCGATCACGCCCAACTCGGCGCCGCCACTGAGCACCGAACGGACGGCCTCGTGACTTAAAACGTCTTCCAATTCGATGCGTATCTGCGGGTGGTGGCGCGCCATCAGCGATACCATTTGCGGCAAAAAATGGGCGAATGCCGATGGGTTCGCCCAAATGCGCAAATGGCCATGGGCGCCGCGTTGGAAGTCTTCCATGGCGTGCGACAACTGAGCCAGTCGCCCCACCAACTCGACCGAATGGCGATACATGGCCTGACCAGCGGCGCTGGGCAGCACACCTTTTTTGCCACGCACCAGCAAGACCTGCCCCACATGGGTCTCGAGCTCCGAGATGCGCTTGCTGGCCGCCGCCAATGAAATGCCAAATTCCTTGGCCCCAAGGGTCAGGCTGCCCAGTTCGACCACACTGACAAATAAACGCAGGCTGATCAGATCAAATCGATTCAGGTTCATGGTGAAAATCGGCAAAACTTAACTTTTAGTTAAGGATACATCAATTAATGCCGAATTTTAAAGGCTCAATTTCGATTTTGAGAAGGGTATAACCCTGAACCATATTCAACGCCAGGAGACCCCATGTCCACCATTCGACTCCAAGTCAACGGTCAAAAGCGCCAACTCGACGCCGACGCTGACATTCCTTTGCTCTATGCCTTGCGTGACCAACTCGGTCTGCAAGGCCCCAAATTTGGCTGCGGTCTGGGCCAATGCGGCGCTTGCACCGTTTGGGTCGACGGCAAGGCCGTGCGCTCTTGCGTGACGCCAGCGCAATCGGTGCAAACAAAAAAGATCACCACATTAGAGGGCCTGGGTTCGTCCAAGTCCCCCAACCGCTTGCAGCAAGCGTTCATAGACACCCAGGCGGTCCAGTGTGGGTATTGCATCAACGGCATGTTGATGAGCGCCCAAGCCTTGCTCAATGAAAACCCCCAACCCACGCAACAGCAAGTCAACGACGCGCTGGCCGGACACCTTTGCCGCTGCGGGACGCATCAGCGCATCGTGCAAGCCATCATGAAAAGCATCAAGGCCTGATCGGCCCAGGAGACAACGCCATGCAAACACTCGATCGCCGTCATTTCCTGAAAGCCTCTGGCGCCGGCCTCATGCTGGTCAGCTTTCAATTCTCGGAGCTTGCGCAGGCCGCCCAGACATCCGGCCTGGCGCCCGCCAAGAGCGTGGCCAAAGACGCATTGGACACTTGGCTGACCATCGACCGCCAAAACCAGGTCACGATTTATGTGGGCAAAGTCGATCTGGGCACGGGCACCCAAACCGCTTTATCCCAGATTGCGGCCGAAGAGTTATCGGTGCCCTTTCATCACATCCGGATGGTGATGGGCGATACCGCCACCACGCCTGATCAGTGGTTGACCGGTGCCGCACTCACCATCCAGCAAGGCGGCTCTGAGTTGCGCATCGCCACCGCCAGCGCGCGCGCCGCCTTGATCGAGCGCGCCGCCCAAAAATGGCAAGTCCCGGTGACCCAACTCAAAGTGATTGACGGTGTGGTCATCGACAGCGCCAACCCGCAACAAAAGATCAGCTATGGCGAATTGATCGGCAAGGGATTTGAATTGAAAGTGGACCCCAAAGCCAAATTGAAATCTCACACCGACTACGCGGTGGTCGGGCAATCGATCCCCCGGGTAGACATTCCGGCCAAAGTGACGGGCGAGCACCCCTATGTGCACGACTTCAAATTGCCTGGCATGTTGCACGCCCGGGTGATACGTTCGACCCAAATTGGGGCCACCATTGCATCGGTCGACGACCGTGGTGCGCGCAAAGTCAAAGGCTATGTGCAGACCGTGCGCCAAGGCGATTTTCTGGCGGTCGTGTGCAGCACCGAGTGGGCCGCCGTGAAAGCCTCACGCGCCATTGTGGTTCAATGGACCCCCGGCCCCGACCTGCCGGCCAAAGACCGGCTGGACAGCACTTGGCGTCAGCTGCCCTTGGCCAAAGAAGAAGCCACCCAAAAGGTGGGCCAAATCGAAACCGCGATGGCCAGTGCGGCCAAAAAAGTGCGGGCCAGCTACCACTTCGCCGTACAAACACACGCCTCGATTGGTCCCTCTTGCGCCGTGGCCCAGTATGAGAACGGGCAGTTGGTGGTGTGGTCGGCTTCACAGGCCACCCACTCGATGCAGCACGAGTTGTCGGTCATCACCCGCCTGCCCAAAGAACGCATTCGCCTGGTCTATCTGGACGGCTCGGGTTGTTATGGACGCAATGGGCACGAGGACGCCAGTGCCGACGCCGCGCTCATAGCCATGGCGATTGGACGCCCAGTGCGGGTGCAATGGATGCGTCATGATGAAACCGCACTGGCCCCCAAGAGCCCGCCGCGCTCCATGGACCTGGAAGCGGCATTGGACGACAAAGGACAGATCATCGGCTGGAAGGGCGACTTTTATATCG
>CAYMJT010000104.1:0-8786 GCA_964390775.1 uncultured Bordetella sp.
CAGGCCGAGTTTGGCGATCAGCGCGGTGTAACGGTCGGCGTCTTTGTCTTTGAGGTAATCCAGCAATTTGCGGCGGCGGCTCACCATGCGCAACAAACCACGACGACCGTGATGGTCTTTGGCGTGTTGTTTGAAGTGGGGGGTGAGTTCATTGATGCGGGCGGTCAGAAGAGCAACTTGCACTTCGGGGCTGCCCGTGTCGTTGGCGCTGCGCGCATTGGCCTTGACGACCTCGGCCTTGGTGATGGCGGTCATTTCAGTTTCCTTGAAAATATTTGACTTGCGTCCGCAGCCGGAAATGCCGCTGACGTGCTTTGCTGCTCATCAGGGATCGCTCCTCAATGAACAACCTTGTGAGTGTAACACAAATGTTGCACCCTGGGGCGCGCTTGGCATGCATCAATCACCAGGTGTATGGGTTAGGGCCGCTGCATGGTGCAACTTTGGGGCAATTCGGCTTCTTTGGCGCTGAGGCGACGGATGACGCGAAATCCATAACCCGAGCCCTCGACGTCGAATTTCACTCCGGGGCTACCCAAGCGGTCCATGATGCCCACCACCAGGGGTTGCTGGAACTGGTGGTCGGCGGCACGCATCTGGCCCCGCTGTCCGGCCAGCTGGACGTCGGCCACTTCAAGGGCGTGCGCCAGCGCCAGTGCGTTGGGGGCTTGGGCGCGGCCCATGGCCTGCGCCAGGGCCTCTAGCATCAGTTGCATGCGCATGTGCTGGTAGTCGTCGACGGGCTTGGGGAATCGCTGTCGAAACCGCTGCACGAAACGATCTGACTCGGGCGTGCCCAGGTTGGGCAACCAATCGGCCACAGCGATCACTCTGCCAACCCCAGCTTCACCCAAAGCGGCAGGAGCGCCCAAGGCGTTGCCATAGAAGGTGTAAAAAGTACCTTCGTAACCCACCTCGCGGGCGGCTTTGACCAGCAGGGTCAGGTCGTTACCCCAGTTGCCGGTGATCACGGCCTGGGCCCCGCTGGATTTGATTTTTTGTGCATAGGGCAAAAAGTCTTTCACCCGGCCCAAAGGGTGTAACTCTTCCCCCACAATGTTTAAATCGGGGCGTTGTTCGGTGAGCCAGCGTCGGGCTTCACGCAACACCGCCTGACCAAAGCTGTAGTCCTGGCCGATGAGGTAGACGCGGCTGAGTTCGCGCTCGGTGCGCAGCACCGAAAGCAAGGCGCGCAAGCGCATGTCGGCATGTGCGTCAAAGCGAAAGTGCCAGAAATTGCAGCGCGACTGGGTCAGGCTGGGGTCGACCGCAGAGTAATTCAAAAACACGACTTGGCGGGACGGATCGCGGTGGTTGTGTTTGTCGATGGCTTCGATGAGGGCAGCGGCCACCGCCGAACTATTGCCTTGCAAAACAATCCGCGCCCCATCGTCAATGGCCGAGCGCAAAGCGGCCAGGCTTTCTTCGACCTGACCTTTGTTGTCGTAGCGTTCCAATCGCAACTCGCGCTTGGCACCGCCCCAGTGGACACCACCACGTTCGTTGATGCGCTCGATGCCCCAAGCCAGATTGCGCCACACCGATTCGCCAGCGTTGGCAAAGGGGCCGCTGAGTCCTTCAATCAGAGCCAATCGCACGGGTGCGCCCTGGGGTAGGTGGTCTGGATTGGCCCAGACGGTAGCGGCACACAGCATGAGGGCCAGTAGCGCTTTTTTCAAGAGGGAAGAGACGAAAAAAAACATGGGTTAGAAAGACTTGAAAAATCGCTGCACCACGCCAATTGGGTGACAAGGCCCAATCAAGGCCGAGAAGTTTAAACCCAACCGGAGATCACCATGTTATTTGCACCTGTTGCTGCCTATCACCGCCCCAATTTGCATGCTTTCGAGCGTTTCTTGGGTGAAGTGCTGCGCAACCCGACTCAGCCGGGCACGCAAGACGAAAAGTCGTTTCAACTCAGCTTTGACATGCCGGGCGTGTCGCGCGAACAAATTCGGATCGACATTGATGGGGCTGTGGTGCGTATTGAAACCCTGCCCGATGCCCCGCGTCAGTACCGTGGGGTGTACGAGTTGGCCCAAGAGATCGACCCGCAAGCCAGCAACGCCAAGCTGGAAAATGGTGTCCTGAGCCTGACCTTGGTCAAGCGCCAACCGATCTCGACTGCGCAACGCCTGCAAGTGGAATAAGCCAATCCGCCTGGCATTTCATGCGGCGGGGTAGACTTCACGCATGAAATGGGTCTTGGGTATCGAGTCTTCGTGTGACGAGACAGGGGTCGCGGTGGTGGGTTATGAGGCCCAGCGTGCCGTGACGCCCGTACTTGGCGCCCATGCCTTGCACAGCCAGATCGAGATGCATCAAGCCTATGGTGGGGTGGTCCCCGAGCTGGCCAGCCGCGACCATATTCGCCGGGTCCTGCCTTTGACCCGCACCGTCTTGGAACAAGCGGGACTGGGTCTGTCTGACATCGACTGCGTGGCTTACACCCGAGGTCCTGGCTTGGCTGGCGCTTTGCTGGTCGGTGCGGGGGTCGCTTGTGCCCTGGCAGCGGCCATCGCGCGGCCCGTGCTCGGGGTGCATCATCTGGAGGGCCATTTGCTCTCGCCTTTTCTGGCGGCCGATCCGCCACAGTTTCCATTTGTCGCGTTGCTGGTCTCAGGCGGACATACGCAATTGCTGCAAGTCGAGCAACTGGGACATTACACCTTGTTGGGCGAAACGATCGACGATGCGGCCGGCGAAGCCTTTGACAAAAGTGCCAAATTAATGGGCCTGCCCTACCCTGGCGGGCCGGCGCTGTCGCGACTTGCCGAGGCAGGAAACCCACAGGCCTTCAAGCTGCCGCGCCCCCTGTTGCACAGTGGTGATCTGGATTTTTCGTTCGCTGGACTGAAAACCGCCGTTTTAACCCAAACCCGAAAGCTGGGAAAAGACTTGGCTCAGCGCAGTGCCGATTTGGCGGCCTCGACCCAGGCGGCCATCGTCGAGGTGTTGGTAAAAAAAACCATGACGGCTTTACGGCAAACCGGTGCCCCCCGATTGGTGGTGGCCGGCGGGGTGGGCGCCAACCAGATGTTGCGACTGGCCTTGAATCAGTCATGTCAGGCCCAAGGTGTGCGCGTGCATTACCCCGAACTGAGCCTTTGCACCGACAACGGGGCCATGATCGCCATGGCCGCTGCTTTGCGACTGCAAGCCGGAATGGCCCAGACCCAGTCGGACTACGGCTTTGATGTACGCCCCCGCTGGCCGCTGGAAGAACTATCTGAACGCATACCTATATAAATAAATTTCATATCAACAGCCTCACAATGACTCAAAACATAGTGAGACTGCCATGCCCCATGTGATTTCTCGTCCCTTGGTCAAACTGGTGGGCGCCGGCCCTGGCGCCCCCGACCTGTTGACCCTGCGCGCCCTTCGTGCCATCGAGTGGGCCAGTGTGTTGCTGGTCGATGATTTGGTCAGCCCCGAGATCTTGGCGCTGGCCGCCCCGCAAGCACGGGTGCTGCGGGTGGGCAAGCGCGGGGGTTGCCGACAGACTCCGCAAGCCTTTATCGAACGCCTGATGCTGCGCTGTGCTCGTGCGGGTGAGCGCGTGGTCCGACTCAAAGGGGGTGACCCCTTTATTTTTGGACGAGGCGGTGAAGAAGTACAGACCTTGCGCGAACACGGCTTCGACGTGGAAGTCATCAATGGCATCACCGCTGGCCTGGCAGGGGTCAGCAGTTTGGGAGTGCCGTTGACGCATCGCGATCATGCCTCAGGGGTGGTGCTGTTGACCGGTCACCATCAGCCTGGCGGGACTGGCACCGATTGGGCCGCTGTCGGCCACACCGCCCACAGCCAGCGTTGGACTTTGGTGATTTATATGGGCGTGCGGGAATTGAGCGCCATCGCCCAGGGTCTGCGACTTGGACTGCCCGGTACCACCCCAGTCGCGGTGGTGCAACACGCGTCCCTGCCCCATCAAAAGCATGCCGTATCGGTTTTGTCGGATTTGAGCGCCATGGTGGAGCGTGAAGGCCTGGGCAGCCCGGCGGTGGTCGTGGTCGGCGATGTTTTAAAGGGCATTGCCCACGTTCAAGCCGGCGCATGCGAAAATAGCGGGTTGATTCAAGAACCCTCGGAACTCGCATGGACGCAGAACGCATCAATCTCATCGGCAGCACTTTGACCGGCTTGGGCCAACGCGCCCAGGATTTACGGAGGTATCTTTGACTTCGATGCCAAGTCAGAGCGCCTGAGAACCGTCACTGCCTCTTTGGAGGACCCGGCGGTTTGGAACGACCCGAAAAAAGCCCAGGAGTTGGGCAAAGAAAAAAAAGCCCTTGACGATGTAGTCCTGGTGTTGCAACGCCTGGGTGGCGAGATCGACGATAACCTTGAGTTGTTCGAGATGAGCAAGACCGATAACGATGAGGCGGGCTTGCTGACGCTGGAAGAGGACACCGCCCGCATCCATACCGAAATTGAAAAATTAGAGTTTCGCCGGATGTTCAATCAGGCAGCCGACCCGAGCAATTGCTTTGTCGATTTGCAAGCCGGCGCCGGGGGCACAGAGGCCTGCGACTGGGCGCAAATGCTGCTGCGCCAGTATTTGAAATACGCCGAGCGCAAGAGTTTCAAGGCCAGTGTGGAAGACGAGACGGCGGGTGACGTGGCGGGTATTAAAAGCGCCACGATCAAGATTGAGGGGGAATACGCTTATGGCCTGCTGCGCACCGAAACCGGCGTGCATCGGCTGGTGCGCAAATCGCCGTTTGACTCTTCGGGGGGACGCCACACCTCGTTTGCCTCGGTGTTTGTGTATCCTGAAATTGACGATTCGATCGAAATTGACATCAATCCTGCCGATGTGCGGGTCGACACCTTCCGGGCCAGTGGTGCGGGCGGCCAGCACATCAACAAAACCGATTCAGCGGTTCGACTGACCCATGTGCCCACGGGGATTGTGGTGCAGTGTCAGGACAGCCGCAGCCAACACAGCAACCGCGATGTGGCCTGGCGACGGCTGCGCTCGCGTCTGTACGACTACGAAATGCGCAAAAGGCTGGAAGCGCAACAAAAACTGGAAGACACCAAGACCGACGTGGGTTGGGGACACCAGATTCGCTCCTATGTGCTGGATCAGAGCCGAATCAAAGACCTGCGCACCAACGTCGAGATTTCCAATACCCAAAAGGTGCTCGATGGCGATCTGGACGCCTTTATCGAAGCCTCATTGAAACAGGGCGTCTAAGCGCACCCATCTGGAGAACACCATGCGCGAACCTCAAGGCCAATTGGTCAAACGGCTCGATTACCAACCTTCGGCGTATTTCATTGACCACGTGGAATTGACCTTTGATCTGGAGGTCAACAAAACCCGCGTGCTCAATCGCATGCGGGTTCGGCGCAATTCGGCGGTGCCCCCCCAAGCCTTGCGCCTGGATGGCGAAGAACTGAATCTGGCCCGGGTGCTGGTCAACGGTGAAGGCACCTCGTTCAAAATGGACCAGGGTCAATTGGTGCTGGAGAAATTACCAGAAGGCAGCGAACCATTCGAGCTGGAAATTTTTACCACCTGCAATCCAGCCAAAAACACCTCGCTGAGTGGCTTGTATGTGAGCCAGAACACTTTTTTCACCCAATGCGAAGCCGAGGGTTTTCGTCGCATCACTTACTTCCTGGACCGGCCTGACATCATGGCCAGCTATGCGGTAACCCTGCGAGCCGACCAATCGGCCTATCCGATACTGCTCTCTAACGGCAATTTGGTCGAACAAGGCGAGTTGGACGAAGGCCGCCATTTTGCCCGGTGGGTCGACCCTCATCGCAAGCCCTGCTATTTGTTTGCACTGGTGGCAGGCAATCTGGTGTGCCGGGAGCAACGCATTCGATCACGCAGCGGCAACGAACATCTGTTGCAGGTCTATGTGCGAGCGGGCGATCTGGATAAAACCGAACACGCCATGCAGTCCCTGATGAACAGCATCGCTTGGGATGAGTCGCGCTTTGGTCTGACGCTGGACCTGGAGCGCTTCATGATCGTCGCCACCAGCGACTTCAATATGGGCGCGATGGAAAATAAGGGCCTGAATATTTTCAACACCAAATATGTGTTGGCCAACCCGGCCACGGCCACCGACATTGATTTTTCCAATGTCGAGAGCGTGGTAGCGCACGAGTACTTCCACAACTGGACCGGCAACCGGGTCACTTGCCGCGACTGGTTCCAGTTGTCGCTGAAGGAAGGTCTGACTGTATTTCGGGATCAGGAATTCAGTCAGGACTTGGCTGGCAGCCCATCGGCGCGAGCGGTCAAGCGCATCGAAGACGTGCGTCTGCTGCGCAATGTGCAATTCGCCGAAGATGCGGGACCGATGGCGCACCCAGTGCGCCCCGACAGTTACCTGGAGATCAATAACTTCTACACCGTTACCATTTACGAAAAAGGGGCGGAGGTGGTTCGCATGATGCAAACCCTGGTGGGTCGCGATGGTTTTGCGCAAGGCATGAATTTGTACTTCCAGCGTCATGATGGTCAAGCCGTGACCTGTGATGACTTTGTGCAAGCGATGGCCGATGCCAACCCCTCGTCGGCGCTGGCGCAACACCTGGAGTCATTCAAGCGCTGGTACAGCCAGGCAGGTACACCGGCCCTGAAGGTGAGTACCCATTTCGACCCTGAGCAAGGCCAATTCGTCCTCACCGTTCGCCAGTTTTGTGCGCCTACGCCCGGACAAAGCGATAAGTTGCCGTTTGTGGTACCGATTCAACTCGGTTTGCTCTCGGCCTCGGGTCAGGAATTGGTACCCAGCACCCTGAAAGTATTGACTGAGTTTGAGCAAAGCTGGACCTTTGAGGGCATGAATGAAGCGCCGGTACCGTCTTTGTTGCGCGGGTTCAGCGCCCCAGTGACTCTGCACTACCCTTACACAAGCCAAGAATTGTTGACGCTGTTGGCGCACGACAGCGACGCATTCAACCGCTGGGAGGCGGCGCAGCGTTTGTGTCTGGAGGTGGCGGTTAAATGCCTGCAAGGGCAGCATGGTGCCGAACTGGGTGAAGAGTTGACGCAAGCCTTGCGTCAGGTGCTGCGTCACCCCGATTTGGACCCGGCGTTCAAAGAATTGGTGCTGACTCTACCCAGTGAAACCTATATCGGCGAACAACTCGAGTCGGTCGACCCCCAAATGGTGCACGCAGTCCGCGAAGCCTTGCGCGCCGATTTGGCCGAGCGCTTGCACGACGATTGGCTGTGGGCCTATGGGGCACATCGTCATCAAGGCGCTTATGTGCCCGACGCCGATCAAAGCGGTCGACGCGCCCTAGCCGGTATGGCCTTGTCGATGTTGTGCCTGAACGCGGTCAAGCGCGGCGACGAAGTATGGCAGGGCAAGACCTTGCAGGCCTTTAAAGATGCGAGCAATATGACCGATCGCTTTAATGCCTTGAGTGCATTGGTTCAATCGGGCAGCACCCTGGCCGATACTGCGCTGCAACGCTTTCATGACCTGTATCGCCAAGAGGCCTTGGTGATCGATAAATGGTTCGCCCTGCAAGCAGGGGCTTGTGACCGTGGCGGTGACATTTTGCCCAAGGTGAAACAACTGCTGTTGCATCCCGACTTTGAAATCAAAAACCCGAATCGCGCTCGCAGCCTGATCTTCAGTTACTGCAACGGCAATCCTGCGGGTTTCCACCGCGCCGATGCTTCGGGCTATGTCTTGTGGTCGGAGAAGGTGATCGAGATCGACGCCTTTAATCCCCAGGTAGCGGCCCGATTGGCGCGCGCCCTGGACCGCTGGCGCAAACTGGCCGAGCCGTATCGAAGTGCAGCCCGTGAGGCCATCGCCCGGGTTGCGACCAAAACCGATCTAAGCCCTGATGTGCGCGAGGTGGTCTCGCGCGCCCTGTCGGAGTAAGCGCATGAGCATTTCTTTATCTCGCTATTTGGTTGAGCAACAGCGCGCCAAGGGCAAAATTCCTCCCGAGTTGCGCTTGTTGCTCGAAGTGGTAGCGCGGGCCTGCAAAAGCATCAGCCATGCGGTCAACAAGGGCGCTCTGGGCGGCGTGCTGGGTTCTGCCGAGAGCGAAAACGTGCAAGGCGAGGTGCAGAAAAAACTCGACATCATTGCCAACGAAGTGCTGATTGAAGCCAATGAGTGGGGCGGCCATTTGGCGGCCATGGCCTCAGAAGAAATGGACAGCATATATGTGGTGCCCAATCGTTACCCGCAAGGCGAGTACCTGTTGTTATTCGACCCCTTGGACGGATCGAGCAATATCGATGTGAATGTGAGCATCGGCACGATTTTCAGTGTGCTGAAAAAATCCGATGGCGGCCAAGGCGTGAGCGAAACCGATTTTCTGCAACCTGGCAAGCAACAAGTCGCGGCTGGCTATTGCGTGTACGGGCCGCAAACGACTTTGGTGCTGACGGTGGGCGACGGTGTCGCAATGTTTACCCTCGATCGGGAACAGGGTTCTTTTGTGCTGACCCAAGAGAATGTGCAGATTCCAGCGGACACCAAGGAATTCGCCATCAATATGAGCAATATGCGGCATTGGGATACCCCGGTGCGGCGCTATGTTGACGAGTGCCTGGAGGGCAAAGAAGGGGTGCGCGGCAAAGATTTCAATATGCGCTGGATTGCCTCGATGGTGGCCGATGTTCATCGCATTTTGACCCGGGGCGGCATCTTCATGTACCCCTGGGACAAGCGCGAACCCAATAAGCCCGGCAAATTGCGCCTGATGTATGAAGCCAACCCCATGAGTTGGCTGGTGGAACAAGCCGGCGGGGCCGCGACGAATGGTCGTCAACGCATTCTTGA
>CAYMJT010000105.1:0-8722 GCA_964390775.1 uncultured Bordetella sp.
CGCATGGCGCAGGTGGGGCTGCCGTGCAGCCCCATTTTTTCTTCGATGCGGTCGCAGTACACCGCGCTGCGATGGCCATCCTCGTAGGTTTTGGGGACCAAAAAAAGCGACAGCCCTTTGGGCCCTGGCGGGGCATCGGGCATGCGGGCCAGCACCAGATGCACGATGTTGTCGCTCAGGTCGTGTTCACCGCCCGAGATAAAAATCTTGCTCCCGCTGATGGCGTAACGCCCATCGGCCAGCGGCAAGGCCTTGGTACGCACCAGTCCCAGATCGCTGCCCGCGTGGGGTTCGGTCAGGCACATGGTGGCCAACCATTCGCCGCTGGCGATGCGCGGCAGGTACTGGGACTTCAGTGCCTCACTGGCGTGGTGCTTGATGCATTCGTAAGCGCCGTGCAGCAAGCCCGGTGCCATGGTCCAGCCGTGGTTGGCGGCGCTGAGCATCTCGTAGAGCGTGGCTTCGAGGACCGCAGGCAAGCCCTGACCGCCGTCGGCAGGGTCGCAAGCCAGTGCCGGCCAGCCCGCTTGCCAAAAGGCCTGATAGGCCTCTCGAAAGCCTTCGGGCATGGTCACCGCCCCGTCGCGCCATTGGGCCCCTTGCTCGTCGCCATGTCGGTTCAGCGGGGCGATGACTTCGCCGACAAAGGTGCCGGACTCTTCCAGCACCTGTCGCATCAGATCGTCATCCACTTCGGCAAACGGCGCCAATTGGCGCAGGCGCTGGGGCAGTTGCAAGGCCTGATCGATCAGGAACCAGGCGTCGGCGGTGGGGGCTTGGTAATCCATGGCTTCAGACGGCCCAGGGCTCAGGTGTCGGCAGTAAAGCCGATGCGCTTGACCAGGGGGCCCCAGCGCTCGTATTGCTCGCGCAGGCTCTGGCCCAACTCTTCTGGGGTGGAACCCCGAGCCACCAACCCAACCACTGCCAGGCTGTCAATCACCGATTTGTCGCGCACGGCGGCGTTGATCGCTGCGTTGGCCGCAGCGATGACCGGGGCCGGTGTGCGTGCCGGGGCAAAGATGGAGAACCATTCATCGACCGTCAACTCGGGGAAGCCTTGCTCGGCAAAAGTCGGGACCTCGGGCACAAAGGGGGAGCGCTTGCTGCCCGAGGTGGCCAAAATGCGCATCTTGCCGGTTTTGTGGTTGGCGATGAAATCGCCATGGGGGGTGACCATGGCCGCGACTTGTCCGCCGACCACGTCGGTGACGCCGGGTACCGAGCCTTTGTACGGAATGTGATTCAAGGCGACGCCCGAATTGATGCCCAACAAGGCACCCAAAAAATGTGGGGTCGAACCCGCACCCGGTGAGCCGTAATTGGCCAAGGCCGGATTGGCTTTGGCCCAGTCCAGGAACTGGCGCACGTTCTTGACGCTCTCAGGCACCAGCGGGCCAACAGCCAGCCCATGGTTGATGATCGAAGTCATGGAGACCGGTGCGAAATCTTTGAACGGGTCGTAGCTGAGGTTGCGATACACATGGGGGAACACCGCCAGCATCGAGAACGGCGTCAAGGCCAGGTGACTGCCGTCGGCAGGCGCGGGTTTGAGTACATCCATGGCGATGCGGCCGCCTGCCCCAGGGCGGTTGTCGACCACGGCCACGTTGCGGGTGTAGCTGCTGCCAGCGATTTTTTCGGCCACGCGACGCGAGACGATGTCGCCCGAACTGCCAGCCGGAAAGCCGTAGAAAATCTTCACCTGTTCGATGGGCAGACCGCTTTGGGCCCAGGCCTGGCGAAAGGCCGTCGAGCCAAACAAGGTGGCGGCGACACCTGCTTGTAAAAATGCACGTCGTTGAGTCATGGTTTGTCTCCTGAAAAAAGGGTTTAGCTGCACAAGGCCAAAATGTCCGGCGGCACCTCGATGGCCTTGATCCGGTCGGGATCGTCGGGGTGTCGTATGCAAAAGGCGCGCTTTTCAGTGCCCTCGCACAGGATTTCTTCGCCACGACGGACGATGTGTCGATGGGTAAACACCTTGCCCGACCATGCCTCGACCGAGGTATGGACCTGGATGGTTTGACCGTAGGTGGCGGGGCGCAGAAAGCGGGTATGGATTTCGAGCAAGGGGGTGCCGATGATGCCCCGGGTCTTGACCAGTTCGCGCCAAGGCGGCACGCCACACTGCATGAAAAAATTCAGCGACGAAGCGTCCATCCACTTGCTGAAGTTAGGAAAAAATACGATGCCGGCCGGGTCGCAGTCGCCAAACAGCACGTCTACCGAATACACCACGGTCTTGCTCATGGTTGCTCCTTAGCGCGGGGCCATGCGCAAGGCCCCATCGAGGCGGATGACTTCGCCATTCAAGTGGCCATTGCTGACGATGTGCAAGGCCAGGTCGGCGAACTCGCTGGGGTGGCCCAGGCGTTGGGGAAAAGGAATGGAGGCCGCCAGCGAGGCCTGAATGGGCTCGGGCAAGGATTTAAGCAAAGGTGTGGCAAAGAGGCCGGGCGCGATGGTGCAGACCCGAATGCCATGCTGTGCCAGATCGCGCGCCATGGGCAGCGTCATGCCCACCACGCCCGCTTTGGAAGCGCTGTAGGCTTGTTGGCCCACTTGCCCGTCAAAAGCTGCGACCGATGCGGTAAAGATCATCACACCGCGCTCACCGTCGGTCATGGGCTCGAGCTTGGTGCAGGCGGCTGCAAACAGACGACTGGCGTTGTAGGTGCCGATCAGGTTGACCTGAATGACCCGACTGAATTCTTCCAGCGATGCGGGCGAGCCGTCTTTGGCTACCACCCGTTTCGCGGTCCCGATGCCGGCGATGCTCATGAGGATGCGGGCCGGGCCATGGGCGCTGGCTGCCTGGTCCATGGCGTGTTGCAGGCTGGCGCTGTCGGTGATGTCGCACGGGCATGCCACGCCACCGATCTCGGCGGCCACTTTGCGCGCCTGTTCGGCGTTGATGTCGAGCACCGCCACTCGGGCGCCCTGGGCAGCCAATGCACGGGCGGTGGCTTCGCCCAGCCCCGAGCCACCGCCGGTGACCAGTGCCGCTTGTCCTTGAATCTTCATGCTGTTCTCCTGATGAGTCGGTCTGGCGGTATCGCCTCAAACCGTGGGTTTGATGATGTGGTGCAACTGATCGGCGTGCAGCGCAGCAACGGTGTCGGCGCGGTGGGTCAGCACGGCCCGTTGGTTGATCGACCCCTTGTCGGTGATCTCGCCACGGTCTATGGTGGGGGGGTCGGACAACAGGCACAAGCGGGCGATGCGATTGGCGCTACCGGTTGACGAGCGTGCCAGCTCATTGACCACGGTCTGAAAATGCGCCTGTACCGCAACGCTGGCCAGTACATCGGCCAAGGGGGCTTGGGCGCCCAAACCCGAAAGCGTTCGCACCGCTGGGGTCGGGAACACCATGGCGCCCACTTCCTTCATGTTCAGACCCGTGAGGACCACGTCTTGAATATAGGGCGCACCGGCGGCGATGATCTTGCCCCGCAGCGGGCCGACGCTGACGAAGGTGCCGGTGGCCAGTTTGAAGTCCTCAGCGATGCGGCCATCGAATTTCAGGCCCAGGTGCACGTCGGTCTCGTCGATCCATTTGACCGCGTCGCCTGACTTGAAAAACCCTTCTTCATCAAATGCCGAGGCGGTCTCGGCGTCGTTGCGCCAATAGCCTGGGGTGATATTGGGGCCTCGGTAGCGCACCTCGGTCTTGCCGTCGATGTCCACCAGTTTGAGCTCCATGCCCGGGGTGGGCACACCCAAATCGCCCGAGCGGACCTCGGGGCGGGTGACAAAAATCGCAAAGGGTCCGGACTCGGTCATGCCCAGGCCTGTGCTCATCACGATGCGTTGCCCGATTTCGGCCTCGGCCGATTCGTACAAGCTGTCCCAAATCGGTTGCGCCAAGGCGGCGCCAGCGTAAAAAAACATCTTCACCCGCGACAACAGTCTTTGTCGCAGTTGCGCATCGGTTTTCATGGCGTTGGCAATGGCTTCGAAACCAGTCGGCACGTTGAAATACACCGTCGGCGCGATCTCGCGCAGATTGCGCAGGGTCTCGCCCATGAGCGCCGGCGTTGGCTTGCCGTCGTCGATGTACAGGGTGCCACCGTGGTACAAAATCATGCCGAAGTTGTGGTTGCCGCCGAAGGTGTGGTTCCAAGGCAGCCAATCCACCAGCACCAGCGGCGACTCGCCCAGCACCGGCATCGACTGCAACATCTGCTGCTGATTCGAGCACCACAAGCGCTGGGTGTTGATGACGGCCTTGGGCAATTTGGTCGAACCGCTGGTGAATAGAAATTTCACAATGGTGTCGGGACCGGTCGCGGCCATGGCGCGGTCCACTGCATCGGAGGCCACAGTGGCTTGCAATTGATTCAAAGTCAATGTTTCGCGATGCGCCAAGCGGCCTTCGGCCAGCACCACCGGCACATCCTTGGGCACGCTGGCCTCGATGGCTTTGGCATAACGGTCATCTTGGGCAAACACCAGGCCTGGGGTGACGGTTTTGAGCACATGTTTGAGTTTGTCGTAGTCTTGGCTGACCAGAGAGTAGGGCGGTGAGACGGGTACAAAGGGCACCCCGGCGATCAGGCAGGCGATGGCCAGTTGTGCGTGTTCCAGGCTGTTTTCGCTCAGAATCGCCACCGGGCGCTGGTCATTCAAGCCGTGCTCGAGCAACCATTGGGCGATCGAGCGGCCGCGTTGCCACACCTGGGCATAACTCAGGTGCAACCAGTCGCCCAGCGTGCCGTCGGTGTTTTTGATGCGTCGGGCCATGAAGGTTTGCTCGGGTCGCGTCTGCACCCAATGTTGCAAACGATCGGTGAGGCGATCGGGGTAGGGGCCCAAGGCTTGCTCGGCCAACAGATAACGCACCCCGGGGGCACCGTCACGCAGCTGAACCCGCGTGACGCCAAAGGTCATGGGACGGTAAGGGATGCTCATGGGGGGTCTCCTTGGCACGCTCTTGGATATGGGGCGTGGTGTTCAGGCCTTTTTGACTTTGTCTGCTTTACCCTGCAAAAAGGCATTCACCCGGGCTTTGGCTTCGGGGGCGGCTTGGGCGATGGCGGCCATCATGGCCTCGGTCATCAACCCGTGATCGGCCGGTTGTTCGGCGATGCGCGGCAACACATGCGTCAAAGCGTAGTTGGTCAGCGGCGCATTGGTGGCGATGCGCCGTGCCAATTCAAGGGCTTTGGACAAGGCCTGCCCATTGGGGACGACGTATTGCGACAAACCGATGCGTTCACCCTCTGTGGCGTTGTAGACGCGACCTGTCAGCATCATGTCGGTCATGCGGGCGGCACCGATCAATTTGGGCACCCGCACCGAGCCGCCGCCGCCGACAAAAATGCCCCGAGTACCCTCGGGCAAGGCATAAAAGGCGCTCTCGTCGGCAACCCGAATGTGGCACGCACTGGCCAATTCAAGGCCGCCACCCACGACCGCGCCATGCAAGGCCGCGATGACGGGCACGGGTCCGAATTGCACACAGTCCAGGGCCTGATGCCACATGCGTGAGTGCATGACCCCTTGCCCGGCGTCGCGTTCTTTGAGTTCGGACAAATCGAGCCCGGCGCAAAAGTGCTCGCCCTCACCATGGATGACCGCTGAGCGGGACTGGGGGGGAAGGTTTTGAAACAGATCGCGCAGGGCGATGATCAGGCCGTCGTTCAAGGCATTGCGCTTGCTGGCCCGGCGCAGACTGACGACGGCGACTTCGCCGTCCATGTCCAAGTGCAAGTCAGGGTGTTGTGGGGTGGCCATGGGGACCTCGTTCCAAATAAAAGTTATTTTTTATAACTATATCGCCGACGGCTTTTCTGCCGCAACCTAGTATTAACCCTAGGTCGTTAGAGGCCAGTGAGTGACACAAAGTCAAACCAAACAAGCCCCTTTGGATAAAATCGAAGATTCCACTTCATAAAGTCAGGATGTACCATGCCCGCCTTGTTAAACAATATCGATCCCGATGGCTTGCTTGAGTTTTCGGTGGTCTACACCGATCGAGCGCTGAACCACATGTCGCAGCGCTTCCAGGGCGTGATGCGTGACATCTCATCCATGCTCAAGCAGGTGTACAACGCCCACTCGGTGGTGTTGGTGCCCGGCAGTGGTACCTTTGGCATGGAGGCCGTGGCTCGCCAGTTCGCGGGTGGTCAAAAGGTGCTGGTGGTGCGCAATGGCTGGTTCAGCTACCGTTGGACCCAAATTTTCGAGATGGGCAAAATCCCGGCACAAGAAATTGTCCTGAAGGCCCGTCCGCTCAACGCCGGCCCTGAAGCCCCTTGGGCCCCATGCCCGGTCGAAGAGGTGGTGGCCACCATCTTGCGTGAGAAGCCCGCCGTGGTGTTCGCACCCCACGTCGAGACCAGTGCGGGCATGGTCTTGCCCGACGAGTACATCCGTGCTGTGGCCGATGCCGTGCACAGCGTGGGCGGACTGATGGTGCTGGACTGCATCGCGTCCGGAGCCCTGTGGGTGGACATGAAAGCCACGGGCGTGGACATGCTGGTGAGTGCCCCCCAAAAAGGCTGGAGCAGCTCACCTTGCTGCGCCATGGTCATGCTGTCCGAACGGGCCCGCCAGGCCATAGACGCCACACAAAGCAGCAGCTTCGCTTGCGACCTGAAGAAATGGTTGCAGGTCATGGAAGCCTACGAGGCCGGTGGCCACATCTACCACACCACACTGCCCACCGACGCTCTGACCCGGATGCGCGAGATCATGCTCGAGACGCGCGCATATGGCTTTGACAAAGTGCGCCTCGAACAAATCGAACTCGGTCGTCAGGTGCGTGCCCTGTTGGAGGGCTGCGGTATCCGTAGCGTCGCCGCCGAAGGCTATAAAGCCGCTGGTGTGGTGGTGAGCTACACCCGTGACCCCGAGATTCACAACAGCAAGAAATTCCTGGCCCTGGGTTTGCAAACTGCCGCCGGCGTGCCCTTGCAGTGTGACGAACCGAAAGACTTCATGACCTTCCGCCTGGGTCTGTTTGGTCTGGACAAATGGCATCAGCCCGAGCGCAGCGTGCAGCATCTGGCGCATGCGCTGGAGCAACTGGGCTACACCCGCAAGGCCGCCTGAGCCTGACTTGGCTCAGCAGCAGCCGATGCCTGTGTGGCATCGGCTTTTTTTTAGGCCATCTTGTGTAAGGTACCAAATTTTGGTACCATAAATTGATGAGGCGGTAACACCAACGCACCTTGGACCTGCTTTTTGCCAGGCCCACCAGCGCCAACATTCAATGGCAAGACATTGAAGCCTTGTTTGTGGAATTGGGTGCAGACATCAGCGAACGAGAAGGCAGCCGTGTGGCTGTGGTGTTGTTTGGGGAGGTGCGAGTTTTTCATCGTCCTCATCCATCGCCTAACACCGACAAAGGCGCCGTTGTCAGCGTTCGACAATGGCTTGAGCAGCACGGAGTAAAACCATGAACATCATGACAGTCAACGGATATCACGCCAAGATTGAGTATGACGAAGAGCTTGATCTCTTTCGCGGTGAAATTCTTGGGCTCAATGGAGGCGCAGATTTTTACGGCAAAACACCCAAAGAATTGCGCGCTGAGTTCAGGAAGTCCTTGCAAGTATTTCTACAGGTATGCGAGGAAAAGGGCATTGAACCCAGAAA
The DNA here is from genome assembly GCA_964390775.1 of uncultured Bordetella sp. Classification (GTDB taxonomy): domain Bacteria; phylum Pseudomonadota; class Gammaproteobacteria; order Burkholderiales; family Burkholderiaceae_C; genus Limnohabitans. Next base: position 7,606 of record CAYMJT010000105.1, read on the forward strand.
GCATTTCTCTGGCAAATTCAACCTCAGAATCTCCCCTGAGCTTCATGAACAACTGGCTCTTGCGGCGCAAGCAGAGGGTAAGAGCATCAATGCCTTGGCGCAAGAGGCTCTTCGCATTCGTGTGGCTTCATGAACCTGAGCTTTGCAAGAGCTTCCCTAGGGTCCCTCACCTTTCATCGGTACAGATCACATTCATGCCTCAATAGATTCAGGGCCGCAAAAGCAGCGCATGCGTCCAGCCCGCCGGGTTCATTTGCAAGGGCCGGTATTGCCCTTGCGACCACTCTTGGGCCATGTCGCGATAGCGGTCGCTGAACGCCAAACCGCTTTGCCCCGTTTGGTAGATAAACACCGATTTTTCCAGGTCGCTCAGATCGTAAACGGCCCTTAACGAGGCGCTGTGCCGGTTGGCGAACGGGGCCACGGCTTCTGACGGGTGATATTGCCCGACATTCACGGTGTAGTTGTCGCCCGAGCTGGGGACTTCGACATTGAAGAGTCGGGTCAGGGCCGCCACTTTGTCAAATGGGCGGTGCATGCTGCGCGCTTTATGGGCTTCGCCCCATTGCCATTGCGACACCGTGCGTCCTTGCCAGCTGGCGATACGCTCCAAGGCGCGATCGAGCGCTTGCGTGGACATGGCGGCGCAACCGGCCTGGGTACACCAGCGGGCGTCGTTGCGCGCCAGCATGCCCTCTATGCCCGAGCGAAAATCACGCTTGCCGTACAGAGACTGAAACTTGGTCGCGCCGATTTGGGGCTGCACCAGCAGACGGGTCAATTCATCGACCCATACCGCCATGATCAGCGGGGCAGCCAGCTCGGCGCGCATGCGGCCATCAAACGCGCGCACCATGTTCAGCGCTTCGGCCGCCAGGGGGTGCTGGCTTTGCGTGTTGAGCAAGTAGGGTTTGAGTCTGAGCATGGCCTCTGAGTGGATGTCGGTTTGCAAGGCCTGCATCGAAGCCATGTCGTGTTTGTCTTGCGCCTGCAAACCGCTCACGATGCGGTCATGGCGATAAGGCAAGACCCAGTCCTGGGTCAGGTGATGCGGGTAGTCGGGGCCCACGATGCGTTGGTTGGCGGTGGCGATCCAGCCCTGGCCGCCCAGGTCTTG
>CAYMJT010000106.1:0-6767 GCA_964390775.1 uncultured Bordetella sp.
CTTCAGTGTCACCGTCGACCTGTTTGGCGCCGATGAGTCCAGCAATGCCGCCACCTTCTACAGCTCGGGCCTCAAGGGCCGGTATGAAGAGGGCAAGCGCCTGGATGACCATGTGCTCAAGGGCCAGACCTACAAGGTGCTGGAAGTGACAGGCGGGCAGTTGCGCGAAAAAGAAGTTCCCATGCTCAATGCATTGAACGAAGTGTTGCGCGACGATTACATCACCGACTCCAAGGGCGGTGTCGAGCGCTGGAACCGCGTGATCGAAAAGGCCGGTATCCCGTTCCGTTTGAGCGTGCCGCACAAAGCCTTCCATCGCAATATTGGCGCCCTGGCCGGCACCAAGGTCAGCCCCGATGGCCGCGTGATCAGCGACGCCGAGTGGAATGCCCAGGTTGACCAGTGGCTGCCCACGGGCGAAGATCGCGCGTATGTCGCCAGTTTGATGGGCCGTGTGGTCGAGCCGGGCAAGTTTGCCAACTGGATCGCCCCCCCGGTCATGGGCATCAACCGCCAGCCGGTCGATTTCGAATACGTACGCTTCAACTGATTTGTCATGAGCGCCCAAGTCCTGATCCAGCAGCACCTGATCGACCCCGAGATCTGCATCCGGTGCAACACCTGTGAGGCCACCTGTCCGGTAGGTGCCATTACTCACGACAGCCGCAACTATGTGGTGGACGCGGACAAGTGCAATTTGTGCATGGCTTGTGTGCCGCCGTGCCCCACAGGTTCGATCGACAACTGGCGCACCATGCCCAAGGCGCAAGCCTATAGCGTGGCCGATCAGTTGACTTGGGACGAGTTGCCGGCTGGGCTGAGCGAGCAAGCCCTGGCCGAGCTCGGTGGCGGGGAAGTGGCAGCCAGCGCACCAGCAACGCCGGTTGCAACGACAACGGCTTCGGTGTCTTCGGGGACCAGCGCAGCCGCGTTTCAGGCCCAAGGCTCGAGCCTGCCGCCCTGGTCGGCCGCGCATGCGTATACCAATCTGTACGGCCCCAAGGCGGCTCAAAAATCCATCACCGCCACGGTGGTGGGCAATGTGCGGGTGACCGAGGTGGGCAAAGACTACGACACCCACCACATCGTGCTGGACTTTGGCGCCATGCCGTTTCCGGTGCTGGAGGGGCAGTCGATAGGCATCATTCCGCCGGGCACCGACGTCCATGGACGGGCCCACCACGCTCGCCAATACTCGATTGCCAGTCCGCGCAATGGTGAGCGCCCAGGCTACAACAACGTGTCGCTGACCATCAAGCGCGTGTTGGAGGACCATCAGGGGCAACCGGTGCGGGGTGTGGCGTCGAACTACATGTGCGATCTGGCGGTGGGTGACAAGGTGGAAGTGATCGGTCCGTTTGGCACCAGTTTCCTCATGCCCAATCACCCGCGCTCGCACATCGTCATGATTTGCACCGGCACTGGCAGCGCGCCGATGCGGGCCATGACCGAGTGGCGCCGGCGTTTGCGCCAGAGCGGCAAATTCGATGGCGGCAAGTTGATGTTGTTCTTTGGCGCCCGCACACCGCAAGAGTTGCCCTACTTTGGCCCTTTGCAAAACCTGCCCAAAGACTTCATCGATATCCATTTCGCGTTTTCGCGCGAAGCGCAAAAGCCCAAGCGTTATGTGCAAGATGCGATGCGTGAACGGGCTGCCGATCTGGCGCCCTTGCTGCGCGATGCGAACGCTTATTTCTATGTCTGCGGCCTGAAAAGCATGGAAGAAGGCGTGGTCATGGCCTTGCGCGACATTGCCAACGGCGCCGGCCTCGATTGGGAGGGTATCGCCCAGTCTTTGCAACGCGAAGGCCGCCTGCACCTGGAAACCTACTGAAGCGGTCACGCTCTGGGGGGCTAAACCCCAGCTCACACGGGGCTAGTGTGCTGGCTTATGATGCCCGCATGACGACCGGATTTGATGTTGCCGTGATCTTGCGCCGCGAAGCCATCGCAGGCCCGATGGCGCGTTGGCAATCGCACCGCTGGGTCTTGCACGATGTGGTCGCTGACGAAGGGGCTTGGGGCACCCAAGCCCGAGCGCTGCGGCAAGACGCCGATTTGTCTCTGTGGGTGCACCCCGGTTTTCGGGCCGACTTGTTCCGCGACGATGCCGAAGGCTATTACCTGAACGTCACTTCGCCCAAGCCCTGCTGGTTTGTGCTTTGGCGCATGGACGAGGTCGCGGGTCAGCCCGAGCCCATCGCGGTACCGCAAATGGTCAGCCTCAGTTACCACGACGCGGGCCGCTGGCTCGATGCCCAGGAAACCGTCGAACAGGTGCCGGCCCCCGAAGCAGTGGTTTCGGCCATGCGTGTCTTTGCCTTGGCGCATTGGACCCCCGAGCCCAAAAAGCGCCAGCGTCCGCAGAGTTTTCAGGCCCTGACCGACCGTTTTGGTCAACCGGCCCGGGTCAGCACCGACAAGCACCATGGCGGCCAGTGATTTTTTCAGCCGTTGGGCGGCTAAGCCTGTCCCTGGGTCCCCAGTGTTGCCCCCTGGTGTCTCTGATGCGCCGCAAGCCGGCGCCTCAAACCCGGCCCAGAGTGTCGACCCTCGCATCGAGCCAGGCGTCGCGTCCAACGCCCCCTCGGCTGCCACCGAAGCTGCGTCGCCTCCCACCCTGGAGCAGGCCCGCGCCCTGACCCCTGGCGACGATTTTCGTGCCTTTGTTCGGCCCGAGGTCGACCCCCAGGTGCGCAATGCCGCCATGAAACAGTTGTTTACCGACCCCCATTTCAATGTGATGGACGGCTTGGACATTTACATCGACGACTACAACACCCCAGACCCTTTGCCCGCCAGCGATTTGGCGCGCATGGCCAGCGCTCATTTTTTGCGCCTGATACATTCAGACCCTGAAGCCACCCCAGTGGAGGATGCGTCCAGCCACCCTGTGCAGGCGGCAGTCCCCACCCAAGAACCGAACCCCACCGAAGAGAAGCACCGTGACGACCCTGATTTGCGATTGCAACCAGACTCAGAGCCTCGATCCGCAGGCCCTGGGTCGGGTGCTGAGTGATCCCATTCAGACCCATACCCTGTTGTGCCGTCGCGAGGCGGGGTCTTTTTTGCAAGCGCTGCAAAATGGGCAGCCCCTGACGGTCGCCTGCACCCAAGAGCAGACCCTGTTTACCCAGTTGGCCGACGAAGCGTCCAAGGCCAAGGGTGGCACTGCGTGGGCCCCCATTCGTTTTGTCAACATTCGCGAGACGGCGGGCTGGAGTCAGCAGGGCGCTCAGGCCACCCCCAAAATGGCGGCCTTGATTGCTGCGGCGCAAAGCCCCGAGCCCGAACCGGTGCCGACCGTCAGCTATCGCTCTCAGGGGCGTGTGCTGATTGTGGGGGCTATGGATCAGGCTGAAAAAGCGGCCGCGCTCTTGCCAGAGTTGCAGTGCACCTTGTTGTCTACCGGACCCGGTGCGGCGGGTGGCGCACAAAGCCGTGCTCACCCGGTGCTCAGTGGGCGCATCAGTGCCCTGAAGGGCTGGTTGGGGGCGTTTGAGCTCACTCTCGAGCGCAACAACCCCATAGACCTTGACCTGTGTACCCGATGCAATGCCTGTATCGTGGCCTGTCCTGAACAGGCCATCGGGCTGGATTACCAAATCGACCTCGCGCGTTGCCAGTCACACCGCGCCTGCGTGCAGGCCTGCGGCACCTTGGCCGCGATCGACTTTGAGCGTCCCGCGCAAACCGAAACCCTTGAATTTGATCTGGTGCTCGATTTGCAATCGACCCCGACCCTGCCCATGCATGCCTTGCCGCAGGGCTATCTGGCCACGGCCCGCATGCCCTTGCCAGAGGCGCTGGGTACTTTGCGCGGCTTGGTGGGTGAGTTTGAAAAGCCGCGTTTCTTTCAGTACAAACAAAAACTGTGCGCCCACACCCGCAATGAAAAGACGGGTTGCAATGCCTGCATCGACATCTGCTCTGCCCAGGCCATATCGACCGACCCCAAACGCCAACAGATTTCGGTCAACCCGCACCTGTGTGTGGGTTGTGGGGCTTGCACCACGGTGTGCCCCACGGGGGCCCTGAGCTATGCCTACCCTCGGCCAACCGATTGGGGCGCGCGCATGCAAACACTCTTGCGCACCTACGCCCAGGCCGGCGGTCAGGACGCTGTGTTGTTACTGCACAACTCCAGCCGTGGCCGCGCCTTGGTCGAAGAGCTGGGCCGTGCTGCCCGGCTGGGTCTGGCCGAGGGTTTGCCGGCGCGGGTGATGCCGCAAGAAATTTGGCACAGCGCCAGTGTCGGTCTTGACCTGTGGCTGACCTTGTTGGTGGGCGGTGCGCGTCAAATCATGGTGTTGTGCACCGAAGACGACGCCCCAGCCTATGTCCAGGCGTTGGGCGAACAAGCCGAGTTGACCCGTCAATTGTTGCAAGGCTTGGGTCTGCAGGGCCGGGGTGTTGCCGTCTTGCGCGCCCACGGCGGCTTGGACCTGGAGGCTGAAATCAAGGCCGCTTGGCTCGATGGCGAAGCCACCCCCTTGCCCGTCGCGCCCCTGAGCCTGACCGGCGAAAAACGCAGTCAACTCGATTTGGCCCTGGCCCATCTCTTGGCCCACGCCCCGGCCCTGAAGGCCGAGGCCAGTGTGCAAAGCATCGACTTTAGCGGACCGGGGTCACCCTGGGGCACGGTGGTGGTCAATGCCGACGCCTGCACGCTGTGCATGAGCTGTGTCGGGGCCTGTCCGGCCAGCGCCTTGCAAGACAACGCCGAGCGGCCTCAGCTGCGCTTTGTGGAAAAAAATTGCGTGCAATGCGGTTTGTGCGTCAAGACCTGTCCCGAGCAAGCCATCACCTTGCAGCCGCGCCTGTGGCTGGGGCGCGAACGCGCCCAGCAGCGCGTCTTGCACGAAAGCCCGCCCTATGCCTGCATCCGTTGTGGCAAGGCCTTTGGCACTGTGGGCGCGGTGCAAGCCATGTTGCAACGCTTGCAAGACCACCCCATGTTCCAAGGCAGCGCCTTAGAGCGCCTGAAGATGTGCGGCGATTGCCGGGTGATCGACATTTACGGATCAGACCATGAACAAAAAATCCAGTGACACTGGCAGCTCGGCCCTGGATGAAGAAACCGCCCGCGCCGAAATGTATGGCCTGCTGGCCATGTTCTATCTGGCCCCCCCGAGTGCCGAGGTCTGGCAGGCCTTGCAAGTGGCCGTCACCGAAGCGCCGGTGGCGGGCGCTTTTTTGGAAGAGCCTTGGCAGCAACTGGTGGCCCGTTCTCGCGATCGTGCCTTGGACGATGTGGCGCGCGAGTTCGAAGACCTGTTTGGTGGCGTGGGCAAGCCCGATATCGACCTGTTTGGCTCGGTGTACCAGGCCGGCTTTTTGAATGAACGACCGCTGGCCGACTTGCGCGACGAGTTGGCTGAGTTGGGCCTGCAACCCAACCCCGACGCTGCCGTTGCGACCGAAGATCACATTGCGTATTTGTTCGAAGTCATGCGCTTTCTGATTGCGGGTGATGATGTGGCCGTTTGCAACCTGACACGGCAACAGGCTTTTTTCAACCGCCACCTGCAGGCTTGGGTCGATGCCCTGTGCCAGGCCATCGAAGACCACCCCAAAGCTGCTTTTTATGCGGCTGTGGCCGGCCTGACCCGCGCCTTCATGGCCATTGAACGGCAGGCTTTTGACCTGCTTTGATCCAGCGTCTGAGTCCAATGAAAATTTAACTGACAGAAAACTGACAACCTACATACGGGCAAGTCCTGATCTGGGGAGGTGGTAGCAAAGTGCTTTCTGGTGTTAACCTACTGTGAAGTTGTATGCACTGTGTTGCATACCATCTCGTTCAAAATGTACCGATGTGCCTGGACTGGAGTTGACATGGACAAAACACAAAAGCAAGCACAGCCCTCGCGGCGTGGTTTTTTTCTGGGCGCGGGTGCGGTCACCGCAGTGGCGGCGGTGACGGCAGTCAGCACTCCCTCATTGCAATCCAGCGCTGAGCCCAAGGCCGAGACCGCACCCGAACGTGGCGGTGGCTACAAGGTCAGCGAACACATCCAACGTTATTACCGCTCTGCCCGCGTCTGAAGGGGAAACACATGTTGTTGACACGTAAATCCGATACCACCTCGGTGGCGTCCTCGTCTGCTCTGGTCGGTCGCTTGCAACGTGGCCTGGCCCATGCCATGCCCACGGTCGACCGTCGCGGCTTTCTGCGTCGCTCTGGCTTGGGGCTGGGCGTGGGTCTGGCGGCCTCGCAACTGACCCTGGTCCAAAAAGCCAAGGCCGCTGGGGGGGTGCACGCCACCGGCGCTGGCAAGGTCGAAGTCAAGCGCACCGTGTGTACCCATTGCTCGGTGGGTTGTGCCATCGACGCCGTGGTGGAAAACGGTGTCTGGGTGCGCCAGGAGCCTGTGTTTGACTCGCCCATCAACCTGGGTGCCCACTGCGCCAAAGGGGCGGCCATACGCGAGCACGGTCACGGCGAACACCGTTTGCGCTACCCCATGAAGCTGGTCAACGGCAAGTACCAACGCATCAGCTGGGACGTGGCTTTGCAAGAGATCGCGGACAAGATGAACGAGTTGCGCAAGGCCAGCGGCCCAGACAGCGTGTACTTCGTCGGCTCGTCCAAGCACAACAACGAGCAGGCTTATTTGCTGCGCAAATTCGTCAGCTTCTGGGGCACCAACAACTGCGATCACCAGGCCCGCATTTGCCACTCGACCACGGTGGCGGGTGTGGCCAACACCTGGGGTTACGGGGCCATGACGAACTCGTACAACGACATGCAAAACAGCAAGGTC
>CAYMJT010000106.1:6777-8650 GCA_964390775.1 uncultured Bordetella sp.
CTGCACGCCAAAGAAAACGGCTGCAAGATGATCGTTGTCGATCCGCGTTTCACCCGCACCGCCGCCCGTGCCGACGAGTATGTGCGCATACGCTCGGGCACCGACATTCCCTTCCTGTTTGGCTTGGTCTATCACATCTTCAAGAACGGCTGGGAAGACAAAAAATACATCAACGACCGTGTTTACGGGATGGAGGCCGTCAAGGCCGACATCATGGCCAAGTGGACCCCCGACAAGGTTGAAGAAGCTTGCGGTGTGAATGAGGCCCAGATGATGAAGGTTGCCAAGATGCTGGCCGACAGTCGTCCTGGCACCATCGTCTGGTGCATGGGGCAGACTCAGCACACCATAGGCAATGCCATGGTACGTGCCTCGTGCATCTTGCAACTGGCCTTGGGCAACGTCGGCAAGACGGGCGGCGGCACCAACATCTTCCGTGGGCACGACAACGTACAAGGCGCCACCGACGTCGGCCCCAACCCCGACTCGTTGCCAGGCTATTACGGCTTGCCCGAGGGCTCATGGAAGCATTTTGCCAACACCTGGGGTGTCGATTTCGAATGGATCAAAGGCCGTTTTGCCAACCCCGGCATGATGACCAAGCCGGGCATCACGGTGTCGCGCTGGATCGACGGCGTGATGGAAAACAACGAACTGATCGACCAGGACCCCAATCTGCGTGGTGTCTTTTTCTGGGGCCATGCACCCAATTCGCAAACCCGTGGCCTCGAGATGAAGCGGGCCATGGACAAGCTCGATTTGCTGGTGGTGGTCGACCCCTATCCTTCGGCCACGGCCGCCATGGCCGCGATGCCCGGCAAAGCCGAAGACCTGAACCCCAAGCGCGCCGTGTATTTGTTGCCAGCGGCGACCCAGTTCGAGACCAGTGGTTCATGCACGGCTTCGAACCGCTCGATCCAGTGGCGTGAGAAAGTCATTGATCCCTTGTGGGAGAGCCGCAGCGACCACATGATCATGTATCAGCTGGCCAAGAAACTGGGCTTTGATCAGGAATTGGTCAAAAACTACAAGATGCAAAAGGTCAAGGGACTCGACGAGCCGGTGCCCGAGGACATCTTGCGCGAAATCAATCGCTGCGTCTGGACCATCGGTTACACCGGCCAAAGCCCCGAGCGCCTGAAGGCGCACATGCGCAATATGCATTTGTTTGATGTCAAGACCTTGAAGTCCAAGGGGGGCGTTGACAAAGAGACCGGTTACGACACCAGTGGTGACTACTTCGGCTTGCCCTGGCCCTGCTACGGCACGCCCGAGCTCAAGCACCCCGGCTCACCGAACCTGTACGACACCTCCAAGCATGTCATGGACGGCGGCGGTAACTTCCGCGCCAACTTTGGCGTCGAGCGCGAAGGCAAGAGCCTGCTGGCCGAAGACGGCTCACATTCGCTGGGTGCGGACATCACCACCGGCTACCCCGAACTCGACCATGTCCTGCTCAAGAAACTGGGTTGGTGGGACGAGCTGAGCGAAGACGAGAAGAAAAAAGCCGAGGGCAAGAACTGGAAGACCGATTCTTCTGGCGGCATGATCCGCGTGTTCATGAAAAACCACGGCTGTCACCCCTTTGGCAACGCCAAGGCGCGTGCGGTGGTCTGGAACTTCCCCGATCCCATCCCGCAGCACCGCGAGCCGCTGTATGGCAACCGCCCTGACCTCATGGCCAAGTACCCAACGCATGACGACCGCAAGGCCTTCTGGCGCTTGCCGACCTTGTACAAATCGGTGCAAGAGAAAAACCTGGCCGACAAGCTGCACGAGAAATTCCCGCTGGTCATGACCTCGGGTCGTTTGGTCGAGTACGAGGGTGGCGGCGAAGAAACCCGCGCCAACCTCTGGCTGGCCGAGTTGCAGC
>CAYMJT010000107.1:0-8511 GCA_964390775.1 uncultured Bordetella sp.
ATGGTGCCCACGTTGACGTGCGGTTTGGTCCGCTCAAATTTACCTTTTGCCATTTTCGACTCCGAAAAAAAACACAACCGGTGCTGCGCACCCCACAATGAAAACTGGTGCCCATGGCGGGAATCGGACCCGCGACCTCTCCCTTACCAAGGGAGTGCTCTACCACTGAGCCACATGGGCGAAAACTCTTCGCCGGATCACCTACACCCACTGGAGCGGGAGACGGGAATCGAACCCGCGTCATTAGCTTGGAAGGCTAAGGTTCTACCATTGAACTACTCCCGCATGGTGGCATGGTGGAGGAGGCTGGATTCGAACCAGCGTAGGCGTAAGCCAACAGATTTACAGTCTGCCCCCTTTAGCCACTCGGGCACCCCTCCAGCGAACCACAGAATATAGCATATTTTGGGCCTCCCCGACAAGATGACCCCAGGTGCTTAAGTGGCTACTGAGTGGGTCAGGTGCTTGACTTGAAACAGATATTTTTATGTGAGCGCACGCTTACATTTATGAGGTCAAAAAGCACATAGCCACCGGGTATGCCTATCCTCCAACGGTTGCAGATGTCACAGATCGCAAATCCAAAAGCGTGAACAGGCAAGCCTGCGGGGTGGCCAGCTGGCTGCTGGTGTCCATGAGCTGCCGCACAGGTTTCATGAAAGACTCACCGGAAAGTTTCACTTCATGCAACCTTCCGATGAGTGCTGTCAAGACCCGATTCATTGATAACTTTTTGGCTACAGGTGTTTCATCTGGCATACAAGACTCGTCCAACTCGATCCATGTGTTGGAGCAGACCCGGGGGATCTAGCAGATCGTAAGCCGCCCGTGCTGAGACTGCGTTTATAGGGCCCGGATTGCGCCAGGGTGGGGCCAGCGCCAATCCACACCTTGGCTTTGCAGCCAACTTTGCGCTTGCCCAAAGTGGCCGCAACCGATGAAGGGACTGGGTCCGCGCAAGGCCGACAGGGGTGAGGGGTGGTTGGACTGCAAGATGAGGGCTAGGCGGCCATATTGTCGGGCGGTCTGTTCGATCGTCGCTGCCTTGGCCTGCGCATGGCCGCCCCACAGCAGATAGACGCATGCAGGGCTGCATTGGGCCACTTCGCGCACGATCAGGTCGGTCAGTTCTTGCCAGCCCAGTCGGGCGTGGCTGGCGGCCTGTCCGTCTTCCACGGTCAAGCAGGTGTTGAGCAGCAGCACCCCCTGCTGGGCCCAATTCGCCAGGCTGCCGTGGGTGGGTATGGGCAGGCCCAGGTCGCGCTGCAATTCTTTGAAGATGTTGCGCAACGAGGGCGGGGGGGTGACGCCGGGCGCGACTGAGAACGCCAACCCCTCGGCCTGTCCGGGACCATGGTAAGGGTCTTGCCCCAAGATCAACACCCGCACGTCTTGCGCTGCCAGACCGACCAAGGCCCGCAGGGGCTGCGGCGGGTAGATGACCGCGCCGGTGTCGAGTCGGGCTTGCAAGGCCCGCAATAGTCCTTGGCCCGTGTGGCTCGACCAAAAGCCTTGTAACAGGGCTTGCCAATTGGGGTGTGTGGGCCAATCGCTGGGGTCCGCGCTGGTCAGACGGGGCATGGCACGGACTCAGTGAAACAACTCGGCCAAGGCGACACCGGGGTCGGGGGCGCGCATGAAGGCCTCGCCCACCAAAAAGGCGTGTACTCCAGCGTTGCGCATGCGCTGCACATCGGCAGCTTGCAAGATGCCGCTCTCTGTGATCAGCAAACGGTCGGTTGGCACTTCGGGCAACATGGCCAAAGTGGTGTCCAGGGTGACCTCGAAGGTGCGCAAATTGCGGTTGTTGACGCCCAACAATCGGGTCTTCAAGCGCAGGGCGCGGTGCAGTTCTTCGCGGTCGTGCACCTCGACCAGCACCGCCATGCCCAAGTGACGCGCCACCGCTTCCAATTCGGCCATTTGCGCGTCGGACAAACAGGCGGCGATCAGCAAAATGCAATCGGCACCGATGGCGCGCGCCTCGTACACCTGATAGGGGTCGACCATGAAGTCTTTGCGCAGCACGGGCAAATCGCAGCTGGCGCGGGCCTGTTTCAGAAAGTCGTTGCAGCCCTGGAAGAATTGCACATCGGTCAGCACCGATAGACAGGCGGCGCCGTACTCGGCATAGCTTTGGGCGATGTCAGCGGGGATGAAGTCGGCACGCAACACGCCTTTGGAGGGGCTGGCTTTTTTGACTTCGGCGATGACCGCTGCGTGACCACCGGCCATGCGTTGTCGCAATGCGCCTTCGAAGTCACGCGTTAGCACCCGGGTTTCAGCGTCTTCGCGCATCGCGGCCAGCGATTTTTTCTTCAGGCCAGCGGAGATTTCTTCGCGTTTGACGGCCACGATTTTTTGCAGGATGTCGTTCATGACGCGGCCTGGCTAAAGTCGATGAATTGGCGCAAGCGTTGTTTGGCGGCCCCGCTGGCCAAGGCCTGGCGGGCGAGTTCGATGCCGCCAGCGATGTCGGTGCTGACATTGGCTGCATACAAGGCCACACCGGCGTTGAACACCACAATGTCACGCGCTGCACTGGGTAGGTTGTCGAGCACGCCCAGCAGCATGGCACGAGATTCTTCGGGGGTCTCGACCCGCAGGGCACGGTGGCTGGACATGGGTAAGCCAAAGTCTTCGGGGTGAATTTCGTACTCGGTGAGTTCGCCGTTTTTGAGTTCGCCGACCAACGTCGCTGCGCCCAAACTGACCTCGTCCATGCCGTCACGGCCATAGACCACCAGGGCGTGTTCTGCCCCCAGGCGTTGCAAGGCCCGCACCTGAATGCCAACCAAATCGGGGTGAAAGACCCCCATCAGAATGTTGGGCGCACTGGCTGGGTTGGTCAGGGGGCCCAGGATGTTGAAGAGGGTGCGAACGCCAAGTTCTTTGCGCACCGGGGCGACATTTTTCATGGCCGGGTGATGGTTGGGCGCAAACATAAAACCGATGCCTGTCTCAGCGATGCAACGTGCGATTTGGTCGGGCTTGAGGTTGATGTTGGCGCCCAGGCTTTCGAGCACGTCGGCGCTGCCGCTTTTGCTGCTGACGCTGCGCCCGCCGTGCTTGGCGGTTTTGGCGCCAGCGGCGGCGGCGACGAACATGGCGCAAGTCGAAATATTGAAGGTGTGAGAACCATCGCCCCCGGTGCCAACGATGTCAACCAAATGGGTGGGGTCGGCGACGCTGACTTTGGTGGAGAACTCGCGCATGACCTGGGCGGCGGCCGTGATTTCGCCGATGGTTTCTTTTTTGACGCGCAAGCCGGTGATGATGGCGGCGGTCATGAGGGGCGATATTTCGCCGTTCATGATCAGTCGCATCAGGTGCAGCATCTCGTCATGAAAAATTTCGCGATGCTCGATGGTGCGTTGCAAGGCTTCGGAAGGGGTGATGTGGTGGCGCTGGGTCATGGGATTCAACTCTTTTGCAGGAGGAAATTGTGCAACATCGCGTGGCCATGCTCGGTCAGGATGGACTCGGGGTGAAACTGGACACCTTCAACGGGCAGTTCGGTGTGACGCACCCCCATGATTTCGCCGTCAGCGGTGGTGGCGGTCACCTTGAGCTGGGCGGGACAGGTGCTGCGCTCGATGGCCAAAGAATGGTAACGGTTCACGGTGAATTGGGCTGGCAGGCCTCGAAACACACCCTCTTGGGTGGTCGTGATCAGGCTGGTTTTGCCGTGCATCAATTCTTGGGCGCGCACGATGTTGGCGCCGAAAGCAGCCCCGATGCTTTGGTGGCCCAGGCAGACCCCCAAAATGGGGATGCGGCCGGCAAAGTGCCGGATGGCCGCCACCGATATGCCGGCTTGGTCGGGGGCGCAAGGACCAGGAGAGATCACCAAACGGTCGGGGGCGCGTTGGGCGATGCCTTCAAGCGTGATTTCATCGTTGCGGTGGACTTCGACCTCGGCGCCCAACTCACCGAAATACTGCACGATGTTGTAGGTGAACGAGTCGTAGTTGTCGACCATCAGGAGTTTGATTTTTTGGCTCATGGCGTTCACTCCAAACCCTCTTCGACCAACTCGCTGGCGCGCAGCAGGGCCCGGGCCTTGTGTTCGGTTTCGCGCCATTCCATCTCGGGCACCGAGTCGGCGACCACGCCAGCGGCGGCCTGCACATACAGGGTCTGGTCTTTGACGATGGCGGTGCGTATGGCAATGGCCACGTCCATATCACCCGCAAAGCTGATGTAGCCGCAAGCGCCGCCGTAGATGCCACGCTTGACGGGTTCGAGTTGGTCGATCAACTCCATGGCATGCACTTTGGGGGCGCCGGTCAGTGTGCCCGCCGGAAAAGTAGCCCTGAGCACATCCATATTGGTCATGCCCTCGGCCAGCATCCCCTCGACGTTGCTCACGATGTGCATGACGTGGCTGTAGCGTTCGACGACAAAGGCCTCGGTGACTTTAACGCTACCGATCTTGGCAATGCGCCCGATGTCGTTGCGCGCCAAATCGATCAGCATCACGTGTTCGGCGCGCTCTTTGGGGTCGGCCAATAGCTCTTGCTCGACCGCCTTGTCTTTGTCGGGGGTGGCGCCGCGAGGGCGGGTGCCCGCCAGAGGTCGAATGGTGACCTTGGGGCCTGCTTCGGTGTGCTCGTGGCGCACCAGAATCTCGGGAGAAGCGCCCACCACCTGAAAATCGCCGAAGTTGTAGTAATACATATAGGGGCTGGGATTGAGCGAGCGCAAAGCCCGGTACAAAGACAAGGGGCTTTCGGTAAAACGCTTTTTGATGCGCTGTCCGACTTGAACTTGCATGAAGTCACCCGCCTCGATCAGTTGCTTGGCGCGTTGGACGGCGCGCAAATAGTCTTCCTTGGCGAAATCGCGTTCGGCCGGGTGCGCTTGGCTGGCTTTAAGCGTGGGGGCGCTGACCGAGTAGCGCAACTGGTCTTTGAGCTCGCGCAGTCGGCGTTTGGCGCGGGCGTAGGCTTCGGCTTGAGCGGGGTCGGCGTAAACGATCAGATAGAGCTTGCCAGAGAGGTTGTCGATGACAGCCAATTCTTCGCACTGCAGCAGCAAGATGTCGGGGGTCCCCAGGGTGTCGGGTGGGCAGCTGTGGGCCAGCTTTTTTTCTATATAGCGCACGGCGTCGTAACCAAAATAGCCCGCCAAACCCCCACAGAAACGGGGCAAACCCGGACGCAAGGCCACTTTGAAGCGGCGCTGATAGGCGGCGATAAAGTCCAGCGGGTTGCCGCCAGCGCTTTCAACCACTTGCCCGTCGGTCACCACCTCGGTACGGGCCTTGTCACCAAAACCACTGACCCGCAACAAGGTGCGGGCCGGCAGACCGATGAAACTGTAGCGGCCAAAGCGTTCGCCGCCGACCACCGATTCGAGCAAAAAGCTGTTGTGACCCGCGTCTTTGCCATGGGCCAATTTGAGGTAAAGCGAGAGCGGGGTTTCGAGGTCGGCGAAGGCCTCGGCCATGAGGGGGATGCGGTTGTAGCCTTGGCTGGCCAGGCTTTTGAATTCAAGTTCGGTGATCATGATGGCTAGTCTGAAATGCCCAATCGTGTGGGCTAGAAATGTTCATGGGTGCCCGTCAGGGGCATGGATGGGAGGGACTTCAAAGTCCGCACCCCGGGGGGGCGTGTCAGTCAGGCTGGCTGACGCCAGGGCCATGCTCCCCGCCCCGTGGTGATGGGCCGGGCCGCCGTTGCGGCAACATAAAAAGGCATGGACATGCGGTTCATGATCAGCCTAGTGTATCAAATGAAATCTGATCCAAGCCGGCGACCACCGCCAGCGCCCCCTGGCTGCTCAGATCTATGCCTTGGTGGTACCCGTAATTGACCAAGACCAGAGGACAGTGGGCCGCATGGGCGGCATGGGCATCATGGATCGAATCGCCGACCATCAAGGTGCGTTGGGGGCTGGTTTGCAGCCGTTCGCAAGTTTTGAGCAGGGGCATAGGGTCGGGTTTTTTGCGCGGGTGACTGTCACCGCCCACGACCGCCTTAAAAAAACCAGCCAGCCCCTTGATGCGCAACAAATCTTGGGCGAAGGTTTGCGGCTTGTTGGTGACGCAAGCGAGTTTCCAGCCGCACGCGCGCATACGGGTCAAGCCCTCGGTCACGCCGGGATAGATTTGCGCGTACCGTCCATTGAGGCGCTGGTAGTGGGTCTGGTAAGAATGCCAGGCTTGTGCATAAAGGTCAGCGTTAGCGGCCCGAGTTGAAGCCTGCAGCGACAAGGCCCCCTGAATGAGGTGCTCGCTGCCACGGCCAATGAGGGTCCGGACCTGCTCGTGATGCAAGGCCGGCAGGTCCAAATCGGCCAACATGGCGTTGAGGCTGTGCGTGAAGTCAGCCAGGGTATCGAGCAAGGTGCCGTCTAGATCGATCAGGGCGGCCTGGATGCGCCCGCTCACGCCGCAAGGGCGGCGCGCATTTGGTGAATCACGGCCCCGTAATCTTTCTGACCAAAAATGGCGCTGCCAGCGACAAAGGTATCGGCGCCGGCATCGGCGACGCGACGGATGTTGTCGGTCTTGATACCGCCGTCCACCTCCAGGCGGATGTCTCGGCCACTGCGCTCGATGCGTCGCCTCGCCTGTTCGACTTTGCGCAAAGCGCTGTCGATGAAGCTCTGCCCCCCAAAACCCGGGTTGACACTCATGATCAGAATGAGGTCGATGTCGTCGATCAGCCAATCGAGTACATCGAGCGGTTCGGCGGGGTTAAAAACCACCCCCGCTTTCACGCCCTGCGCCTTGATGGCCTGTACGCTGCGGTGGGCATGCGCGCTGGCGTCGGGATGAAAGCTGATGAGGTCAGCCCCCGCCTGGGCAAAGGCCGCAGCCAGGGCATCCACGGGTTGCACCATGAGGTGAACGTCGATGGGTACGGCCTGTCCGCTGGCGGTTTGGGCATGCGGCTTGAGGGCCTGACACACCATGGGGCCAAAGGTCAGATTGGGAACGTAATGGTTGTCCATCACATCAAAGTGAATCCAGTCGGCGCCAGCGCCGATGACTTGGCGCACTTCTTCACCCAGGCGGGCAAAGTCGGCAGACAAAATGGACGGGGCGATGCGGTATGAGGTGCTCATGGGGCGATTATCGTCTGACATGGCATGGGTGCGGGGGCTTTTGCTACGATGTCATTCATCATGGGTGAATTTGAGCTGATCAACAGTTATTTCAAACGACCCGCCCGACGCGCAGTCCTTGGCGGCGGAGACGATTGCGCGCTGATCGCACCCAGCCCAGGTCAGCAGTTGGCCATTTCGACCGATATGCTGGTCGAAGGGCGTCACTTTTTGTCCACGGTACACCCCGAACGGCTGGGGCACAAGGCGCTGGCGGTCAATTTAAGTGACTTGGCTGCCTGCGGGGCCCAACCGATGGCGTTCACCTTGGCGCTGTCTTTGCCGCGCGCCGACAAAATCTGGGCCGAGGCGTTTTCGCGCGGCTTATACCGCTTGGCCGAAGAACACGGCTGCGAGTTGATCGGCGGCGACACCACGCAGGGGCCACTGAATATTTGTATCACCGTGTTTGGCGAAGTCGCCCCCGAGCAGGCGCTGCTGCGGCAATCGGCTGAGCCGGGCGACGATGTTTACATCAGCGGGCAGGTGGGTGAGGCGCGCATGGCTTTGGAGGTTTTTCGCGGTCAATTGAGTTTGTCGGAACAGGCTTTCGAGCGTTGCCGACAGCGCATGGAGTTGCCCACCCCGAGGGTGGCGCTGGGTTTGGCGCTGCGCGGTATCGCCAACGCGGCCATTGATGTGAGCGATGGCCTGTTGGGGGACCTGGGCCACATCTTGCAACGCTCGGGCGTGGGGGCTCAAATCGAAACCCGTTGGTTAGAAGGAAGTCCCGCGACCGGCCCTGACCTGCTGTCTTTGGGGTGGAGCCGTCGGCTGGACATGGCTATGGCCGGAGGTGACGATTACGAGTTGCTGTTTACCGCGCCGCGTGCACTGCGCGAGCGTGTCCATGCGGCGGGCCACGATGTTGGGGTGGCTTTGACTCGCATCGGCGAGATCACCGAGCAGGCTGGATTGCGGCTGCTGGACCCGCAAGGCCAGCCCTTATTGCGTCGCTTCGCCTCTTTTGATCACTTCGCATCATGAGCCGTGCTGCTTTGTTGAAACACCCGGCGCACTTGATCGCATTGGGTTTTGGCAGTGGACTGAGTCCGGTGGCCCCGGGCACCAGCGGCAGCTTGTGGGCTTGGGCTTCTTTTTTGGTGCTGCAAAGCTGGTTTACCCCCGCCACCCTCGGCTGGTTCATTTTGGGTGCGCTGGTGTTGGGCTGGTGGGCCTGCAGCGTCAGCGCCGAGATGCTGGGACTGTCCGATCCGGGCATGATCGTTTGGGACGAAGTAGTTGCCTTCTGGCTGGTGTTGTGGCTCTGGCTGCCAGCCAGCTGGGGGGACCAGTTGCTGGCTTTTATCCTGTTTCGTTTCTTTGACATGGTCAAACCAGGCCCGGTGGGCTGGGCCGATGGTTTGTTCAAGGGGCGACGGGGCTGGGTAGGCGGAT
>CAYMJT010000108.1:0-590 GCA_964390775.1 uncultured Bordetella sp.
CGTGGTGGTGCCGCAACCGATGTGGCGTGCCCCTGCGATCCAGGGCGAGATGGCCGGCGCTGTGATGACGCAACCTGCATGCGCCAGCCGATCCAGACCTTGCAAGGGGACGGGCAGTGGGTCTCCCTCTTTCATACCCATGGGGGTGGCGTTGATCACCAGATCGAAGCCGGTGGCGTCGGCCAGACCGGCACGTACCGGGCCACGCTTGAGGGTGTTCAGTCGATCCACCAAAGGCTGGCAACGCTCGGTTTGAGGGTCCACGATGGTCAGGCTGCTGACCCCCGCCATGATCAGCGCATGGGCGATGGCCGAGCCTGCACCGCCGGCACCGATCAGCAAGGCTTGCCTGCCATGCGGATCGCAGCCGTTTTTCTTCAAGGCTTGCACATAACCCAGGCCGTCGAACATGTCCCCTTCCCAGCGCCCATCTTTCAAACGCCGAGCCACATTCACCGCGCCCAAAAAAGCAGCCCGATCCGACAGCGTGTCGCAAAAGTCGGCGCATGCAAATTTGTGGGGAACGGTGACGATCAGGCCGTCGATGTTTTGCGCCAGCCTCGTTCCCTGCCACCACGTGCCCAGGTGGG
>CAYMJT010000108.1:600-3384 GCA_964390775.1 uncultured Bordetella sp.
ACCTGCATTCTAATAAAAAATGGAATTAAATTCCATTATTGAATTGTGTTCTGAAATATGTTATCTTTCCGATCCATGTCTTTCCCCCATGCATCATGAGCAGCGTACTGGATCGAACTTTGGGCATTCTGGAATTGCTCTCGCAGCACGGCGAGGGCCTGGAATTGGCCGTCATCGCGCAAAGCTTGAACATGCCTAAAAGCGCCGCGCATCGCTTGCTGGCCGATCTGATTCGAACCGGCTATGTGCGCCAACCTCGCGAAATGGGCGAGTACCACCTGACTTCCAAACTGATTTCTTTGGGGTTGACTTACCTGAGTAAAACCGGCGTCGTCGACATCGCGCAACCGCTGATCGACCGATTGGCCGAGCAAACCGGCGAGTTGGTTCGCCTGTCCGTGGTCGATGGCGACCGATTGACCTGGGTGGCTCGTGCCCAAGGTGCCAGGCAGGGTCTGCGCTACGACCCCGACATGGGCAGCATCGCCCGCCTCAGTTGCTCGTCCTCCGGCTGGGCCTGGCTGGCCTCTTTGCCCGATGATGCGGCCTTGGCCATGGTGGCCAAACAGGGCTTGGGTGCCATCAAAGACTATGGCCCCAATGCGCCCGCAGATCTGAAGGCCGTTTTACAAGCATTGCAAGAAACGCGTGACCGAGGCTACAGCATCAGCGAAGAAACCTACACGGCCGGGCTCAATGCGATGGCTGCAAGGGCAACCCGCATTGGGCACGCTCAGTGTCGCCGGTCCGTCCGCTCGGCTGACGCGCGAACGCATGCTGGAGTTGGGCCCTTTGCTGTTGGCTTGCGCGGCCCAACTGGCCAGCGCCAGCGGCGGCTCCCCCATGTTGGCCCGCATGAATGAGGCGCGCCCCATTTATGCCGAATGAAACCATGAGCGCTCCAGCTGATTTGCATTGCGACTTGCTGGTGCTCGGCTCGGGGGCTGGAGGCATGTCGGCCGCCGTCACCGCGGCGCATTTGGGGCTCCAGGTCATCCTCGCTGAAAAAGACCCTCAAGTCGGTGGAACCACCGCTTGGTCGGGCGGTTGGATGTGGGTGCCGCGCAATCCATTGGCCCGTGCTGCGGGCATCGACGAACCGATGGAAGAGCCCCTGAAGTACTTGCGTCACGAGCTCGGTCCCAGGTTTGACGAAGCGCGCGTCACCACCTACCTGCAAAACGCCCCCCGCATGGTGTCGTTCTTTCAAAAGCACACGCGTTTGCAATTCATCGACGGCAATCAGATTCCCGATTTCCACGGACTCAGCCCGAGTGCGTCCACCGGTGGCCGTTCGGTCTGCGCGGCTCCTTTTGATGGGCGCGAACTGGGTGCGGACATCTCTTTGCTCAAACCGCCCCTTTGGGAAAACACGTTCATGGGGCTGGGCATCGCGGCTGGGGCCGAGTTGCGACACTACCTGAACGCCATGCGTCAACTGAGCTCGTTCAAGTACGTGGCCCATCGCGTCGGCGCTTATGTGCTGGATTTGCTGCGCCATGGCCGATCCATGCGTTTGGTCAATGGTCATGCATTGGCCGGCGCTTTGTTGGTTTCGGCACGCCAAGCCGGGGTTGATCTGATGGTGCAATCGCCGGCCTTGGAACTGTTGCGTGAGCAGGGCAGGGTGACAGGTGCCGTGTTGGATACGGCCCAGGGGCGTCGCGTCGTGCGAACCCGTTGCGGTGTGGTGTTGGCCACCGGAGGCTTCCCCCACGATGCTGTGCGCAAGCAACGCATGCTCAGCCATGTCCAAGACGGACTAGACCATTGCTCGGCAGCCTCTTGGGGCAATACCGGTGATGGTTTGCGCCTGGGCGAGGCGGTCGGCGCACAAGTCAGCCAGGATCTGGTGCAGGCTGCGGCATTGGCGCCGGTCTCTGTGTTGACCCGAGCCAACGGGCAGCGGGTGCACTTCCCGCACCTGATCGAGCGCGCCAAGCCCGGCCTGATCGCGGTCACCGGGGAAGGGCGGCGTTTTTGTAACGAAGCCGACTCTTACCATGACTTCATGCAAGCGCTGTTGAAAGCAACGCCAGATGGCCTGCCTGCCACTGCGTGGTTGTTGGCCGACCATGACTTTGTGCGACGCTACGGCTTGGGTGCGGTCAAACCCGCCCCCATGCCCTTGAGTGCCCATGTGCGCAGCGGCTACCTGAAGCGCGCCGACACTTTGCAAGCCTTGGCGCAGTCCTGCGGGTTGAACCCGGAGGTGTTGTCGCAAACGGTCATGCGCTACAACGCGATGGCCGTGTCCGGCACCGACCACGACTTCGCCAAGGGGGCAACCCCTTATAACTGCATCCAGGGCGATGGCACACGGGGTTTGTCCAACCCGTGCATGGCCCCGATGCAACAAGGCCCCTACTATGCCGTGCAAGTGGTGCAAGGCAGCCTGGGGACCTTTGCCGGTTTAAAGGTCAGCCCACAAGGCCAAGTGCTTGATGCGCAATCACAACCCATCGCCGGGCTTTACGCCAGTGGCAACGACATGAGCAGCATGATGGGCGGCAACTACCCCAGTGGGGGCATTACCCTGGGCCCTGCGATGACCTTCGGCTTTGTGTTGGCTCAACATGCCGCTGGCAAAACCATCCCGCTTGAATAACTCCGAACCAAGGAAAACCCATGTACTACGACCTCAGCATTCTGACTTTGCAAATGGGCACGGCGGCGGCAGCCGCCACCGCCATCGAATCATCGATCCGAGCGGATGAGCAGGGCGAGTTGCTGGGGTGTTGGTTCAGCGACATCGGCGTGCTCAATCAGATGTGGGTCTTGCGC
>CAYMJT010000108.1:3394-8427 GCA_964390775.1 uncultured Bordetella sp.
GATTCAACCATCTGGACGATGTGCAGGCGGCCAGACAGGCACTGCGTCATCAGGCCGACCCTTTGGGCTGCGGTGCCCACCTCTCGGCCCCCATTTTCTCCACCACTTACCGGGGCTTTGATTGGATGAAGCCCATCCGGCCCAGTTCCGAATCGGGCATCCAAGGACCTGTGTACGAGATTCGGACCTACGGATTCAAGCCGGGCGGAGATCAACCCACACAAGAACTGTGGGAGCAAGCCGTGCCTCTGCGTGAAAAAATTTCGCCGTGTGTCGGTGCGATGGTGGCGCTGGATGGCATGCCACGTTTCACCAACATCTGGGCCTACCCCTCGTTGGATGCGCGCAGCAAAGCTCGTGCGGATGCGGTGGCACAAGGCATATGGCCGCCCAAAGGCGGGCCGGCCTGGTTGACCACCGACATGGTTTCGACCATCGCTATGCCGACTGCAGTCTCTCCTTTGAAATAAAACCTTCAAGATGCGCCCCTATTCTTTGGCTTATCTCACGGCCTGTCACTCCACGGTGCAGCAGGCCTTGGACATCGCCAACCGTCTGGGTTATTCGCATGTGGGGCTTCGGCTGGTTCCCAACGCACCAGGCGCGCCTCATCAAGCCTATCTGCACGATGCCGTGATTCGGCGTGAGGCAAGGGCTGCTTTGAAAGATGGACCAGCCCGGGTGTTTGACCTGGAAATCATCCGCCTGGGTGAGAATTTCAAGTTGGCTGACCACTTGCCCTTGCTGGAAGCGGGTGCAGCCTTGCAGGCGCGTGCCGTGCTGGTGGCTGCAGACGACCCCGACTGGCGTCGCTTGAGCCAAAACTTTGCCTTGCTGTGCGAAGCCATGAAGCCTTATGGATTGACTGCCAATCTGGAGTTCATGCCTTGGACCAGCGTCAAATCGGCTCGCGAGGCGGTCACCGTGGTGGAAGGGGCCGGTCGACCCGACAATGCCGGCGTGCTGGTCGATGCCTTGCATTTCGGAAGATCGGCCACCACTTTGGAAGACATCGTCACTTTGCCCCGCGAGTGGTTGCACTATGCCCAATGGTGCGATGCCGAACCGGGCACGCATTTCAGTCAGGAAGACTTGATCCATACTGCCCGAGAGGCCAGGCTCCCTCCAGGCGAAGGGCGCATCGACTTGGTTGGATTGTCGCAAGCATTGCCCGTGGATTTACCCATCAGTGTGGAAGTTCCACACCTGGAGCGTCAGCGGAAGATGGGGGATGAGGCGTGGTCCAAACTGTGCTTGCAAGCCACCCGACAAACGCTGGGCGCAAGAGCCTGAGGATCAAAGCAAATGACGCAACGACTGCGCTGTCTCTCGCAACAACGGCAACACCCGTTCGACGGCGGATGTGGTGCTCTCGTGTCCGATGGGCATGCTCACGCTCAGCGCAGCCAGCACTTGCCCTTTGTGATCCCGCAAAGGAACCGCCACACCACGGTAGTCCAGATCAAGCTGCCGCTCGGACACGAACCAGTCTTGCTCACGCGCCGTGCGCAACTCGTCGCGCACCTTTTGCGGATCGGTGATGGTGTACGAACTGAACACTTGCAAAGGACTGCTCAGCCAAGTTTCGACCGTTTCCAAGGGGCTCAATCCCATCAACAGCAAACCCGATGCGGTGGTGTGTGCCGGCACTCGCGCCCCCAGGGCGAAACTGGTGTTCATGCTGCGGTTTTGTCCATTTCGAGCCACATACACCACATCGTAGCCATCCAGGACAGAAACAAAAGAAATCTCCTGTGTGCCCATCGCCACCCTCTGCAACGATGGCTGAACCAATCGAGGAAGACGGGCCGACTCCAGATAGGCTTGGCCCAAACGCATCACTTTGGGCGTGAGCCAGAACAATTTGCCGTCGCTGTCCGCATAGCCCAGGTGTTGCAAAGTCAGCAGATGGCGTCGCGCTGCCGAGCGAGACAGATGGGCCCTTTGACTGACTTGGCTCACGGTTTGCCTCGAATGCCCCTCATCAAAGGTCTGGATCAATGCGAGGCCTTTTTCCAGGCCTGCAATCCAGTCGCGTGGATTCAAATCCGTGCGGGTGTTCATGGGATTGAAGGATAACCCTCGATATGTTCGATGATCAATCTATTTTGGGCGATTATCGCACATTATCGGATGGAGGATGATTTTTAAAAGCGGCATTGATTCGACAATGCCGCGTCAACCGGGCCAGATGGCTTACAAAATGAAGGAGACATCCATGCAACAGAAACGTCATTTACTCAAAGCGGTCCTTGCCACAGGCTTATGGGTCCTTGCAACGCTGGCCCATGCGCAGCAGACCATCAAGATCGCGAACATTGTCGAGCTGTCAGGTCCCGGAACCACAGCGGGCACTTTGTTTAAAAATGGTGTCGAGTTGGCGATCAAAGAGATCAATGAAAACGGCGGTATTTTGGGTCGAAAAATCGAATTCACCACAGTGGACACCCAAACCAATCCCGGTATCGCCAAAGGTTTGACTCAAAAAGCAGTGGACGATGGCGTGTTCGCCATATTCGGTCCGGTCTATTCAGGCTCCATCATGGTCTCGATGGCCGAATCCCGTCGGGGTGAGGTGCCCAATTTCACGGGAGGTGAGGCCGCTTCCATCACCGCACAAGGCAATCCTTATGTCTTTAGGACGGCATTTGGTCAAAGCATTTCATTTCCCAAACTAGCCAAATACATCCAA
Organism: uncultured Bordetella sp.; assembly: GCA_964390775.1. GTDB lineage: Bacteria > Pseudomonadota > Gammaproteobacteria > Burkholderiales > Burkholderiaceae_C > Limnohabitans. The sequence continues at coordinate 6,087 of CAYMJT010000108.1, forward strand.
ACCAAAAGCAAATCACTGGCCATCATTTATGTGAACAATGATTTTGGAAAAGGGGGCCGCGACACCCTCAGCAAACTATTGGAGGGGTCCGGCACCAAGGTGGTTGCAGATGTTTCGACCGATGCCGGTCAAATTGATTTTTCTGCGGCTGTTTTGAAGGCTAAGCAGAGCAACGCAGACGCCATCTTTGCTTATACCAACGAAGAGGAGTCGGCCCGTTTGCTGCGTGAACTCAAGAAGCAAGGCTGGAACAAGCCTGTGATCGGAGAAACCACTCTGGTGGGGCAGAAAGTGATCGAACTGGCCGGGGATGCTGCAAACGGGGCTGTCGCTCATGTGGGGCTTACCGTCGATGCCCCCAACCCGGAGATGCTCAAATTCAAAGCCAAGTATTACCAAGCCTATGCAAGCATTTCCGATCACAACGGCATCAAGGGATACACCGGCATGTACGTTCTGAAGGCTGCGATCGAAAAAGTCGGCAAACTTGATCGCAAGGCCGTGGCTCAAGCCTTGCATGGCATACAGATCAGCGCCAAAAAATATCCTGGCGTGATCATGGATGTCACTTTCGATCAAAACGGTGATCTGGATCGCGAAAGCTACCTGGTGGAAGTCAAAAATGGTCGCCAAGTGGTGGTTGAAACCATTCCGCCGTTGGCCAAGTTGAAATAAAAACCATCACCTGCCAGGGACCTCGCCCATGACCGACTTCCTCCAGCTCTTTTTCAGTGGCTTGGCCACGGGCAGCATCTATGCCCTGGCTGCCCTGGGTTTCACTTTGTTGTGGCAGGCGTCGGGCACCATCAATTTCGCCCAAGGCGAATTCGTGATGTTGCCGGCCTTCATGATGATTTTCGGTTTGGCTGCGGGGTTGCCGTTGTGGATGGCCTTCATCCTCAGCGCCGTGGGTTCGGTTCTGATCCAGGGCTGGTTGTTCAAGCGGGCCGTGGTGGATCCCCTGTTTAAATTTGGGATGATGCCCATCGTGGTAGCCACCATCGGTTTGTCCATCACCATGCGCAATGCGGTCAGGGCGGGTTACAGTGCCGAGCCCAAGCCATTTCCATACCTGTTCCCCGACGAGGTCTACAGCTTTGCCGGCTTGAACATATCCTCTACCGACATCGGCACCTTTGTCTTTGCCATGGCTTTGGTGTTGGGGGTACAGACTTTCTTGTCCCGAACCGTCACGGGTCGCGCCATGCAGGCCGTGGCGCAAAACACCGAGAGTGCGACGGTATTGGGCATCGATGTCGGTCGCATGATTTTCTACACCTTTGCCATCAATGCATTGTTGGCTGCCGCCGCTGCTTTGCTGGTCACACCCACCTATCTCGCCAAGTTCGACATGGGCGCATCGTTGGGTACAAAAGCGTTTTTTGCCGCGATCATCGGGGGTTTCAACAACTCTCGCGGTGCTTTGCTCGGCGGTTTATTGGTCGGTGTTTGTGAAAACCTGGCGGGTGCCTACATATCCCCGGCTTACAAAGAGGCCGTCGCTCTGATCATCTTCATGGTGGTCATCTTGTTCAAACCCCAGGGTTTGTTGGGTCAAAAGACGGAGCGCAAGGTATGAGCAAACTCAAAATCGGAGTGACCTTGCTGGGCCTGCTTTTGCTGGTCGCTCTTCCCACCCAACTGAAAAGCCATGGCATTTACCTGTTCACCTATTGGCTGATTTATGTCATTGCCACCATGGGATTGAACCTGACCGTGGGCTATGCCGGTCAAAAATCTTTGGGGCACGCTGCATTTTTTGGCATAGGCGCTTATGCGGTTGCCATCATGATGAAAGCCGGATTCAGCTTCTGGCTGGGGTTGCCGGTGGCCGCTGTGCTTTGCTTCACCGTGGGTCTCATTCTGGGCTTTCCGGCTTTGCGTGTCCAAACCATCTACCTGGCCTTTGCGACCCTGGGGTTCAACACCGCCGTTTGGCTGGTGATGCGCAACGAAGAGTGGCTGACGGGCGGCACATTCGGGATCAACAACATCGCTCGCCCTCAAGCCTTTGGCATTTCATTCGATGGCAACTTGGCTTATTACTATCTGGTGTTGTCCGTGGCCCTCCTATTGGGAGCGCTCCTTTGGGGATTGCTGCGGTCGCCTTGGGGCAAGGCATTCACGGCCTTGCGTGACAACCCCATTCGCGCGGAAAGCCTGGGCATTGACACCCGAAGCTACACCCTGATGAGCTTTGCCATCGGTGCGGTGTACGCTGGCATTGCGGGTGCCCTGTTCGGATCGTTGGTTCAATTCATCGACCCGGCCCCGTTCACGGTCGAAGCCTCGATCATGATGTACCTGATGGTGGTGGTGGGCGGCCCCGGCTATTTTCTGG
>CAYMJT010000109.1:0-8352 GCA_964390775.1 uncultured Bordetella sp.
AGTGCCGATGGCTTGTTGCCGGTGGGCACCGCCATTGACTACGAGGGCGTGGGCACCATGTCGAAGTCCAAGAACAACGGCATCGACCCACAGGACCTGATTGAAAAATACGGGGCCGACACGGCGCGCTTGTACACCATGTTCACCGCGCCGCCCGAAGCCACCCTCGAATGGAACGACTCGGCGGTTGAAGGCAGCTATCGCTTTTTGCGCCGACTATGGGGCTTTGCCCACAAACATCGGGCCACGCTGCAAGGCGCTACGGCGCGCAATTTGAGTGCCGCCAGCCTGGGCGCTGGGGCCAAAGCCTTGCGCCGCGACTTGCATTTGGTGTTGCGTCAAATCAGTTACGACTACGAGCGCATGCAATACAACACCGTGGTCTCGGGCTGCATGAAATTGCTCAATGCTTTGGAGGGGTTTCATCCCGAGAGCAACGACGGCGATGCGGCCGCCCTGACCGAAGGCTTGTCTTTGCTCTTGCGCAGTCTGTACCCCGTTTGCCCTCACATCACAGAGGCCTTGTGGACCGAGTTGGGATATGCCCAGGCCGCAGGCTCCTTGCTCGATGCGCCTTGGCCGCAAGTCGACGAAGCGGCGCTGGTACAAGACGAAATTGAACTCATGCTGCAAGTCAATGGCAAGTTGCGCGGATCAATACGGGTTCCCGCCCAAGCCGACCGTAGCACCATCGAGTCGCTGGCCGTGGCCAGCGAAGCGTTCACCAAACAAGCGGCCGGCGCGACACCCAAAAAAGTCATCGTGGTTCCAGGTCGCCTGGTCAATGTGGTGATTTGAGGCTTGCAGCACATGGCCTGGACCCGACGCCACACCCTCACGGTCTGTGCGGTCCTGGCTTTGGGGGGGTGCGGTTTTCGCATGCGCCAGCCCGATGCGTATGGTTTTCGGGTCATCCTCATTCCCGCCAACCCTTCGCCCCTGTTGGCTGAACTGCGGCGTTCATTGTCCGCCGACCCCCGAGTCGAAGTATTGCAAGACATGCGTCAATTCGAGCGCGCGGACCTGATGTTTGACTTGTTGCAAGAGATGCGCGAGAAAGTGGTGATCGGGCGCAATACGTCGGGTGGGGTGCGCGAATTTCAGTTGCGCTTGCGCATGCGTTTTCGGGTCCGTGATCGCTCTGGGATCGAGCGCATCCCCGACACCGAGTTGCTGCAGCAACGCGACATCAGCTTTTCCGAGTCGGCGGTGCTCTCCAAAGAGTCCGAAGAAGAACTTCTCTTTCGGAACATGCAAACCGATCTGGTTCAGCAGATTTTGTGGCGGCTGGCCAAATTGCCGCCAGCCAGGGGTTAAACCGTGCAGGTGCCGCTGCCGCAACTCGACGCGCACTTGAACAAGGGCCTCAAGCCCATCTATGTATTGCACGGCGATGAACCGCTGCTGCAACAAGAGGCGGCCGATCAGATTCGCGTTGTGGCGCGTCAGCAAGGTTTTTCCGAGCGCTCGGTGTTTACCGTGGCTGGCGCGCATTTTGACTGGAGCGCCGTGCTTGCGGCGGGGGGGTCGCTGAGCTTGTTTGCAGAACGCCAACTGATTGAATTGCGAATTCCGTCGGGCAAACCGGGCAAGGAAGGCAGCCAGGCCTTGCAGGAATTGGCCGAACAGACCGACGGTAACGATGCGCTGATGGTCTTGGTGTTGTTGCCGCGTCTGGACAAAACCACCCTGAGCAGCGCCTGGATGGGGGCTTTGGAGGGGCGCGGGGTGCAAGTGCGCATCGACCCGATTGATCGCAATGCATTGCCCGCTTGGATCGCCCAGCGCTTGCACCGACAAGGACAAACGGTGCAAAGCACAGACGAGGGCCCCAGAACCTTGCAATTCTTTGCCGACAGGGTGGAGGGCAATTTATTGGCGGCGCATCAGGAAATCCAAAAATTGGGGCTGCTCTATCCGCCCGGTGAATTGACCTTTGAGCAGGTCGAGTCCAGCGTGCTCAATGTCGCCCGGTACGATGTTTTCAAGTTGGGCGAAGCGGTTTTATCGGGCCATCGTGCGCGTGTGCAGCGCATGCTCGATGGCCTACAGGCCGAGGGTGAATCAGAAGTGCTTGTTCACTTCGCCATCACTGAAGACATCCGCGCATTGCGTCAAGTGAAAGAGGCCACAGGCCAAGGGCAGCCCTTGCCTGTGGCGATGCGAGAAAACAGGGTTTGGGGCTTGCGCGAGCGCTTGTTCGAGCGCGTTTTACCCAGGCTCTCGATGGTCGACCTGGACAACCTGTTGCTTGCAGCCCACACTGTGGATGGCCTGGTCAAGGGCCTGCGTCAGCCCGATTGGCCAAACGACCCGTGGCAAGCCCTGCATCGTCTGGCGATGCAGTTGTGTCAGGCTTGCCAGCCGGTTTCTCATCGCCCCAGATAAGCCGTCCCGACCTACAATTGGGGGATGAATGCCGTTTCCACCCATGAGTTGGTGCGGGGTTTGGGTGTCCAGGCCAGAGTGGCCAGCGCTCAAATGGCCAAGGCCAGTACCGCGCAAAAGTCGCAGGCCTTGCGCGGCCTGGCGGCTTTGTTGCGTACCCAGGTGGCAGCATTAGCTGAGCACAATGCACGCGATTTGGCTCGCGCCGAGGCGGCCGGCCTGTCGGCCCCCATGGTTGATCGTTTGCGTTTGACCCCCAAAGTGATCGAAACCTGCGCCCTGGGTTGTGAACAGCTGGCTGCCATGCCCGACCCCATCGGTGAGATCACAGGCTTGCGCCAGCAACCCAGCGGCCTACGGGTCGGCCAGATGCGGGTGCCTCTGGGTGTCTTTGGCATGATTTTCGAGAGTCGACCCAACGTCACCATCGAGGCCGCGAGCTTGTCGATCAAAAGCGGCAACGCTTGTATATTGCGCGGCGGCTCGGAGGCCATCGAATCCAACAAAGCCCTGGCCGTGCTGGTTCAACAGGCCTTGCAGCAGGCTGGTCTCCCCCCCGAAGCCGTGCAACTGGTGCCCACAACCGATCGCGAAGCGGTGGGTCAACTCATCACCATGCCCGAATTTGTCGATGTCATCATTCCGCGCGGCGGGCGCGGCTTGATTGAGCGCATCAGCCTCGAGGCCAAAGTGCCAGTGATCAAGCACCTCGATGGCAATTGCCACACCTATATAGACGACCCGGTCGATCTGGACTTGGCATGGCGTGTGACCGACAACGCCAAAACCCAAAAATACAGCCCTTGCAATGCCACCGAGAGTTTATTGGTGGCGCGCGCCGTCGCCGCCGAGTTCTTGCCTCGCATGGCCCAGATGTGGGTCAGCAAAGGGGTGGAGTGGCGCTGTTGTCCCGCCGCCAAGGCATTGCTGGAACCGGTCGCTGGTGTGCGAATGAGCGACGCCAGCGAGCGCGATTGGAGCGAAGAGTATTTGGCGCCCATCATCAGTGTCAAAGTGGTCGCAGGACTGGACGAAGCCATCGATCACATCAACCGGTATTCCAGCCACCACACCGATGCCATCTTGACTCTGGATCATGGGCATGCCCAGCGCTTTTTGCGCGAGGTCGACTCGGCCAGTGTGATGGTCAACACCAGCACACGATTTGCCGATGGTTTTGAGTACGGCTTGGGCGCCGAAATTGGCATCTCGACCGACAAATTTCACGCCCGAGGCCCTGTGGGCATTGAGGGGCTGACTTCGCTCAAGTGGGTGGTGTTGGGACAAGGCGAAGTACGCCAGTAAAAAAACAGGGAAAAGAATGGTTCCGCATCTGACCACGGCCTTGACCGGCCCCATCAACGAGCTTGAGCAGCGCATTCTTGATTCGATGCCCGCGATTGAGCGCTGGTTTCGACTCGAGTGGATGGAACACACCCCGCCCTTTTACACCTCGGTGGATATTCGCAATGCCGGCTTCAAACTGGCCCCTGTGGATACCAATTTGTTTCCTGGCGGTTGGAACAATCTGACCCAAGAGATGTTGCCCTTGTCGGTACAGGCGGCCATGGCGGCCATTGAAAAAATCTGTCCCGAGGCGCGCAACCTTCTGGTGATCCCAGAAAACCACACCCGCAACACCTTTTACCTGAGCAATGTTCAACAGTTGCAGCGGATTTTCCAGATGGCGGGCCTGAATGTGCGCATCGGCTCGATCAGTCCAGAGATCACCGAAAACACATCGATCACCTTGCCCAACGGCGAGGCCGTCTTGCTCGAACCCGTCATACGCAGCAAGCGGCGCTTGGGTCTGAAAGACTTCGACCCCTGTACCATATTGCTCAATAACGACCTGAGTGCGGGCATACCAGGTATTTTGGAAGACCTGCACGAGCAATTTTTGTTGCCGCCTCTGCATGCCGGCTGGAGCGTGCGGCGCAAGAGCCAACACTTTGCCAGTTACGAGGAAGTCGCCAAACGATTCGGCAAGCTGCTAGGCATTGACCCGTGGTTGATCAACCCCATGTTCAACCAATGCGGCGAAGTGAATTTTGCCGATGGCACAGGGCTGGAGTGTTTGAAGTCCAACACCGATGCCTTGTTGACCAAAATTCGGCGTAAATACAAGGAGTACGGGATCCAGGAAAAGCCCTTTGTGGTCATCAAGGCCGACAATGGCACCTATGGCATGGGCATCATGACCGTGCGCGATATCAAAGACCTGGAGGCGCTCAATCGCAAGACGCGCAACAAGATGAGCGTCATCAAAGACGGTCAAGAGGTCTCCGAGGTCATCATCCAAGAGGGTGTGTTGACTCACGAACAAATCAATGACGCTGTGGCCGAACCGGTGGTCTACATGATGGATCGCTATGTGGTCGGCGGTTTCTATCGGGTGCACGCAGAACGCGGCATCGACGAAAACCTGAATGCACCTGGCGCCAGCTTTGTGCCCTTGGCTTTCGAGCAATCGGCCCATACCCCGCAGCCTGGCGCCAAGGCCGGTGCCAGCGCCCCCAACCGTTTTTATATGTACGGCGTTATTGGTCGCTTGGCCATGCTGGCTGCCAGCTACGAGCTGGAGGCCACCGACCCAGACGCAGAAATCTACGACTGATGTCCACACACTCCACTGCAGCCTCCTCTTTAGGGGCACTCACCCTCGGCGCCATCGGCGTGGTCTATGGCGATATCGGCACCAGCGTGCTGTATGCGATGAAGGAGGTGTTCAATTCCGGGCACGTTGACTTCACCCATGACAACGTCTACGGCATTTTGTCGATCTTTTTCTGGACCTTGACCATGATCGTCTCGGTCAAGTACGTCAGCCTGGTCCTGCGTGCGGACAACCATGGCGAGGGCGGCCTGGTGGCCATGCTGGCCCTGGCTTCTGAATCGGTGAAGCACCGGCCTCGCCTGCGGCGCAGTCTGCTGCTGTTGGGCATTTTTGGTACTTGCTTGTTTTATGGCGACGGCGTCATCACCCCAGCCATTTCGGTCTTGTCGGCGGTCGAAGGCCTGGAGGTGGTCTCCCCTGGATTCACCAAGGCCGTGATCCCGCTGACCCTGATCATTCTCTTTACGCTTTTTTGGGTCCAAAAGCGCGGCACCGGGGGCATAGGCCGTTTCTTTGGCCCCATCACTTTGGTCTGGTTTGCCGTCATTGCCTTGTTGGGGGTTTATCACATCGCTAGCCACCCTGAAATTTTGTGGGCCATCAGCCCGCACCATGCGCTGCGCTTCATGATCGAACAACCTGGCACGACCTTCATCATTTTGGGGGCCGTGGTGCTGTGCGTCACTGGCGGTGAGGCCCTGTATGCCGACATGGGTCATTTCGGCAAGACCCCCATTCGACTGGCCTGGTTTGCGATTGTGATGCCATCGCTGACCTTGAATTATTTTGGTCAAGGGGCTTTGCTGTTGGAGGACCCGAAAGCAGTGGCCAATCCGTTTTTCCTGATGGCGCCAGAGTGGTTGATGTTGCCCCTGGTGATTTTGGCCACTGCGGCGACAGTCATTGCATCGCAGGCCCTGATCTCTGGCGCCTTCAGCGTCACCAAGCAGGTGATTCAGTTGGGCTTTCTGCCGCGCCTTCAAATTCATCACACCAGTGTGCGCGACACCGGACAGATCTATATCCCGTTCGTCAATTGGGGCTTGTTTGGCGCCATTGTGTTGGCGGTGATGATGTTCAAGTCGTCCAGTAATCTGGCTGCTGCATATGGCATTGCTGTTTGCACCGATATGCTGATCACCACGGTACTGACTTTTTATGTGATTCGTTACAGCTGGAAATACCCTTTGTGGCTGTGTCTGGCCTCGACGGGTTTGTTCTTCGTCATCGATTTCGCTTTCTGGGCCTCAAACCTGCTCAAACTCTTTGAAGGCGGTTGGTTCCCCCTCTTCATTGGCGCTGTGATCCTCACCTTTATGCTGACCTGGCACGATGGCCGCTTGCTCTACAAATCCAAGCTGCGCGACGAGGCCTTGCCCTTGCAAGACTTTCTGGACTCGGTCTTTATGGGGCCACCGGCCCGTGTTGAAGGCACCGCCGTGTTTTTGACCAACGAACTGGGCGTGGTACCCAATGCCATGCTGCACAACCTCAAGCACAACAAGGTGCTGCACGAGCGCAACCTGTTTGTCACAGTTCAAAGCCACGGCGTGCCCTGGATCGGCATGGACAAACGACTGGAAGTGACGTCGCTGCATCACGATTGTTGGCAAGTCGTGATCCATTACGGCTTCAAGAACGACCCCGACGTACCGACCGCCTTGTCCTTGCTGGGCAGTCACGGCTGCCCGCCCATTGATCCCATGCGCACCAGTTATTTCTTGTCGCGCGACAGCATCGTGCCCACCGTGGGGGGCGGCATGGCCCAATGGCGCGAAAAGTTGTTTGCGCAAATGCACCTCAATGCCAGCGCGGCCGCCGATTTCTTGAACCTGCCGTCCAACTCTGTGGTCGAGATGGGCAGCAAAATCGAGATCTGAGCCATGGATCTGCTCTTTGTGATCGACCCGCTCGACACCTTCAAAATTTACAAGGACACCACTTTTGTGATGATGCGCGAGGCCCAACGCCGAGGTCACGCGATAGAAGTATGTCAGCCCGCCGAGTTGTCGTGGCGCAGCGGCGGACAAGTTCGTGCGCAAGCGACGCGCATACAACTGACGGGTCAGACCGATCCTTGGTACCAGGTGCTGGGCAGCGCCAGCCGCGAGTTGAGCCGCTATGACCGGGTGTTGATGCGCAAAGACCCACCCTTTGACAGCGAATATTTTTACGCCACCCATTTGCTGGGGCAGGCCGAACGTGAAGGCGCGCGGGTGTTTAATCAACCGGCCGCCTTGCGCGAACATCCTGAAAAACTGGCCATCATGGCCCATCCACAATTTCTTTCGCCGACCCTGGTCACGCGGGACCCGGCTCAAATCAGGGCTTTTCACGCCGAGCATGGCGACATCATTCTCAAGCCCCTGGACGGCATGGGCGGCATGGGCATTTTTCGCATCCAGGCCGACGGCCTGAATCTGGGTGCCATCATCGAGACCCTGAACCGCGATGGAGCGCAGACGGTGATGGTGCAAAAATTTATCCCAGCCATCGCCCAAGGCGACAAGCGCGTGCTGCTGATTGCCGGTCGCCCGGTGCCCTATGCGCTGGCTCGCATTCCGCAAGGCGGTGAAGTGCGAGGCAACCTGGCCGCCGGCGGCAAAGGGGTGGCACAAGCCCTGTCTGCGCGCGATCGCGAAATTGCCGAAGCCCTGGGCCCCACCCTGGCTGCGCGTGGTCTGCTGTTGGTCGGTCTGGACATCATCGGGGACCGGCTCACCGAAATCAATGTCACCAGCCCGACCTGCTTTCAGGAAATCAGCGATCAAACCGATTGCGATGTGGCGGCGCTTTTTGTCGATGCCCTGGAGCAAGCCTGACCGACTGAGCGGGTCTTTCTTAAACCCGCTCGCCGTCGCAGAACACGGCCAGCTCACCGGGCCTCAAATCAGTCCAGCGCTCGTCTTGCGTCAGCGGCGTTGTCACCACCACTGCCACCCGGTCGGTAGGCAGGGTGTGTTGGGCAAAGTCAACGCTCAAGTCCTGATCGCGCAAGGTGGCTGTTGCAAAGGGATGACGGCGCTCCAAATAGCACAGCTGGGTGCTGGCATGCGCCCACAAGGCTTGCCCATTCGAGAGCAGTAAATTGAATGTGCCGTGCCGGGCGATTTGCGGCAATAGCTCTTTCAAGGTCAGTGTCAATTCGGTCACGCTGGGCAGCTGCGCATGCGATTTGGATAACTCTTGCATCAACCAGCAAAATGCGTACTCGCTGTCGGTTTCGCCCACGGGGCGGAAATGACCATGCAAAGGTGGGGCATGGTGGTTCAAATGCCCGTTGTGGGCAAAGACCCAGTAGCGTCCCCACAGCTCGCGTACAAAGGGGTGGCAGTTTTGCAAGGCGA
>CAYMJT010000110.1:0-8178 GCA_964390775.1 uncultured Bordetella sp.
GACCATCTGATACAGCCCGCGGACTACAAAAAATTATTGGCACTAAAGCCCTGGAGCGTGCCTGTTATCAAAGAGTTTGCCAAAAGTATCCAAGTATCACCAGGCATTGTTTTGGGCCGTTTGCAGTTTGATCGCCATCTTCCATGGGGCCAGTTTGACACGCTGAAGGTTCGCTACCGTTGGCCTCACGAGGCTTAAAGTCAAACTGACCTTATTCCTAACCCAGCTATAATCAACTGGCGCCGATTTGCTCCAGCTTGCGGGCGCCTGGGGTTGCAAACCCCTGAAAAGAAATACCGCTAAAGTGGCCGTTCCACCCGGTACCGCTTCTTTGGCGAACCGGGTTTTTTGTGGCCAATATGAGTCTGATCGCCGAATCGAAAACGATGCATTTCACCGCCGCCTTGCCTTTGCAAAGCGGTGCGAGCATCAGCGACTATCAACTGGCCTACGAAACCTACGGCACGCTCAATGCGCAGCGCGACAACGCGGTGCTGATTTGCCATGCCTTGAATGCCTCTCACCATGTCGCGGGCACCTATGCTGGCCAAGCCAAGAGCGAGGGCTGGTGGGACAACATGATCGGCCCTGGTAAACCGGTCGACACCAACCGTTTTTTTGTCATCGGGGTCAACAACCTGGGATCGTGTTTTGGTTCGACAGGCCCCATGCACCCCAACCCGGCCACGGGGCAAATCTACGGCGCTGACTTTCCGGTGGTCACGGTGGAAGATTGGGTCAATGCGCAGGCCAGGTTGCTGGATCAACTGGGCATCACCCAGTTGGCGGCCGTCATGGGCGGCAGCTTGGGCGGCATGCAGGCCCTGAGCTGGACCATTCAACACCCAGAGCGCGTGCGCCATGCGGTGGTCATTGCCAGTGCCCCCAACCTGACTGCTGAAAACATTGCGTTCAATGAAGTCGCGCGCCGCGCCATTGTGACCGACCCAGACTTTCATGGCGGACATTTTTATCGGCACGACACCTTGCCGCGTCGCGGTTTGCGCATCGCCCGCATGATCGGCCACATCACCTATCTCAGTGACGATGTGATGAATGAAAAGTTTGGTCGCGAGTTGCGCCAGGCAGTGACCAGTCACGTCAGTGGCTACAAGTTCAGCACACAAGACATCGAGTTTCAGATCGAAAGTTATCTGCGCCATCAGGGTGACAAGTTCAGCGAATACTTCGATGCCAACACTTATTTGTTGATCACCCGCGCGCTTGACTACTTCGACCCGGCGCGCCAGCATGGCGGCGATCTGTCGCGGGCTTTGGCACTGACCCGCTCCAAATTCTTGTTGGTGAGTTTCAGCACCGACTGGCGGTTTTCGCCTGCGCGCAGCCGCGAGATCGTCAAGGCCTTGCTCGACAATCGGCGCGCAGTCAGCTATGCCGAGATCGACGCACCCCACGGGCACGACGCTTTTTTGTTGGATGACCCGCGCTATTTGCAACTGGTGGCGGCATACTTTGACCGCATCCATCACGAGGCCTTGGCATGAGCGAACCACACATCATGCAAACCCTGGCTGAGTTGGTGCCGCACGGCAGCCGGGTGCTTGATTTGGGCTGTGGGGACGGCGCTTTGCTGCAATACCTGCAGCAGCACCGCGGCTGCAGCGGTTATGGCGTTGAACTCGACGATGTCAATGTGCTGGCCTGTGCGCGCCGTGGCGTTGAGGTCTTGCAACTGAATCTCGATCAGGGCCTGTCGCTGTTTGGTGACCAGAGCTTTGATGTGGTGTTACAAATCGACACGCTGCAGCATTTGCGCAATGCCGAAACGATGTTGCGCGAAACCGCGCGGGTCGGGCGCATAGGCATTGTGTCATTCCCAAATTTCGCCCACTGGCCCAATCGCCTGAATGTCTTGGCCGGTCGCATGCCCGTCACCCGGCGCTTGCCGTATCAGTGGTACAACACCCCCAACATCCGCGTCGGTACCTATGCCGACTTCCAGGCCTTGGCGCATCAAAACGGCTTGCAAATTCTGGATTCTTTTGGGGTTCACGAGGGGCAGGTGGTGCGCTGGTGGCCCAATGCCCGAGCCAGCACCGCCGTCTTTCAATTGTCGCGTTGAAGCCCGCGCGGCTTGGCGCGACAATGTGTTTTTTCCGCAACCTAAGGAGCACACGACATGGGAACCTCCATTCAGCTTAAATCCGCCGACGGCTTTGCTTTTGATGCCTATGTGGCCCAACCAGCGCAAGCGGCCAAGGCCGCCGTGGTGATCTTGCAAGAAATTTTTGGCGTCAACGACCACATCCGCAAAGTCGCCGACGGTTATGCGCAGGCTGGCTATCTGGCCATTGCACCGGCCACCTTTGCCCGTTCTAAAACGGGTGTCGAGTTGGGCTATACCCCCGATGACATAAACGCAGGCTTTGCCCTCAAGACCGCCATCGAGAATTTACCGGCCCCGGGCGTGATGGCCGACATTCAGGCCGCAGTTGATTACGCTGCCGCGCAAACCCACGGCAAAGTCGGTGTGGTGGGCTACTGCTGGGGCGGTTTGTTGACCTGGCGCAGCGCGGCCCTGGTCAAGGGCGTGAGTGCCGCTGCCCCCTACTATGGCGGCGGTGTGACCACCGATGCCGAAGCGCAGCGCAAACCCCTGTGTCCAGTGATGGCGCACTTTGGCGAAAAAGACCACTGGATTCCAATGGAGACCGTCGAGTCGTTCAAAAAGACGCAAGCTGGGGTGCAGGTGTTTGTGTATCAGGCCGATCACGGTTTCAACTGTGACCAGCGCGGCTCGTACAACCAAGCGGCCGCCCAATTGGCGCGGCAACGCACGCTGGATTTCTTCGCTCAGCATCTGGCCTGACAGTCATTGGGGTCAGGCCCCATCGGACTCAGGAAGCTCTGCTGCAGAGCTTCCCTTACTTTCGGTGCAGGACTTCGGCGGCGTCCAAGGCGAAATAGGTCAAGATGCCATCGGCCCCAGCGCGTTTGAAGGCGAGCAAGCTCTCCATCATGACCGCTTCGCGGTCGAGCCAACCGTTTTGGGCGGCCGCCAGCAGCATGGCGTATTCACCCGAGACCTGGTAGGCAAAGGTGGGCACGCCAAAGGTTTCTTTGACCCGGCGCACGATGTCTAAATAGGGCATGCCGGGTTTGACCATGACCAGATCGGCGCCCTCTTGGATGTCCATGGCGACTTCGCGCAAAGCCTCTTCGGTGTTGCCGGGGTCCATCTGATAGACCTTTTTGTTGCTCTTGCCCAGATTGGCGGCCGAACCCACCGCGTCACGGAAGGGGCCGTAAAACGCGCTGGCGTATTTGGCGCTGTAGGCCATGATGCGGGTGTGCACATGACCCCCTGCTTCCAAAGCTTGACGAATGGCGCCTATGCGCCCGTCCATCATGTCGCTGGGTGCGACAAAGTCAACCCCTGCTTCGGCCTGCACCAGCGCTTGTTGCACCAGCACCTCGACCGTGGGGTCGTTCATGATGTAGCCGTGCTCGTCGAGCAAGCCGTCCTGACCGTGGCTGGTAAAGGGGTCCAGCGCCACGTCGGTCAGCACGCCCAGGTCGGGGAAGTGCTTTTTCAACTCGCGCACCACATTCGGCACCAGGCCTTTGGGGTTGGTGGCCTCGCGCCCATCGGGCGTTTTCAGCGTCGGGTCAATGACCGGAAACAAGGCCAAGACCGGGACACCCAGCTTCACGCAGCGCTCGGCCACAGGCAACAGCAGGTCCAGACTGAGGCGCTCCACGCCTGGCATCGAAGCGACCGCTTCGCGGCGCTTTTGGCCATCGAGCACAAAAACGGGGTAGATCAGATCGTCCACCGTCAGTTGGTGTTCGCGCACCAGCCGGCGCGTGAAGTCGTCGCGGCGCAAACGGCGCATGCGGGTGGCGGGAAAGGCGGTGGGTATGGGCTTCATGCTAAAAATTGTGCCTCAGCGGGCCCAATCCGTCCACCCGGACAGACACTTGGATCCGTCAACCTGACAAATGCTTGACAAGCGCCCCCCCAATTTCTCAGTAATTATGCGGGGTTGAAGCCCGCCAGCCCCTTTGTTAGATTGACTGGTGGGGGCGCGAGCCCTCCCCGCTTTCCCTCCCTGAGCGGGGACCGCCAGCTTTGGCTTGGGCGGTCTTCTGGCCCGGCATTGCCGGGCTTTTTTTTGACGGTGCGGCTGGCGCTGCGCCTACACTTAAGGGCATGCTTTGGATTAAAACCCTCCACATCGTCCTGGTCACCAGCTGGTTTGCTGGTTTGTTTTACTTGCCGCGTATTTTTGTCAACTTGGCCATGGTCGAGCCCGACTCGCAGGCCGAGCGTCAGCGACTGTTGCTGATGGCGCGTAAGTTGTTGCGCTTCATGAACATTTTGATGGTGCCCGCCTTGGGCTTGGGCTTGGTGTTGTGGCTTTATTACGGCATCGGCTTGGGGCCGGGAAACGCATGGATGCACGCCAAGTTGCTGTTTGTGGTGTTGGCCTTGGGCTACCACCATGTATGCGGGCGCATCTTGCGCCAACTCGAGGCCGACACCTTGCGCCGCAGTCATTTGTGGTACCGAGGCTTCAACGAGTGGCCGGTGCTGATCATGCTGATCACGGTGGCTCTGGTGGTCATTAAACCGGTCGATTTGAGTGAGTTTTTCTGGTACCTGAGCCTACCCATCGTGGCCCTGATCGCCTTGGCTTGGTTCACCATTCGGGCGCAGCGCCGCTGAGGGCAAAACCAGAGCATGGCGAGCACGCAAGCGCACACCTCGGCTCGACCGCTGGCTTGGTTGTATGCGGCCCTGATCGTTCATGCCAGTTTGTCACCCTTTGGGCCATGGCGCGACCAAGGCATCGAGCCCTGGGCGTTCCTGTGGGCTCCGCGCACCCCGTACTGGACGGCGTTTGATGTGGGCGCCAATTTATTGGGCTACATCCCGCTGGGCTTTTGGGTCGCCTTGGCCGCTTTGCGTCTGGGGCGCACCCGGGGGGCCTGGTTGCGGGGCTGGCTTGCCGGCTGTCTGTTGTCCTTGCTCATGGAGGGCTTGCAGAGTTATCTGCCGATGCGGGTTCCATCGCTCTCCGATTGGGTGCTCAACACCTTGGGCGCCGGTCTGGGTGCGGGCCTGGCACAAGTGCTCGAGCGTCGGGGGGTGCTGTTGCGCTACAGCGCCATGCGGCAACGCTGGTTTGTCGATGAAACCCATGGCGCTTTGCCTTTGTTGGTGACCTGGCCCGTGGGATTGATGTTTCCCTTGGCCTTGCCCCTGGGTTTGGGCCAGGTGTTTGAGCGTCTCGAGGGCGCTGTCGCCGAGCTGCTTGCGGACACGCCGTTTCTCGAGTGGCTGCCGATGCGCGCGGTCGAGTTGCAACCCCTGATGCCAGCCACCCAGTCCTTGTGTGTGGCATTGGGCCTGATGTTGCCGGTTTTGCTGGCGTATTCGGTCATTCCGCAACGCACCACTCGCTTGCAGGCCTTGGGTTTGCTATTGCTGGTGGCCTGGGCGGCCACCAGCTTGTCTGGGGCTTTGACTTTTGGCCCAATGCAAATCTGGGCCTGGTTGACCCAGCCGGCGCTGGTGGGCTTGGCCTTGGGTATGCTGGTCAGCCTGGCGGCGGCCTGGCTGGGCATGCGGGCCAGTCTGGTGCTGTTGCTGGTCGCCGCCCTGGTGCATGCTTCGCTGGTCAATTTGGCACCTACCGATGTGTATTTTGATCAAACCCTACAAACCTGGGAGCAGGGGCGTTTCATTCGCTTCAACGGCGTGGCCCAGTGGCTGGGTTGGCTTTGGCCTTATGCCCTGATGGCCGATGTCATGCGCCGCTTGGCACGACCCTAAAATCTGGCCATGACTCAAAACCACGCTTATTACAAACACCATGTGTTTTTCTGCCTGAACCAACGGCAGGCGCCCGAAGCCTGTTGCGCGCAGCAAGGAGCCCAACAAGCGTTTGACCACTGCAAATCGCGCGTCAAACAACTGGGCCTTGCTGGCCCTGGCGGCGTGCGGGTGAACAAGGCGGGTTGCTTGGACCGCTGTGCGGGTGGACCGATACTGGTGATATATCCGCAAGAGACTTGGTACACCTATGTGGATGCCAGCGACATTGACGAGATCGTTGAGCGGCATTTGAAAAAAGGTGAAATCGTTGAGCGCCTCTTAACCCCCCCCGAGCTGGGGCGCTAAGGCCATGAACGCACAAACCGAGCGAGTCAGCCTGCAAGGCGAGGCTGGAACCATAGAGGCGCTGATCGACCGGCCCATGGGCGAAAGCCGTGGCCATGCGGTGGTGGCACACCCGCACCCCTTGCACGGCGGCACCATGGACAACAAGGTTGTGCAAACGCTGGCGCGTGCCATGGTTCAGTGCGGCTGGACCACGCTGCGGTTTAATTTTCGGGGCGTCGGCGCCAGCCAGGGCGAGCACGATCAGGGTCAGGGCGAGACGCGCGATTTACTCACGGTGGTGCGGCAACTGGCCCCGCAAGGGCCTTTGGCCTTGGCCGGCTTTTCTTTTGGTGCCTTTGTCTGTAGCCATGCCGTGGCCGCCTTGCACCCCGAACGACAGATCGACAAGGTGGTGTGGGTGGGCACGGCGGCAGCGCGTTTCGAGGTCGCCCCATTGCCCAGCGACTTGCACGACCGAGCGCTGGTCATTCACGGCGAGGCCGACGACACAGTGCCACTGGCCAGCGTGCTCGATTGGGCGCGCCCGCAAGGATTGCCCGTGCTGGTGGTGCCCGGTGGCGGCCATTTCTTTCATGGCCAACTCACACCGCTCAAAAATTGGGTGGTGCGCCATCTCAGGGCTTGAGCGCTTGCGGTGATAATTGTTTTCTTTCTGTGATTCGTGTCATGACCCTTTTTGTTCGCATTTTGGCCTGTGGTTTATCGGCCTGCTTTCTGGGTGCCGTATGGGCCCAGACCCCTGTTCCCCCCGAAGTGGCCGCGCGGTCCTACATCTTGGTAGACGTCAGCGCCGGACAGGTGTTGGCCGAGCAACAAGCCGACGAAGCAGTCGAGCCAGCGTCCTTGACCAAGTTGATGACCGCCTATGTGGTGTTTGACGCCCTGCGGGCCAAAAAAATCACGTTGCAACAAACCCTGGCGGTCAGCGTGCGGGCCTGGAAGATGCCCGGTTCGCGCATGTTCATCGACCCCAAAATGAGCGTGCCCATCGAAGACTTGCTCAAGGGCATGATCGTGCAGTCGGGCAACGACGCCACTGTGGCCCTGGCCGAGGGGGTCGGTGGCACCGTCGAGCGTTTTGTCGAAATGATGAACCAGCAGGCCAAAGCCCTGGGCATGACCCGAACCAGTTACAAAAACCCCGAGGGGCTGACCGAACCCGGGCACACCACGACGGCTCGCGATCTGGCCATCTTGGCGCAGCGCCTGATGCAAGACTTTCCCGATCGGGTGGGCTATTACGCCATCAAGAAATACCGCTATCCTGGCACGCCTGCGGCCAACGACAGCAACCGCAATTTGTTGTTGTTTCGCGACCCGACGGTCGATGGCTTAAAAACCGGTTACACCCAAGCCGCGGGCTATTGCATGGTCGCCACCGCCCAACGGGAGGTGCCCGGCCTGAAGTCGCGCCGCTTGCTCTCGATTGTCTTGGGCGCCAGTAGCGAGAACGCCCGCGCCCAGGAAAGCCAAAAACTGCTCAACTGGGGCTACGCCGCTTTTGATACGGTCAAACTGTTTGATGCCAATCAGCCCGTGGTCCAAGTTCCAGTCTGGAAGGGCCGAGCCAACCAATTGCCGCTGGGACGCCCCGAGCCCCTGGTGGTGGCGGTGCCCAGCGGGCAGGGCGCCAAGTTGCGCTCCGAGGTGGCCCGCCCAGATCCTTTGGTGGCCCCCTTCACCAAAGGGCAGGCGGTGGCCAAGCTAAAAGTTTACATGGGTGAGCAATTACTTACTGAAAAGCCCTTGCTGGCACTTGAGGCTGTGGACGAGTCAGGCGTGATTGGCCGGGCCTGGGATGCGGTGCGCTTGTGGATCAAATAAGCCGCCCTCATTTTTAGACGCATAGACCCACCACACGGGTCAGGGAAACCCTTAACACTCGCGGGAAAAGTGTTACACTAGAAGGCTTTTCGGCATTTGCCGAGAGGGTTTCACGTTTTCGTTTCATTCACGTTTAGGGACGTTTTTCAATGCCAACCATCAATCAATTGGTGCGCCAAGGACGCGAGGTCGAAAAGACCAAG
>CAYMJT010000111.1:0-8127 GCA_964390775.1 uncultured Bordetella sp.
AATGGGTCGCGGCAGACATTTCTTTGCGTTCTATCAACTGGCGCAGGGCATCGGCAAGAGACCTTAAAGCCCAATGAGACACTGGAGGGCTTCATTAAAAGAACTTGGCCTGGCTTGCCCAGCAAAGAGGCATGGGTGCGCAAGGCATTTGTCAATTTAAACGGCAAAGCCTTTGTGCAAGGCAATCCAAACCTACTCAATCCAGGCGCCACCATGGTGGTGCCCAATCGGGATGACCTGCGTGCCAGCTTTGCCGCCAGCCATCCACAGATTGCCGCACTGTTTGATTCAAACGGCCATGACCAGCAAGCTAAAACCAGCCTTGAGTCTGCTCAAACACCGACCCAAAAATGGGTGAGATTTCCCTGAAAAGGGTGCGCCATGATCCCCGCCTCTGAAGCGGTGGCACAGGCCCTGCGCCCGACCCAGATCTATCTGGAAGGGCGCTTACCCATGGTGCTGGAGGCCAGCACCGCCAAACAATTGGGGCTCAGCGATGGGCAAGTCATACAGGCCCAAACCCAATCCCAGGCTGGCAAATGGTGGTTTCAATTCCAAAGCGGCCTACAGATGGAGCTGCCCCGCGAGTGGGCGGCCATGGCCCGTTTGGTGGCCGGCGAAACCATTCGATTCAAAGTCTCTTTTCAGGCCGACGGAACCATCCTGCTACGCCCGAGCCCCCTGGCGGCCCAGGCTCCTGGAGCCGGTGCCACCGCTCCCCCCGTTTCTGCCGATGCGGCCGCCAGCATCCCGACCCTACCGGGTCGAATTGGCGAATTATTGGCGCGCCCAGCGAGCCTGAGCAACCTGGCGGAATTGTTCAAGCCAGGTGTTTTAGAAAGCCTGGTCCAAAGAGCTGGACAAGAGCCAGCGGCTCTGGCCCAGTGGTGGCTGAGTCGGCCCAGCCTGTCGCAACTGAACGCTGAACAACTCAGGCGCTGGATCGGACTGAGCGGTTGGTTCAATGAATCGCTCTTGGCCCAGGGAAAACCGCTCATGGCTGGCGACAGCAAAACCGCGCTCAGGGCCTTGTTGCAAAGTTTGCGACAGAGCCAAGATGGACAAGCCCAGACTGTGGAGGATGCATTGAGCGATATGGAGGCCTCTCAACTCAGCCAGGCCTTGGCACCTGGCGCCGGTGAAAGCGCCTTGGGGGTGATGTTGGCCTTTTCTGACTCGGGTCCTGTCAAGTTAAAGTTCAAACGCGAGCAACGCACCCAAGATGAGTCCTCACGCGCCTGGGTGGTTGATTTGGAGATGAACGAAACCGAACTGGGGGCCATCTGGTTGCGCTCTCGATTGACTGCTGGCAGCCAAGTTGATTTGACCATGTGGGCCGAGCGTGCCACCGTGGTTCAAATGGCTCAAACCCAGTCATACCGGCTTAAACAACTGCTGGAACAAGCCCAATTGCGGGTCAATTCGCTGCAGTTTTTTCAGGGCATCAAGCCAGCGGATGAACCCTTGCGCGCAGCCGCCTCGTCACCCGGTATCTGTGTGGACGTCCGAACATGAATCTTCGACTGAAACAAGCCGTTGCACTGGAATATGGGACGCGCAATACCCCCATCGTCTCGGCCAAAGGGAGCGGTGAATTGGCGGAAAAAATTCTGCGCGAAGCGCAGTTGGCGGGTGTGCATGTTGCTCAAGACCCTGAACTGGTGGCGTTACTGAGCCGACTGCAACCCGATGAGGAAATTCCGATGGACCTCTACACCTCGGTCGCGGTCATCTTGTCATGGGTCTATTGGCTCAAGGGTATGCACCCCGGGGATGAAAAGAAGCCAGAGTCAGCCCAGTGATCGATTTAGGCCGATTGCCAGGGACGCCCCGCCGTTCGGGCGCCCAAATGACCCATGCGGTCATACAACATGGGGGTGGGTTCAGAATCACCCAGCATGGCCTGCAAAGTCCCCTGGACCACGTCGATTTGGCGACGCAATAATTGCCAGTTTTTAAAGTGCATGTCACGGCAGACCCGCAAATCGTCGCGTGCCTGGACCCAGCGTTGCGACAACTGATCGGCCTGAACCAACGAGGGGCCGTGGGCTTGCAAGCGCTCAAGGATCTCGGTTTTGCTTTGCTCCAAGCCCTTTAAAGTATCCATTTCACGATGTTTGAGGGCTTCGAATTCCCGCGCCAGCAGATCGCGGAGTTCCAACACGTCGCGTTCCACAAGGTCGATGTCAGTCAAAGCGGCTTGCATGGTTGGCACGGTTTATCGAATCATCCGCTCGATCGCCATGAACTGCTCGGCCACCCGCTTGGGATCCACCGCATACTGTCCCTGTTCAATGGCCTGTTTGATCTGATCGACTTTCTGGCGGTCAAACACCGGTTCGTTCGAGAGTTGGGCCGCCAAGCTCAATTCGACACTGTCGGACTTGGCCGCGCCTTGATTGGCCAGTGTGTCTGCTGACGCCACGGGTCGCTTCTCGGCTTTGGAACTGGCTGTCTTGGCCTGATCCAGCGCAAACTGTCTACCAAAGGATGAAATCGGATCTGTCATTTTGGACTCTTTTCTGACCCTTCAATATTGAGTTGGGTCGTACTCGTACCAGGGATCGGCATGGCCAGGGAGAACTTGAGCGTGTTCATCATGATTTTAATTTCATGACCCCTCAACCGAACCCGGGCCTCGCACCACACCCATCAGGGTTCGACCAGACTCGGGGTTTTTCAACTTGATTTGCTCACCAAAACGACCGTCCTGCAAAGCCTCGACTTTGGCAGCGATCATAAATCCTTGCCCCTTACCAATGGCGATCTGGACGATTTGACCTCTTTTCACCAAGACCAAGGGTCTTAGGTCATGTTGGCGGACGATGCTACCCGCGGGCAATTCACGGACTGCCTCGACGAAATTGATATCGTGCTGAGCATCCAGGGCGGCAGGACCGACGGATGCGGCGTCCATATTCATCAGTTTCAATTGCTGTTTCCCGATTGGGCTCCCAACCGAGATGTGTTGCTCAACCACCCAGACTTGGCGAGTCATGCCTGGCTTGATCGGGGCATTGCTGTTTGCTCCGGCTGGCATCACACGGCTGTGGGACTGGGGCAAACTGACCTGAACATACAACTGCCAAGTGGGCTTTTTGCAGCGCACCCGAACGGTTTCGGCACTCGAAAACGGGAAATCGGTGGTCAGGTTTTCTTCGCAGGACTGGACCTTCATGCGCGGATCCAAGGGCAACATGACCACTTCAGAGGACGGCAGAGATTGCTGTTTGGCCACCCACTGCACCACCGATGTTTCCAAGCGGGTTATCGGATTGTCGACAGACTGCGCACACGCCACTCCCCCGAGGCTAAAGGCCCCCCAGAGCATCCACAAGTATTTGATCTGGCTTGGAATTTGCATCATGTCAGGAAAATGGACAGTTCAAATCATCCTCAATGACAGTTTTGAAGCAAAAAACAAGCCAACGACATTGACGCCATGGAAATCAATGGAAATACCCCCCTATTGACGCCTTCCACATCGGCCCTGCCTTCACCGACAACGGTGGGGGCCGTTGAGCCTGGGTTTGCCACGGGTTTCCAACAAATTCTGAAAGAAATCAAGCAAGAGGGTGAGCGAGTCAGCGTCAAGAGGGGCGACACCTTGGTGGGGATCGTCAGGGAGCAACAAAAAAAATGGAACATCCCCCTCACAGATCGTGAAGCCTATCGTCAAGCCCTGGCGCTGGCCAAGGCCAATGGCATTGCCAATCCAGACTTAATTCGACCCGGCCAAGCCCTGGACGTGGGCAGCCTGAAGGACAGCGCAATAGCGACCAGCACACTGGCCGCCCTGCAATCCAAGGCCTCCAGCCGATCAGGCTTTAGTACGCCGACTAAACCAGAGACAGGATCCAGGGATTTGCTGGATCAAACATTAAGCCGAGCGGTCAACAAAGGATATATCGGAGCCCAAGAAGTCCAACCCGCCCGACAAAAAATACTGAATATGGCGCAAGAGTTCGGGTTCGAGCCTGATCACTTTGCCATGATGACATTGATTGAGAGCGACGGCATGAACCCCAAAGCCAGCAACGGCATCTGTCATGGGGTCATTCAATTTTGTGAAGGTGCGTCCAAAGGTGCGGCCTCGGTCGGTATGGCTGGACGAGCGCAGCAAATATTGGGCATGGGGCTGGTCAAGCAGTTGGAATTGGTCGAGAAGTATTTCAAAGATTTGGGTCTCACGGCCAAGGGCGGCAAAATGAGCCTCGATGATCTCTATCTCAGCGTGCTGTCCCCAGCCGCTCGCGCCGAAACGAGACCCCATACACCCTTAGCCATCGCCGGGATGCAGGCCAAAGACCTTTATGCGGATCACGCCAGGGGCAGAGTCATCACCCGCCAATCGATCGTGACCGGGCTCAACGGCTTGGCGCAACGCATCTTCCCAGACTGGCAAACCCAGCGCCCGCCCAAAATGGCACAAGCGCAGTCCGATGTTCAGCCTTGACCCCCAGGCAACGATTTGCCGCAGCAGGCGAACCCTTGCCACCCCGGACATTTCCACCCCGCCCAATCAACCTGCCCAGTGTGCATGCCCATGACAAATCGGCTGGCATAGATATTGCAAATATCGACTCAGGTGAAAGTAACTTGAGTCGGATTGCCGATATCAAGCCGTGTTTGTGAAAAGGACTTGTGATGAATTTGTTGGATGGCGCACTCGGTGTTCATGAGCAGGCCCTGCGGGTCAAGGCTCAGCGCCTTGAAGTGCTCTCGCAAAACATCGCCAACGCGGACACGCCCAATTACAAGGCACGTGATCTGGACTTCAAGGCTTTGCTGAACAAAGCCCAGAACCCGGACATGCAGTTGCAAACGACTGCGCCTGAACACATCAGCCATGGAGAGCCCTCGGGCACCAAAGGCATGAAATACCGCAACCCCTTCAATACCTCATTTGACGGCAACACCGTCGAAATGGGAGTCGAGCAGGCGAACTACGGTCAAGCCGTCGCCCACTATCAGGCCACCCTGAACTTTCTCGAAAGCCGAGTCAGTGGTTTACGCCGCGCATTAAGAGGTGAATGAGATGTCGATTGAAAAAATATATGGTATCGCAGGCACAGCGCTCAACGCGCAGTTGACGCGCATGAACGCCACCGCGTCCAACCTGGCCAATGCCGGCACCGTGGCCAGCACTGCCGAAGAGGTGTTCAAAGCCAAACGGCCCGTGTTCAAGGCATTGGTGAGCGAGGAAATGACCCACGCAGGCGCCCCCTACCTGGGTGGCGTCAAAGTCGATCACATGAGTGAAGACCCATCACCCGCACGCCGCATCAGCGACCCGCGCAACCCGATGGCCGACAAAGACGGTTATGTCTATCAGGCCAACGTCAGCGAAGTGACCGAGATGGTGGAAATGCTGGCTGCTGCTCGTTCATACCAAAACAACGTGGAAGTCATCAATACCGCTCGGACTTTGATGAATCGCACCTTGGAAATCACCAAATCTTAAGGAAAGCCCATGACCACCGGCATCACATCGGCTTCACTTTTGGGCGACAAGGTCACCAAGTATGAGGACCTGGCCACACAGACACCCGTCAAATCCAATCAGATGGGTAAGCAAGACTTCCTGACCCTGTTCACCGCTCAACTGAAAAACCAGGACCCGCTGGACCCGGTCAAAAACGAGGCCTTTGTGGCGCAATTGGCGCAGTTCTCATCGCTCGAGGCCTTGACCAATATGCAGACCTCGCTGGACAGCTTTGTGAAGAGCATGTCGGCCAACCAAATGATCAATGGCTCATCGCTGATCGGCAAGAAAGTATCGGTGGCGGACTCTCTGACGTATATGGAAAAAGGCGGCAAGATCGACGCCAGCATCGATTTGGCGCAAGGCGCCTCAGGCGTCACCCTCACGATTCAGGACAGTCAAGGCCGCACCGTGCAAGAGTTGATAGCTGGGGCCCAAACGCCGGGCACCGCTCAATTGAGCTGGGATGGACTCGATGCCATGGGCAACCCAGTCCCCAGCGGTTCGTATCGACTGATTGCCAACGCCGTGGTCGGTGGCAAAAACACCCAGGTTCCAGTGCAAACGATGGTCACCATCGTCGGCGCCAAGACCGGCGCCGATGGCTCGGTCAGCTTGCAATTGGATGGCGGCAAAACCGTGCTGCTCAAGGATGTCCAAAAAGTGGGCCTGTAATGCCCCAGTCCCCATAAGAATTCAGGAGTAAACCACCATGTCTTTCTATACCTCGCTGACCGGCTTGAACTCAGCCACCGCCCAGCTGGCCGTGACCGCCAACAACATCGCCAACGTGGGCACTTCAGGCTTTAAACGCTCACGCGCCAACTTTGGTGACATTTTCTCCACCTCACCGCTGCAGAAATCGTCCAGCCAGATCGGTCAGGGCGTGGCATTGAAACAGGTGAGCCAGGAATTCAGCCAGGGTAACGTTTCGACCTCGGGCAACTCGCTGGACTTGGCGATCACAGGCGATGGTTTCTTCCCCTTGCGCTCGCCCGACGGCTTGCAAAACATCTACACCCGTAACGGTTCATTCACCCTGAACGACCAAAACAACGTGGTCAACTCAACCGGCCAGCGTTTGATGGCGGCGTCGGTGGACTCATCCGGCAAGGCCGATTTGGAAAACCTGGCGGCCCTGACCATACCACCCAAGACTTCGGGTGAAGCCAAAGAAACCACCAAGATTCAGTTGGGCTTGAACCTGCCCGCTGACTCAGAGGTCATTCCGGCCACCTCGGACTTTGACCGCACCAACCCAGCCACCTACAACAAGAGTACCGCCTTGACGGTGTACGACAGCGGTGGTAACGGCTATTTGGCGACGGTGTATTACCGTAAAACCCAAAACGCCAGCCAGGGACAGGCGGTGCCGCAAAGTAAATGGCAAACCTATTTCTATGTTGGTGATAGTCTGGTCACCCCCGCTTTGCTCCAAGCACAAGATTCATTGGGCAGCACTTATTACATCAACAAATACGGCGATGTGCTACCGAAAAGCGATTCAAGGGTCATTCCTTCGTCCGGCACCGTGGAAATGTACACACTGGACATGCAGGACACGAAATTGACTTCCACCGCAGCGAGCGTGAATGGAAGTGCTTATAGCTCTGCATCTTTGACCACAGCCCTGACCACCGCAGCGACGGCCACTGGGTCGATCAACTTGGACATCGTAGAAGGAACTAACACCTATAGCATCACCTATAACTTGACCAATGCTGACCGCTATCCAGAAGCTTTGGCGAAAAACATTGAAACCGCCGTTAACAGTAAACTGGAGACCAAAGGCGAGACTGGACGCGTATCCATCACTTGGAACTCCAGCACATCCAATTTTGTACTCGTCAATAAGACAGGCTCAACCGTTGTTAAAAAGAACGGTAACACCGCCGCTACTCTAAGCACTGACATCAAGGCCACACAAACCGCAGGATTTACATATGGGTCGAAACTGGAATTCAATATCAACGTGGATGAAATGGGAAGTAACTACAGCATTTCGTACGGACTGACCAAAAACGATTCAGACCCCATCACACTGGCCAAAAATCTAGAGACTTTCATCAATAACGAGCTAGGCAAGAGCACCAACTCAGACCCGCGCTACGGTGTCAAAGTTTCATTTGCGGCAGACTCCAATACGTTCAAATTCTCTTCTGGCACGACCGGCGATAACTCATCCATCGTGATTTACGCCAACACGGCAGGATCTTATGCACAGACCATTCTGGGCCTGCCACTTTCCAGCGCAGCGCTCAAAATGGAAGCCAGCCTGGAAAATGCCGAACGAGGTAAAGCGAGTGTGCCTGCGGTTTTAACTGGAGATGTGATCACATCGAACACCTCTGGTTCAGTACGAGTCAGTTCGAGCAACAAGGACTTCTTTGTCACTTACGGCAACATATCAGGTAATATCGAAGTCGATCCGACCAGCTATGCCAGCATGGATAAATTTGCCAGCGCACTGGAAGATTCGATCAATTCTTTGATCGATACCACCACGGGTCGAAAAGTCTCAGGGGTTTCAGTGACTTGGGATTCGACCGCCAAACGCTTGGCTTTCACCACGGGTGAAACGGGTGCCGCCGTATCGTTCCAGATCACGGGTTCGAATGACTGGGGTTTGGCCAACACCGAGA
>CAYMJT010000112.1:0-7853 GCA_964390775.1 uncultured Bordetella sp.
AGGTGCCCGCAGTCAACACCACCGCACGAGCCCGAAAGCGAATGCCCACTTGCGTGACGGCCCCTGTCACGCGGTCGCCTTCGACCATCAGATCTTCTACCGCTTGCTGAAACAGACTGAGCCGGGGCTGATTTTCCAGCCGCTGGCGTATGGCCGCCTTGTACAGCACTCGATCGGCCTGGGCGCGCGTGGCACGCACGGCAGGGCCTTTCGAGCTGTTCAAAATACGAAACTGGATGCCGCCTTCGTCGGTGGCCAAAGCCATGGCGCCGCCGAGTGCGTCGATCTCTTTGACCAAATGCCCCTTGCCAATACCGCCAATGCTCGGGTTGCAACTCATCTGACCCAGAGTTTCGATGTTGTGGGTCAGCAATAGCGTTTCACAGCCCATGCGGGCTGAGGCCAAAGCAGCTTCGGTGCCGGCATGGCCGCCACCGACGACGATCACATCAAACTCTTTCGGGTAAAGCATGGGAGCAGGGTGCGCGCAGGATGCGCTAAATCAAAGTGCTTATTTTACGGGCAGCAGCGTTTTTTGGCGCAAGGCGCACAAAGCCCCCACCCACAAGCAAGCCGCCGAGGACAACAGCCCCACCGACAAGCCGCCACTGCCATCGGCGATCAAGCCAACCAGGGTCGGGCCCACAATTTGGCCCCAGGCGAACACCACGGTGAACAAGCCGATGCCTTTGACCCACCATTCGCTGGGCAAGTTGTGCCGCACAAAAGCGGTGGTCGAAGCCACCACCGACAAGAAGACCGCACCAAATAAAGACCCCGACAGCAACAACACGGGCAGCGAAGGGTTCAGCGCCGCCAGCAGTGTGGCCATGCCGAGCAAGGCATTGAGCAAAGCCATCGACTTGCCGTCGCGATGTCGATCGAGCAAGCGCGCCCACAAACGGGCCGAGGCCACCACACACAAACCCAACAAGGCATAAAACACGGTGCGCTCTGTGTCGCTGATGCCTTGTTGGCGCAACAAGGCAATGACAAAGGTCATGTAGCCGATATACCCCATACCAAAACATCCGTAGCCCAACAAGACCCAACGCATCGCGCTGCGCCAACGCGACCACTGCTGCGGGTCATCTTGGGAAGCCAAGGTGGCCAGCGGTGCGCTCGAAGCCCCTAAGGCGCGCGCTGCGGGCATCATGGGAATCAGCGCCAACGCGCAAACCGCGGCCAGACACCACCAGGCCTGCGGCCAACCGGTGATGTCGGGCATGGCCCATGGCACCAACAAAGCCGAAGCCACAATGCCCCAGCCTGTGCCGCCGTAATACAAGCCCAACAACCAGCCGCTTTGCTGCGGGTGCTCTTGCGCCAGTCGCGCCGCCAACACACCACCGGCGACAAAAACCCAGGCGCTGGCATACCCGGCCAGAAAGCGCTGAATCAACAGGCCTTCGGGTTGGCGAAAAAACCCGCTGGCGGCCATGAACAAACTGGCAAGCCAGCCCCCCCAGATAAACACCCAGGCTGGTCCTTGTCGGCGCATGAGCCAGGGCATGAAAGTGGCGCCGACCATATATCCAGCGGCATTGACCGTGTTCATCGCCCCCGACAAGGCATACGACCAGCCCAAATCTTCGCGCATGGCCGGCAACAGCAAGGCGTAAGAAAACCGGGTAATGCCCAAGGACAGAGCGGCACCCATGGACAGTGCGAGTGCGGTACGCCAAGGCGTTGTGCTCATGCCTAGGCCGCGCGTGTCGGGGTTGGTGCCTGCACCAGCATCAGGCGAACCGACAAGCCCCCCTCGGGGCTGTCGCCCAAAGTCAAACGGGCATTCATGAAGCGCGCATAAGAGGACACAATCGAGAGTCCCAAGCCATGTCCATCGGCCGCGAGGCCGGCTTCGGCGCCGCGTTGCCAACGATCCTGCAAGGCTTCACGACGCGCCAATGCCACACCACGGCCATTGTCTTGCACCGACAACTCAAAACCCGCTTGGCCCGCGGTCAAAGCCGTGGCACGCAAAACCACGGTGACACGCGCTTCGCTCCCCTGATCGGGCCGCCCATGGCGCAACGCATTGTCCAGCAAATTGTCCAGCAAGCCCTCGAGCAAGGCGCGCTGCCCCCAAACCCAGGCCTCACGCTCGACCCCTTGGGCACCCAAGTCAACGCCGCGTTGATCGGCTTGCGGCATCCAGCGCAGCAAGGCCTGAGTGATGAGCTCTTGCAGGTCAATCGGCTCGAGCGCGAGCGATTGGCGCGCCTCGGCCACCAGTGCCAGCGCCAGCAGCTGATCAACCAAATGACTGGCGCGCTCTTGGCTGCCCAAAATGCCTTGCAATTGCTCGCGCCACACTTCAGGCTTGGCCTGGGCCAGGCCATATTCGGCTTGGGCCCGTATGCCCGCCAGGGGCGTGCGCAACTCGTGGGCCACATTGCCCGAAAACTCGCGCTGCGCTTGCAGGCCAGTGTCGATGCGGCCAAACAAACTGTTCACGACCTCGCCCAGGCGGCGCATGTCGCTGCTGGCCAAGTCCACACGCACGGGTGTTAAGTCGCTGGCATCACGCTGTGAAAGGTCCTGTTCCAGTTGCGACAAAGGCCGCAACTCTTGTTGGATATTGCGGCGCAACCAAATGGTCAAGAGCATCAGCAACAGCAATTGCGGCAGCAATGAAAACACCATCACTTGCTGCAAGATGCGATCGCGGCTGTAGGTGGTCTGGCCCATCACCACAGTGTGCAACATGGGTTGTTCGCGCTTCAGGGTCAGCGTGCGCAGTCTTTGCCCCTGATACAGCGCTTCACCAAAGCCATGATGCGTCTGCGCGCTGATGGACCCAGCTTGTAAGCCTGCATGCCCAGCCAAAAAACGGCCCTGGGCATCGTAAATGGCAAAAAACAGCGACTCGCTTTGATCGAACAGCACCGCCTTCATCTCGGCCGGTGTGAGCCGAAAATCGAGTTCGCCCTCGCGCTCATGGACGTGGCCCGCCACCATCAGCGCATCGTCGAGCAAGGATCGGTCGTAGGCCTCGCTGGTGAAGTGTCGCGCCACCAGAGCCACCGCCACCGCACCCAACACCCCGGCCCACATCAAGGGCCACAACACGTGCCGCAACAATCGGCTGAGCAGGGTGGGTAACCGGTTCGGTGCAATCATGACTCGGCTTCTTCGAGCACATAACCGATGCCGCGCAAAGTACGGATGCCAGCCCCCGAACCCTGTAACTTTTTGCGCAAGCGCGAAATAAAGGCTTCCAGGGCGTTGTCACCCAATAAATCGTCAAAGTCAGACAGCTTTTCGGCCAATTCACGCTTGCTGATCACCCGCCCTGGCGGGGTCAGCAACTCGCACAACAACTCGTATTCGCGCGCCGGCAGGGCCATGTCTTCGGTCCCCAGTTGCAAGCGTCGCAAGGACCGGGTCAGCGTGAGTTGGCCCACCTGGACCACATCATCGGCGCCATGACTGCGGCGCGCCAACGCCCGCAGGCGGGCATCGACCTCGGCCAAATCAAAGGGTTTGCCCAAATAGTCGTCGGCACCAGCGTCCAAGCCCGCAATGCGCTCCTCGGTACGATTGCGCGCAGTCAACACCAGCACCGGCGTGCGATCACCTCGGCGGCGGCGCTCGCGCAACAAGTCGAGCCCACTGCCTTGCTCGCATGGGGTTTGGCCACTCAGGGGCAAGTTCAGGTCGAGCAAGACGGCATCGTAGGTTTGCACCGACCAAAACTGCCGCCCATCGGCCAAATTGTCCGCCGCGTCCACCCGATGGCCAGCATCGCTCAGACTGCGCATCACCACATCGCGCAGCACCGTGTCGTCTTCCATCAACAAAATTCGCATGCCGGGGCCTTGGTCAGGTATCGGTCAGGCAATGCCTGCGATAAATCGTCCATGAGCATACGACAATTGACCCGCTTTGGCTGGCGCGTTGGCGGCTGGGCCTGTCTGGCCGTGCCAGTTTGGGCCTGGCCCCAGACCCCACTGGGCTTGCAACAGGTGCTGGAGTCGGCCAGCGCCAACCTGGAAGTGAACATCGGTCGCTCGGCCTTGGAGGCGGCGCGTGCCGACATCACCAGCGCCGACCGCAGCCCGTTTCCTGTGCTGTCGGCGCGCACCTCGTCCATCGACCTGCAAAATGGCCTGGGCGGCGGTAACACCTGGCGCGACAAGCGCATCGACAAAGGGCTGGGGTTGGACATCACCCAAGAGCGCGGCAACAAGCGCGAGTTGCGCACCCGCAGCGCGCAAAGCAGTGCTCGCGCCGCAGAGCAAGATCTGGTGCAAACCCAACGTCAGCAAATGGGGCTGGCCAGCATGGCCTACTTTGAATGGCTGGCCCAATCCGAACGCTTGATTCACGTCAGCGCTCTGGCGCAGGCCAGCCGGCAACAAGCCCATGTGGCGATGCGCCGGCAACAAGCCGGCGATGTCTCGCTACAAGACCGCTTGCGCTTTGAGATCGAAGCGCGACGGGCCGAGTCTGAGGTGCCTGCGGCCCAGGCCGACCTGCGCTTGGCCGAATTGGCCCTGCGCCAACTCACTCGACTGGTGCCGCCCGCACAGGGCTGGCGCCCCGCCCAGGGTTGGCCCGAGGCCGGGCCCGAGTGGCGCGACAGTGGCGCCTGGACTCAAAAGCTGAACCAAGCCATCGATGCTCGCCCCAGCGTGGTGGCGGCCCAAGAACGCGTCGAAGCGACCCGCCAAGCCCTCGAGTTGGCGCTGGCGCAAAAGAAAGCCGATATCACCTGGGGCGGCAGTTTCGACCACTATCCAGGCACCTCGAATCGTCTGATGGAATTGCGCATGCAAATGCCACTGCAGTGGAATTACAACTATCAGGGCGAAATCGCGCGCGCACAAGCCCAGCTGGTGCAGAGCCAAGATGTGCTGGAGCAGGCGCGCTTGCAAGCACGCACCGAGCTGTCTGGGCTGTACCAGAGCTTGTTGGCTGCCGACACCCGCTGGCGCGCCCACCGTGATGACATCTTGCCGCAAGCCAAACAGGTGCTAGAGCAGGCCGAAACCGCCTATCAAAAAGGGGGCCTGTCGCTGACCGACTTGTTAGACGCCCGACGCACTTACCACAACACCTGGCTCGAAGCCTTGTCCGCACGACTGGGCCTGGCCAAGGCGCTGGCGGTTTTGCTCCTGAATACCGAAACCGAGGCGCAGGCTCGTCGTCAGCTGACCCAAGCCGCCCTGACCATAGAGAACATCCGATGAACACCCAACCCTTTAACCATGCTGGCCGACTTGGGCCATGGAGTCTCCTCGCCGGCCTCACCCTTGCCCTATTGACGGCCTGCCAGGACGCTACCGCCCCGACTGCCGCACCCGCACAGCCCATCATCCAGAACAACCAAATTCGCTACCCAGCCGACCACCCCCAGCTGACCCTGTTGCAAACCGCCGCCGTTGCATCGGCGCACAATCTGCGTGTCGAGTTGCCCGCCAAGCTGGTCTGGAACGAAGAGCGGACCCAGCGCATCTACCCCGCTTTTTCGGGCCGCGTGGTTGGCATCCATGTCGATCTGGGGCAAACGGTGCAGGTGGGCGCCCGATTGGCGCAACTGGCCTCGCCCGAGTTCGGCATGGCACAGGCCGATGCGGCACGCGCCCAGGCCGACCTGGCTTTGGCACAAAAACAATTACGCAGACAACAAGAGTTGTTTGACGCCGGCGTGCTGGCGCGTAAAGAGTTAGAGCAAGCGCAAGCCGAAGAGGCTCGTTCGCAAGCCGAATGGGCGCGCGCCAACAGCCGCGTGAGGTTGTACAGCAGCGCTGCAGGCGTCGACCAAAGTCTGTCGCTGGCCAGCGGGATACACGGTGTGGTGGTCGAGCGCAACATCAACCCAGGACAAGAGCTGCGCGCCGACCAAAGCGGCCCTGGCACGCCGCCCCTGTTCGTCATCACCGACCCGCAACAACTGTGGGTTCAAATCGATGCCCGTGAAATGGATCTGCCCAGCCTCAAGCCTGGTCGCGACATCACGATCAAAGTGCCTAGCCTCCCCGAGGCCGCATTCATGGCGCAAATCAGTGCCGTGGCCGACTACATCGACCCCAGCACCCGAACCATCAAGGTGCGCGCGGTGGTGCCCAACCCGCAGCGCCTGCTCAAGGGCGAGATGTTGGCCACCGCCCACTTCGAGCGCACCTTCACCGACACGCTGGTGGTGCCTTCGACGGCGGTGTTTTTGCGTGGCGCCCAACACATGGTGTTTGTGCAAAGCGCCCCGGGTGTATTCGAGCCACGCAGCATCGTCGTGCTGTATGAAGGACCGAAAGAAGTCTTGGTCAGCGAGGGTTTGCAAGCGGGCGAGCGGGTGGTGGTGCAAAACGGTCTCTTGTTGGCGCGTGAGCTGCGCAATGCACAAGACGAAGCGCAACAAAAACAGAGCCAATCGGTGGCGGCTAAACCATGAAGCGCATTATCCAGTTTGCCATCAACCAGCCTTTGTTCATCATGCTGGGGAGCTTGCTGTTTGTGCTGGCCGGTGTGTTTTCATTCAACAACCTGTCAGTCGAAGCCTTCCCTGACGTGACCGACACCCAGGTGACGGTGATCGCGCTGTATCCGGGGCGCGCTGCGGAAGAGGTTGAAAAACAAGTCACCTTACCGATTGAAACTGCGCTGGCGGGCTTGCCCAACTCGATCCGTTTGTTCTCACACACCCAGTTCGGACTTTCTTACACCGTCATCACCTACAACGACAACGCCGACGTCAATCTGGCGCGACAACAAGTCAACGAACGGTTGCTCAGTGTCGACTTGCCGCCTGGCGCGCAAGCCAATATCGCCCCTAACGCCACACCGGTGGGTGAAATCATGCGGTATCGGGTGCGCGGTGACGGCCAAAACACGACCGACTTGCGCACACTCGAAGACTGGGTGATCGAGCGCGCCCTGCGCCAGGTCCCGGGCGTGGCCGATGTGGTGGCGATGGGCGGCTTTATCAAACAGTACGAGGTACAACCCGACATAGACCGCCTGCGGGCCCATAAACTGACCTTTCAAAATTTGCTCGATGCATTGGGCCGGGGCAATTCAAACGCTGGCGGAAGCTATGTGGCCCAAGGGGCTCAGCAATTCGCCATCCGTGGCATCGGCTTGCTGCGCTCTGCCGACGACATCGGCGAAATCGTCTTGGCCTCGCGCAACGGCACTCCGATTTTGATACGCGATGTGGCGCAAGTGAAAGTGGGGGCCGTACCGCGCCTAGGCATCGTCGGCCAAGACATCGATGACGACGCCGTGATCGGTATTGTGATCATGCGCAAAGGCGAGAACCCCAGCGTGGTCCTCAAAGCGGTTAAAGAACGCATTGAGCAACTCAACCAACGGGGCCTGCCCCCAGGGGTGCAAATTGTCCCCTTTTATGACCGCACTTGGCTCATGAACAAGACGCTGACCACGGTGTTTCGCAATTTGGTCGAAGGTGCCTTGCTGGTCTCGCTGGTGCTGTACTTGTTTTTATCCAATCTGCGGGCCAGCCTGGCCGTGGTGGTGATCATTCCCCTGTCTTTGCTGGCGACCTTCATGGGCCTCAAAATCATGGGGGTCCCGGCCAACCTGCTCAGTCTGGGGGCGATGGACTTTGGCATTATCGTGGACGGGGCAGTGATCGTGATCGAGAACATCATGCACCGGCTTTCCCAGCGTGGCGAGGGCATGAACGAAAAAGAGCGCAAGACCCTCATCATCCAGGCCGCCAACGAGGTGGGGCGGCCCACCTTGTTCTCGATGTTGATTATCATCGCTGCGCACATTCCCATTTTTGCCTTGCAGCGACACGAAGGGCGCATCTTTCAGCCCATGGCCTTGTCGGTAACCACGGCCTTGTTGGGCTCTTTGATTTTTTCCCTGACCCTGGTGCCTTT
>CAYMJT010000113.1:0-7840 GCA_964390775.1 uncultured Bordetella sp.
GGGGTACAGATTGGGGTCATGGGGGGGTTCCTTTATCCCACTTTCAAAATCGCGCGAGGGCCATGGCGTACGCCCAACACGCTGAGTAAATTCGACAACACAATTTCATCGCTGGGTTCCTGCGCCCAGGCCTGGCCAAGAAATTGGATCCGGCCTTGTTGCCAATGGCCTTCGCCACTTAGGCGCAATGGACCACTCAGGGTGTCCAGCGCCAGTCGAGGGCTTTCACCCCCATGCAGCACCAATTGATAGTCGCCCAGTGGGCGCAAGGACGACAAGCGGGTCGACAAACCTAACAAGCTCAGGGTGATCTGACCATCGGCGCGCCATTGTTGCGGGGTTTGGCGCCATGTCCATTGACGGCTTTGAATTTGCAACACACCCTCGGGTTGAACGGTATTCCAGGGCGCGCCCCAACCCGAGAGCCAGGTGGTTGGCAACTGCCAGTCGACATCGCCCAGGCTAAACGCCAGACCACTCGGCTGCCATTGCGCCTTCCAGACCCAAGGGGCTTGCGACTGCCCCGGCGTCGACCATTGAATTTGCAAGGCATTCAGCTCCGTCAGGCTGACTTGCCAGTGCAAGCGCTGCGCCCAGGCGCTGGGGGTGCTGCCACCGCCGGCGCTCAGGGCCAGATGCGCCGAGCCTTGCCACAGGGTGCCCCGACTCTCGAGCAACAGCACACGGCCACCGCTGAAGTGCTGCACTGCACTGGCCAGCCAGGCGGCTGGCCACTGGGTCACCAAGACCCCCAGCAAAGCCAGTGTCGCGCCCAAGGCCGCGAACCAAGCCGATCGGTCAGGCCGAGCGTGTACAGCAGTGAGGCGGTTCAGGCTCATGGTTTTTGTGCCAATTTGAAGACCAGGGTTCCACTCCAGCCCTCGGCGTTTTGTTTCAGGTCGGCACGCAACAAACTGGCTGAAGTCTGGGTGCGTATTTCTTCCCAGCCCTGGGCCAACTGTTGGGGCGAGACGGCGCTGAGCTGAAGCTGGATGCCCGAGTCGGGTAAGGTGCTGGCCGTTGCGCCCAAGCGTTGTTTGCCGATGGATTGAATCAGCGTTTGGGCTTCGGCCACGCTGGGCATGCTTTTCTTTTGCAGCGTTTGCGCTTCCTGCAAAGCCGCTTGCATGGTTTGTCGCTGGCGTGCCAGCTCGTTCCAGCGCTCGTCCTGGTTCAGCCACAGTGTCCAGGCTGGCCACAAGCCCCACAGCAAGGCCAAGGTGGCCACCGCTGCCAATGCCATCGAGATCCAGCGCCGTTGATTCATGGTTGGGCTCTCCAGCGCATGATCAGTCCATCGGGTTGGGCCTGCAAGTCAT
Source organism: uncultured Bordetella sp. (assembly GCA_964390775.1). Classification (GTDB taxonomy): domain Bacteria; phylum Pseudomonadota; class Gammaproteobacteria; order Burkholderiales; family Burkholderiaceae_C; genus Limnohabitans. The sequence goes on from CAYMJT010000113.1 coordinate 1,320, forward strand.
AGCCCAACTGGCGCAAACGCTGTTGCCCAGCGGCATCGATGGCATCGAGGCGCAAGCCTTCTAGGGTGAGGCTCTGGCCTTCAAAGCGCAGACGGGTCAACTCGGGGGCTTGGGGCAGGGCCTGGCTGAGATGACCCAACATGACTTCGGCCTGATCGGGGGTGGGGGCGCCGACTTGGCGTCGCAGCTTTTGCAAGGCCTGATTCATTTGCGCCGCCGGGTCGACCACCAACTGGGTTTGCGGAAATGCCTGGGTCAACATCGAGGCCAGTTCGCGTTGTTGGCTGGCCATGGCTTGTTCGGCCCACCAGGCCCAGCCGAGCAGCCCCAAGCTTTGCGTCAACAGCAATAGGCCTAAGGCACGCCGACTCCAACGCCAGCGCGGATGATGCGCCGCCTCTCGCCAAGCCGAAGCCAGCGTGCGTTGCCAGCGTTGACTGGGGGTTTGCGACCACGCCCCTTGGGCCATATCGAAGCCGGATTGGGTCGCCGCCCACCAGCGCTCGGCACGGGTTTGGGTGCGCACCGGGTGGGTATCGGCGGACCAGACTTTTTGCGTCAATTCGAGCACCGCTGGCTCGGCCCAGACTGTCACGGGGGTCGACTGCAACAGGGGCCAGGGGTTGGGCCAGTGCGACCACAGCACCCCCTGGGCATTGCACCAGGTCAGTTGGGCGTGCTCGGCACTGCCCCACACATGCAGTGTTTCTGCCTGCCCTATGTTTGTAGGCGCCCACTCAGGGAAAAGTCTTTGCGGCATGCGCCCTGCCTTGATCAGGGCTTGCAAGGCTTGGTCCAGCCACTGGGCATCGCAGGCGCACACCCAAAAGTTGGGTTGATCGGGAGCGGCGCCCTCAATGGGGTGCAAGCTGAGGTGCAAACTGGCCGGGCTTTGCAGCCATTGGTCTTCGAGCAAGCCAATGACAGCGGGCAAGCGCTGGGCTTTGGGCAGATCGGGCAAGCGCACACTGTGCCACGACAGACGAGACAGGGGCAACACAGCCACCAGGGGGCCAGCGGGCCATTCGGCCACAGACAACAGGCCTTGGCTGATCAACCGTGCGTCCTCGCCAAAACGCGCATGCTCGTAGGCGTCGGTGTTGGCCGTGTCGGCGGTGTCAGGCAAGCCAATGATTAACATAAGGCGTTCATTTTAGGGGCGCAATGTAGGAGATTGGGCAAGCACCCACACATAAATCACCTCGTTGCCCGTGCGTTTGACCAAGGCGGTTTGCGCCAGGGTGATGGAATCCATGCGCAGTCGACCCCTCACTTCGAAAAAATCGCTTTGGATGCTGTGTTGTTGGGTATTGAATGCAGGGATGGCGCTTTGCGCTTTCTTTTCGTTGGTCCAAGGGGCGCGCAGCCGGTTTTGAACCAGGCGTTCGGCCTGCGCCAGGCCCAAGGTTTCGAAGGTGGCCGCCAAAACCTCGGGGCTGGCGGTGTTGACATTGAGTTTGCTCACATCAGGCAAGATGGTGAGGTGCGCACGCAGCCGCTCGATCGACTCTGGCGATAGACCCCAAGCCATGAAATCGTCCAGGCTGCGCGGCGCCAACAGGCGCGGCGAGTTGCCCCTGGTGCGAGACCAGCGCTCGGTCAGGGCCAAAGCCTGTTGGTCTCCCAAACCCAACAACTCGAACAAGCGGGTGAGTTGCGCCACCGCCACGGGGTCGGCGGTGTTGTTGGGATAGAGGTTGGTCAAGTTGAACTTGCCTTGCGCGTCGGTGATGCTGCCCGATAGCCAGACCTGATCGGCCAGTCGGGTGTCGATGGAGGACTCGGCCAGCCCCGGTTGTGCCGACAGAAAAGTGGATAGGCGACTTTCTTGCAGTGGCACCGCCCACGGTTCGGACAAATGATCGGCTTCTTTGCTGGTGATGGCATCTTCACGCAGAATCAGTCGAGCCCAATCGGTGGCCCCGTTGAGCAACCACTGACCTTGTTGGCGTTGTCGTTCGGCACTCTCGATCTGTATTTGTCCCGATTGATGCCACAGCGCACTGCTCACCAGACCCACCACCAGAGCGGTCAGCAGCAGGGCCAACAACAAGATGGCGCCGCGCGCGGGGTGTTGGATCGGTTTCATGTTCGGTTCACCCGCCAGGTTGGGCGCACCCAGTCGCTGCGCAAGAGGCCCACCCAATTCCCTTGCGGGGCCAGGTCGATTTCGAGCCGAATGCCGTCGGGTGTGGCAGGACCGCTGCCCGCACTGGACAAGGGATTGCTCCAACTGTCGTTGCGATAGTAAAAGACCCGCCACGACTGCACCGCCACCCAATCGGTGGGTTCGCTGGCGCCCAAGCCTGTTGCTGCACCGGCTTGGGTAAAGGCATCGAGGGCCTTTTGCCATGCTTCGGTCACGGCCTGTCGCTGAGACAGCGGCGGCGATTGCCAACGCACCCAGCGGCCTTCGCGCAAGCCCCAGGCCACCACTTGTCGATACCCAGGGGTGGGGTAGGTGCTGTATCTGACCAGGCGCAAGATCTGGCCATTCCAGTCCACACCGGCCGCAATGCCGGAGGCGGTGTCGATCTGGTTCAAGTCGGCTTGCCATTGCGACAGGCTGTTTTGCAGTCGGGCCTGCATGCCATCGCGTTCGCTTTGCTGCTGCTGGCTGCGCAAGACCACATCCAGCCCGCGAGTCATCAGCGCCGTCAGCAAGCCCCAAAGGGCCAGCGCCACCAGCACCTCGATCAGGGTCAAGCCTCGTGTGGTTCGGGAATTGGGCCTAAGCATCAGTAGCGCCCCACGATGGAAGTCACCCGAAGCACCGCGTATTGCGGCGTGTACACCTGCACATCAACCCGAAAAAAATTGGGGTTGGGGGTCGGGTTCACTTCGGTACGCACGGTCAAACTGACCCCGGCTTGATCACAGTTTTGGCTGCGGGAACCGATGCCGGGCATCTGCCGCGCCAGGCGCAACTCATTGAGCGTGTTGTCGGCACACAGTTGAGCGCGCAATGCCTCGCCTTGCCTTTGGCTGGCACGCAGCCAACCCGAGATCGCCTGGCTGGCCATGGCCATGGCCAGGGCCAGCAAAACCAGAGCCACCAACACCTCGACCAGGGTGAGCCCGCGTGCCGACGCGTCGAATGTTTTTTTCATCGCCGCACCTGCCATGGCCCAACGCCAGTCGTACCGACCCAGACCTGCGCATCGGCTTGCAGCCGACTGCCCAAGCCCAGGGCTTGCGCAGGCAGTATCGGTTCGGGACCCAATAACAAGGTGATGTCTGTGTTTTGGGCTTGGGTGTCGGGGTACAGCCAAGACAAGGCAGGTCTGGCTTCGCCCGGGGCCGACAGGCCCCAGATTTCGGCACCCCTGGGGGTCATTCGGACTAGGACGGGTCGGTTTTGCACCCGCGCCTGTAAGCGCGCCGACTCAAGCCAAAGGGCCAGCCTTTCACCTTCGCGCTCCAACTGCCTGGATGCACTGGGTTGAGCGCTGAGTGCGACCAGACTGATGCTCAGGGCCACCAAGGCCAGCACCACCATCAGCTCTATCAGCGTAAAACCGCCAGATCGCTTGAGTGTGTGTGGCCCGGCGACAGGCCGCTGGGGGCGACTCAATGTGACATCGAGGCGGCCCATGGACTCAGGGTTGGGGCTTACTGCCAGCTGCCGATGTCGGCGTTGCGCCCTTCGCCACCGCTTTGACCATCGGCACCAAAAGACAAGACATCGACTTCCGATTTCAGCCCGGGGTTGAGGTACTGATAAGGACGCCCCCAGGGATCACTGGGCAATTTATCCAGATAGGGACGCCAGTTCATCGGAATGGGCTCGGTACTGGGTTTTTGCACCAAGGCTTGCAGGCCTTGCGCTGAACTTGGATAGGTTTGGTTGTCCAGGCGATACAGCTTGAGCGCTTGCACCAGATTGTTGACATCGGCGCGAGCCGCAGTCACGCGGGCATCGTCGGCCCGGCCCAAGACATTGGGCACGATCAAGGCCGCCAGCACGCCCAAAATGGCCAGCACCACCATCAGTTCGATCAGGGTGAAACCACGGGCGCGGCGTGCCAGCGCTTGTTTGGATGGAGGATATAGGTCAAAATGTCGCATATCGGCATCATAATGCCTTAATCCAACAATGACATCCCCCCCGCACAAACCTCTCATCTGGGCCCATGGCCTGGTCACGGCCCTGATGGCTGCGCTGGCCCTGGGCGGCATCGCTTACTGGGTTCTGCAACTCAGTGCCATGCCACAGGCTGGCCACGATGCCCGCTGGGTCGATCTGCCGCAGAGCCAGTCGACCTTGGCCCCGTGGGGGCGGGTCTTGGGCGTATCTGACCAGCGCACGGCGGCACCGGAGCAAGCGGCCAACCTGAGCCTGGTCGCCGTCATCAGTGCGGGGCAGGGGGGTATGGCCGTCATTGCCGCCACTGGTCAAAAAGCCCAGACCTACCAAGTGGGCGACGAAGTACAGCCGGGCCGGTTTTTGGTTCAGGTGGGTTTGCGCAGCGCCAGCCTGGGGCCCAGCGCTCAGGGCCCGGCCCAGGAAGTGCTGGAGTTGACGGTGCCGGCGCTACCCACAGCCGCACCCTAAGCCCAGCCGATTATTTTTGTAAAAAAAGGCGGTACACCGGGTTGTGGGTTTCTTCCACGCTGGGGTAACCCAATTCGGCCAAAAACTTCTTGAATTCGGCGTTGTCGCGCGCTGGCACTTGCAGGCCAACCAAAATTCGCCCGTAGTCGGCGCCTTGGTTGCGGTAGTGGAACAAACTGATGTTCCAACCAGGGCGCATGGTCGACAAAAACTTCATCAAGGCCCCAGGCCGCTCAGGGAACACGAAGCGCAACAAACGCTCGTCTTGGGCCAACTCACTGGCCCCGCCCACCATGTGACGGATGTGTTCTTTGGCCAGTTCATCGTGGGTCAAGTCCAAGGCCTGAAAGCCATGCTTGCTGAAATGGGCCGCAATTTTTGCGCTTTCGCCCCGGACGGACGTGGTCAGACCCACAAACACATGCGCCTGTGCGGCATCGCTCATGCGGTAATTGAATTCGGTGACGTTGCGGGGCGATTTGCTGCCGCCAAATGCAGGGAGATTGCCGATCAGTTCGCAAAAGCGGCGAAAACTGCCACGTTCTTCGGGAATGGTGACGGCAAACAAGGCTTCCCGCTCTTCACCCACCTCGGCGCGCTCGGCAATGAAGCGCAAGCGGTCAAAATTCATATTGGCACCGCACAAAATGGCCGCATAAGTCTGGCTTCGGGTTTTGTGCTGTGCCACATAAGCCTTGATGGCGGCCACCGCCAAGGCGCCAGCGGGCTCGACGATGCTTCGGGTGTCGACAAACACGTCTTTGATGGCGGCGCAGACAGCGTCGGTGTCAACCGTGATGAATTCATCGACCAGTCCACGGGCGATGCGGAAGGTTTCTTCGCCCACCAGTTTGACGGCGGTGCCGTCAGAGAACAAGCCGACATCGGGCAAGGTGACGCGCTTGCCCGCAGCCACCGAGCGCATCATGGCGTCCGAGTCGTTCATCTGCACGCCGATGACCTTGATCTCAGGCCGCACGGCCTTGATGTAATTGGCCACCCCCGAGATCAAGCCGCCGCCGCCGATGGCCACAAACACCGCATCAAGCGGCCCCTGGTGTTGGCGCAGCAACTCCATGGCAATGGTGCCTTGGCCCGCGATCACCTCGGGGTCGTCAAAGGGGTGCACAAAGGTCAGGCCACTCGATTTCTCAAGCTCGACGGCGTGTTGATGCGCGTCTGAGTAACTGTCGCCGTGCAGCACCACCTCGCCCCCCAGGGCCCGCACGGCCTCGATTTTGACGAGTGGTGTCGTGACTGGCATGACAATGACAGCGCGCGTGCCCAGTTTGGAGGCACCCAGCGCCACCCCTTGGGCATGATTGCCGGCCGAGGCGCAAATCACGCCACGCTGGAGTTGTTCGGGGCTGAGGTGGGCCATTTTGTTGTAGGCCCCGCGCAGCTTGAAGCTGAACACGGCTTGTTGGTCCTCGCGCTTTAACAACACCTTGTTGTGCAGTCGGCGGCTGAGGTTTTTGGCCACATCCAGCGCCGATTCCTGCGCCACGTCATAGACCCGGGCGGTCAGGATGCGTTGCAGGTACTGGGCGGGGGTCAGAGAGGCAGAGCGGCTGGGCATGCACCCATTTTAGGTCAGGGCCAGCGGATGGGCGCTGCGGGCTGGCCTTGGCGGGAGCGATCAAATATGGTGCGGTAGGCCTGCTCCCGGTGTCGCACATAGCGCGGCGTGTCAAACAACACCTGTGCGTGGGCTTGCGTCATGAGTGTGTGTTTGAGCTTGGCCAGATCAGCTCGGCGTTGCCCCCAATCGATGGCCAGCGATTGGTATTGCTCGGGGCTGGTGCAAATGAGTTGGGGCAGGCCGACCGCTTTGAGCAAGCTGGCCGCCATGCGCGAAGCAAAAGTTTAACCATAGAGATAAATGTCGGCATGTTGCAAAGCCGCCGCGCGAAAAAAAACCCCGGGGCGGGCCCGGGGCGTAATCCACCTGTTGAGAGGGTGGAGG
>CAYMJT010000114.1:0-7797 GCA_964390775.1 uncultured Bordetella sp.
ACTCTTCGTAGCCCATGGCGTAATACATCGAGCGGTTGGGCGCGCGCGACTTGCCCTCGGTGATGTTGGCGGAGCGGCGCTGAAATTGAATCGGTTTGGTGTCCATGACCAAGAGTTTAGCGCAGTTGAAATAAAACACCGTGACGCAGGACCATCGTTTTCAGGGCCTACAATCGCGCCCATGTTGACCCATCCCCAGTTCGATCCGGTGGCATTGCAGTTGGGACCGGTGGCCATTCATTGGTACGGCATCACTTACTTGGTGGCCTTTGCCTTGTTTTTGTTCCTGACCCGACTTCGTTTGCGCCAGCTCCCTTATGTCCAGCGCCCTGAAATCTGGAACCCTCCCGCCGTTGAAGACCTGCTGTTTTATGGTGTTTTGGGTGTGGTGCTGGGCGGGCGTCTGGGTTACTGCCTTTTTTATAAACCTGGCTATTACCTGAGCCACCCCTTTGAGGTGCTGGCCATCTGGCAAGGCGGCATGAGTTTTCATGGCGGCATGCTGGGGGTGTTCGTGGCCATGTTGTTTTGGGCCCATCGGCGTCGCCAGCCCTGGTTGTTGGTGACTGACTTTATTGCCCCTTGCGTGCCGACCGGGCTGGCCAGTGGCCGGGTGGGTAATTTCATCAATGGAGAACTGTGGGGCCGCCCGGCCGACCCGGCCCTGCCCTGGGGCATGGTGTTTCCGCAAAGCGGCGATATGCTGCCCAGACACCCTTCGCAGTTGTATCAATTTGCCATGGAAGGGATGATTTTGTTCGCCTGGCTCTGGTTCATGGCCCGCAAACCCAGACCCGTGGGCGTTATTTCCGGGGCTTTCATGCTCGGATATGGGGCCTTTCGTTTTGTGGCCGAATACTTCCGCGAGCCCGACGCCTTTTTGGGGCTCTTGTCCCTGGGTTTGAGCATGGGTCAGTGGCTTTGTGTGCCCATGATCGTTTTCGGGGCCTGGCTCTGGTGGCGCAGTCTGGCTGTCGCCAAGGCTGGCGAATACCTCACCGAAGAGGCAAAATAGCCTGGGCTGGTCTGTTGTCGGGTCGTGAACCACCGGGCAGGTTGGGCCGCACAATGTTCAATTTGAGTTTCATGAGGAGATGGACATGCACCAAGGAATCAATCGCCGCGATGTCATGGCCCTGAGCCTGGGCAGTGTCCTGGGCGCTGCCCAAGCCCAATCGGGCTGGCCGACCAAACCCGTCACCTGTGTAGTGCCCTTTCCCGCCGGCGGCGGCACCGACGCCTTTGCCCGCCCGTTCACCTTGGCCTTTAATAAATTCACTGGTAAAAACCTGATCCTCGACTACCGGGGTGGCGCGGGCGGCACCCTGGGGGCCTCGGTCGCGGCCAAACTGCCTGCTGACGGTTATCACAGCTTCATGGGCGCGGTGCACCACACCATCGCCCCGTCGATGTACCCCAAACTCGATTACGACATCGAACGCGATTTCGTACCACTGGCCCTGATGGCCGTCGTGCCTTATGTGTTGGTCGTCAACCCCAAAAACATGCCCGTCAACAACCTCAAAGAGTTTGTTGATCTGGTCAAAAAGAGCCCTGGCCGCTTTAACTACGGCAGCGCGGGCAGCGGCACCGCTCACCACATGGCGGGTGAGTTGTTCAAATTGCAAACCCAATCCTTTATCACCCACATCCCCTACCGAGGCACTGGCCCGGCTTTGCAAGACCTGATCGCTGGCAATGTGGACATGATGTTTGACGGACTGGGGTCTTCGGCTCAGCATATTCGTGCCGGTCGCATCAAGCCCATTATGGTGGCCGGGCAACAGCGCAACCCATCGTTTCCCGACATTCCCTGTGCCGGTGAGCTGGGTATGAAAGACTACAACGTCAGCACCTGGTACGCCATGTGGGTGCCCAAAGGGACCCCCGCCAACATTCAGGCAGAATTCATGGATGTCATACGCAAATCGCGTGACATGCCCGAGATCAAGACCGCCTGGGCCGCCAATGGGGCCGAATTTCCCAACCTGACTGGCCCTGCTTTTGGCGACTTCGTGAGTGCCGAGGTTAAGCGATGGGCGGCTGTGGTCAAAGCATCGGGCGCCAAACTGGACTGATTTTTTTCATGAGTCATCAAAACCTCTTTAGCGCCTTGCGTGCGGCCTTTCCTGCGCAACTCGATCAGATCGCCATCGAAACCGACCAGGGCCTGTGTTACAGCTGGCGGGATCTGGATCGAGCCAGCGCCATGGTGGCCAATTTGCTCGACAGCCTCGATATTGCCGCCCAATCGCGCATCGCGGTGCAAGTCGAAAAATCGGTGGAGGCGCTGATTCTGTATTTGGCCACCTTGCGTGCGGGCCATGTGTTTTTACCCCTCAATACCGCCTATCAAAGCGCCGAGATCGAATACTTCATCGGCAATGCCGAGCCTGCGGTGGTGGTTTGCTCGGGCGCGAACCACGGTTGGGTGAGCAAAATCGCATTCAAAGCTGGCACCCGCCATGTGTTCACGCTGAACGACAACCGCACCGGCACCTTGCTCGATCGCGCGGCAGCTCAAAGCGACCGGCACACCCCGGCCCCGCGACAGGCCAGCGATCTGGCAGCCATTTTGTACACCAGCGGGACCACGGGGCGCTCTAAAGGGGCCATGCTCACGCACGGTAATCTGTTGTCCAATGCCCAGGTCCTTAAAACCTACTGGGGCTGGGTCCCCGGCGACGTCCTCATCCATGCACTGCCCATCTTCCATGTGCATGGTCTGTTTGTCGCCATTCATGGGGCCATATTGAATGGCAGCCCCATGCTTTGGCATGCCAAATTTGACCCCAAGCGGGTGATCGCCGACATGCCCAGGGCCAGCGTGTTCATGGGCGTGCCCACGCTTTATGTGCGGATGTTGGCGGAACCTGCCTTGAACCGGCAGGCGGTGTCCAATATGCGGCTCTTTATCGCCGGTTCTGCCCCCCTCCTGATCGAGACCTTCCAGGAATGGCAACAGCGAACAGGCCATACCATCTTGGAGCGCTACGGCATGAGCGAGACCATCATGCTGACCTCCAATCCGTATCGTGCCGACACCCGCTTTGCCAAGCAAGACGAGCGTCGGGGTGGCACCGTGGGCTTCCCCCTGCCCGGCGTCCAGCTGCGGGTGCGCGACGACCAAGGACGTGACTGCGGGGTGGACGAAATCGGCGGTATTCAGGTCCAAGGGCCCAATGTGTTTGGCGGCTATTGGCGCATGCCCGAAAAAACCGCCGAAGAATTCACCCCGGATGGTTTTTTCAAGACCGGTGATGTCGGCAAAATCGACGCCCGTGGCTATGTCACCATCGTGGGCCGCTCCAAAGACCTGATCATCAGCGGCGGCTACAACGTCTACCCGGCCGAGATCGAGGGCTTCATCAACGAAATGCCCGGCGTTGCCGAGAGTGCCGTGGTGGGGGTCCCGCACCCCGACTTTGGTGAAGTGGGCGTGGCCGTGGTGATCGCCAAACCCCAGGCGACCCTAGAGGGTGAGCAGATCATTGCCCAGCTCAAAGCCCGTTTGGCCAATTTCAAAATCCCCAAACGTTGTTATGTGGTCAGCGAGTTGCCGCGCAACACCATGGGCAAAGTGCAAAAAAATCTGCTGCGCGAACAACACAAAGACCTCTTCAAGGCCTGACCCGGTTATGGGCTGGGATAGATCACAAAGTCGATCACTCGCCCCTGTGGCGTGACCTGGGCCAACACCATATCGCCCGAACCAATCGCGCGCCCCATATAGGCCTCGATGTTGACATGGTGCGTGACCAGAATCAGCGCCCGATCGCCTTTGTCGATCAACTTGCGAGCGATCAGTTGCTCCAGGGCGCGGGTCTGCGGCGATGCTTGCTGCGGTTGATCAAAAAAAGAGGCCAAGGCCGGCTCTATGGTCACCGGACCGTACTTGAGCCGCTCGGCGGTTTGCTGACAGCGACACCAGATGCTGCTGTACACCTGGGCGCTCAAAACGCCCTGTGATCTGAGCCATTGACCAATGCCCTCGGCTTGGACGAGGCCCTGAGGGTTCAAATTGCGTTGGGTCTCGCAGCGATGCAACGAGTAACCCGTGGGGTCACCCACCCCAGGCGCATACGCATGGCGCATGAGCAGTACATAGCGATCGCTGCGCAAACGGTCCCACAAATCGCTGGCCCATGCCGACTGCGATCCCCACATCGTGAGCAGAAAAATCACAGCGAGCGAATGCAAGCCACGCCGACCAGACTGGAACCCTGAGCACTTCATGTCCGTACTCTACACCGCAATTCGAAAGGGCTGGCGATATCGGGCGGCAAGATTTATATCGCCAGCAATAACGCTTTGCTGAAGTTGCAAGCAAAATGAGCAGGGCACATCATCGCAGCGATGGCTGTGAGGCATTGTGCCCTGCACCGTTGATTTCGGCCTTCACGGCCTGCCCCAGTTCAATCACCGCCAAGGCATAGTAGCTGCTCCAGTTGTAGCGGGTGACCACATAGAAGTTGGAGGTGCCGACGACATAACTTGGGCTGGCGCCGCCGTTTTGCAACTCGATCAAGGCCAGTGGGCCCTCGAAGGCCTGGGCTTTGGGCTCCAGTCGTGCGCCCAACTCGGCCATGCGCTCGGCACTAAAGGTCGGCACGATGTCTGGCCCGGTCAGAATTTCCAGCACCACGCTGGGGTCTGACACATCGACCTGAAAATGCGTCGGCATGCCGCTTTGCCAGCCGTGGTTGACAAAATACTGGGCGACCGACCCGATGGCGTCCACCGGGCTTCGATTCAAGTCGATGCGGCCATCGCCGTCAAAGTCGATCGCATGGCGTGACCAGCTCGAAGGCATGAACTGAGGCCAACCCATGGCGCCCGCGAAACTCCCCAGGCGTTTGATCGAAGCACCGGCGCGCACCTGACGTAAAAAGTGACCCAACTCGGCGCGAAAAAAAGCCTGCCTTTGTGCGGCCCTGGGGTGCTCAGACGGAAAATCAAGACTGAGCGTGGTCAGCACATCCAACACTGGGAACTTGCCTTGGTGCTGACCGTACAAGGTTTCGACCCCGATGATGCCCACCACCAACTCGGCCGGCACGCCAAAACGCTGTTCAGCCCGTTGCAGGGCTTGGGCATTTTGCCGCCAGAATTGAACGCCCGCCTGGATGCGGCGTGGCTCGATGAATCGATGGCGATAGGCGGCCCAGTTTTTCATGCTGGGAGAGGCTGGCGGCAAGACCAGTTGGCGAATTTGGGGCAGGGGGCGGGCGTGGTCAATTCGTTGTAAAGCCCAGGTCTCGGGCAAGTCAAATTCGCGTGCCAATTCTTGCGCCAACTCGCGCACAGCGGCCGTTTCTCCCCAAGCGGAGGCGGCCTTGGCCTTGTGTTTGCCAGGCGCTGCCCAGGTCACGCTGCACAGCAGGCAAAGTGCGCCCAGCAGCAGGCGACTGTTGCACAGGGCAAACCAGCCCCTGAGCCCGTGCAAACTCATGCGTTGGGGTGTCCTGGCGCTGTATTCGACGCAGTGTCGGTGTCACGCCGAATGCGAACCTCGCGCTGCGGGAAAGGAATTTCTATCCCAGCCCCTTGCAAGGCCTCGAGCAAAGCGATGTTGACGGCCGAGCGCGCATTGTTTTGGCCATTGTCGGGGTCGCCGATCCAGTAGCCGACCTGGAACTCCATGCCGTCGGCCGCCAGATTGACCAACAAGGCATGTGGGGCGGGTTGGCTCAAGATGCGCGGACAAGAGGCAGCCGCCTGCGTCAACAATTCTTGCACCTCACGCGGATTGGCCTGGTAGCCCACGGTCACCGAACTCGTCAGCAGGACATTCGAGTCCTGCAAAGACAGGTTCTCGACCCTTTGGGTGATCAAGGCCTCGTTGGGCACCACCGACTCGCGCCCGTTGGGGGCACGAATCAGGGTGTAACGGGTTTTGATGTCTTTAACCTGCCCCTCGAAACCGTCCACTTTGACATGGTCACCGATGCGCAACGAGCGCTCGAGCAAAATCACAAAACCGCTGACGTAATTGGCTGCCAGTTTTTGCAAGCCAAAGCCCAAGCCGACCCCCAGCGCACCCCCCAGTACCGATAAGGCGGTCAGATCAACCCCCACGGCCGACAAGGCAAACAACAGCCCCACCAAGAGCAACAAAGCGCGCAGCGCATTGGCCGCCACTTTGCGCATGGACAGATCGTGTACGGTGTGGGCCAATACCTTGTGCTCGATGGTGGCCGACACCCACAAGGCCAGTACCAAGACCATGACCGAAGACATCGCCCCCTCGAGGACGGTGCGCAAATCGATACGGGTTTTGCCAAAGTGGATGCGAATCGACTCGAGCTCGGTCAGCATCCAGGGCAAAAAGCCCATGATCCACAACACCGCCCCCAGCCAAGCCAGCCATGACACGGTGCGTTCGATGCGCAAGGCCAGCTCAGAGCGGGGGAATACGGCCCGCAGCACCCGTGCCATGAGCCGGATCACGGCCAGCGACATCAGCACGGGAATGGCGAACTTGAATACCGACACCTGACTGTGATGGCTGGCCCAAGCCACCTCACAGGCATAGGCCCCCGCCAAGGCCAGCAGCGGGAATAACAAGCCTGTCCAGGGTTTTTGCCCTAGCAACACAGAGTCAGGGCTGGCCCTGCGCCCCAGGCGTGCCACCCAGGCATAAGAGGCCGTCAATAAAGCCAGCAAGGCCAGGACTTCCAGCCAGGCTTCGGTGGTTCCCAAATGGTGCAGCAGACGCTCAAACTCGATCATGGTAGGGCGCTGACATTCAAATGCCGGCCAAGGCGCGCACATGCGCTTCGACGCTGCGGCCCAAGGCACTGAGGTTGTAGCCCCCTTCTAAGCACGACACCACACGGCCCTGGGCATGACGCTGGGCCAGATCCATGAGTTGATCGGTGATCCAGCGGTAATCGGCCTCAGTCATGCCCAGTTGGCCCAGGTCGTCTTCGCGGTGCGCGTCAAAGCCTGCGCTGATGAAAATCATCTCGGGCTTGAATTCTTCCAGGGCGGCAAACCAGTGTTGTGCCATCAAGCGCCGTATTTCGCTGCCAGCAGTGTAGGCAGGCACGGGTACATTGACCATATTGCTGGGGACATCTTCGGTCCCGCAATAAGGGTAGAAGGGGTGTTGAAAAGTGCTGCACATCAGCACCCGAGGGTCGCCACCCAAAATGTCTTCGGTCCCATTGCCGTGGTGCACATCAAAGTCAATCACGGCCACCCTTTGCAAGCCGTGGCGCTCGAGGGCGTGTAACACTGCGATGGCGACGGTGTTGAAGATGCAAAACCCCATTGATCGTGCCCGCGTGGCGTGGTGCCCCGGTGGGCGCACCGAGCAAAAGGCGTTGTCCAGCTCGCCCGCCAACACCGCATCGGTGGCTGCCAGGGCTGCCCCCACGCAGCGCAAGGCCGCGTTCAGGCTGTGACCGTTCAAGGCGGTGTCCGGATCAATGTGGGCCAGGCCTCTGCCTCCATGGGCAATTTCTTCTTGCACCTCACGGTTCAAGTCCCACACGGCCTGGACCAGCCTGGAGTCGTGCGCCAGCAATAAATCGTCGGCTTCGGCCAGGGGCGCGTCGCGCTCCAACAGACCCTGGTTCACGCCAGTGGCCAAGAGGCGATCACGGATGGCCGCCATGCGCTCGGGGCATTCTGGATGCCCCCGACCCATGTCATGGCGCTGACAATCGGGGTGGGTATAAAAACCAGTCTTGTTCATGGCCCCATCATATCGAATGCGGCGCTGTTTCAGGTCAGCGCATAAACCCCATGTTCAAGCTTGACCAGCGACTGGGCCATCAACTCATCGAGGTG
>CAYMJT010000115.1:0-7706 GCA_964390775.1 uncultured Bordetella sp.
GGCTTGCTGGCCTTGGGCGCTGCTTTGGCGGCAGGTTTACTGGCTGACTTGCTGGCGGGTTTGTTGGCAGGTTTAGAGGCTTTGGCAACGGGCTTGGATTTGGGTGCCGTGCGAGCCGATTTGGCCACAGGTTTGGCAGTGGCCTTGGTTTTGGGTTTGGCTTTCACGTGCGGTCTCCTCACGTTTTTAACGCTTCACACTCGGGTCGAAGCAGGACTCATCGGCGCTCCGATGAGATGTGGCGCGCGGATTTTACTCAGTTCAAACACTGTTCCAAGCCCTGAAGAAAAATATCTTTGGGTAATTCAATGCCAATGAACACCATTTTGCTCATGCGGGGCTCGTTACTGGCCCATTCGGGGCCCAGATCGCTGCCCATGAGTTGGTGCACCCCCTGGAAAATGACCTTGCGTTCGGTGCCTTTCATGTGTAGGACACCCTTGTAGCGCAGCATGCGAGGTCCATAGACGTTGACCATGGCACCCAAGAAGTCTTCGAGCTTGGCCGGATCGAAGGGACGTGTGGCCTTGAACACGAAGCTTTTCACATCGTCGTCGTGATGATGGTGATGCCCATGCCCATGGTCGTGGGCGTGAGAGGGGTGATCGCAATGTTCGCCATGCTCGTGATCGTGGTGATGATGATGGTGGTCGTGCTCACCCTCGGACAGAAAATCGGGGTCGATGTCGAGTTTGGCATTCAGATTGAAGCCGCGCAGATCAAAGACCTCGGACAGGGCCACTTCGCCGAAATGGACCGAGCGCTGGGGTGCGCGCGGGTTCATGTGCTTGAGTCGATGCTGCAAGGCATCGAGTTCGGCGGTGCTGACCAGGTCGGCCTTGCTGATGAAAATTTGGTCGGCAAAGCCGACTTGACGCCGCGCTTCTTGGCGGTCGTTGAGTTGCTGCGCCGCATGTTTGGCGTCGACCAGGGTCAGAATGGAGTCGAGCAAAAAGCTCTCGGCCACTTCATCGTCCATGAAAAAAGTTTGCGCTACGGGACCCGGATCGGCCAAGCCCGTGGTCTCGATCACCACACGGTCGAAATCGAGTTCGCCTTTGCGTTTCTTGGCGGCCAAGTCTTGCAAGGTGGTGCGCAAGTCCTCGCGGATGGTGCAACAGACACAGCCGTTGCTCATCTGGATGATTTGCTCCTTGGTCTCGGTGACCAGAATATCGTTGTCGATGTTCTCTTCGCCGAATTCGTTTTCGATCACGGCAATCTTTTGACCGTGCGATTCAGACAACACTCGCTTGAGCAGGGTGGTTTTTCCGGAACCCAAAAAACCGGTGAGGATGGTGGCAGGTATGAGCATAGGCCAGATTGTAGGCGGGTCAGAAACAAGGGGTGGCTTACTTTTTAACCACCACCAGCCCCTTGAGGTATTCGCCTTCGGGGAATCGAATGGTCATGGGGTGATCGGGTGCGCCTTGCAAGCGTTCGCTGATGTAGCCATCGACGCCAGCGTCGGAACCCGCTGAGGCAACGATTTTATGGAATAGATCGGCGTCGATGCCGCCAGAGCAGCTGTAGGTGAATAAAACACCGCCAGGCTCGAGGATTTTGAAGGCCAGTCGGTTGATGTCTTTGTAGGCTCGGGCGGCGCGCTCGGCGTGGGCTGCGGTTGGTGCGAACTTGGGTGGGTCGAGCACAATGGCGTCAAAGCTGCGCCCCTCCTGATGGAAGCGACGCAAGCTCTGGTTGACATCGGCATCGATCCATTCAGCCACGTCGGCGTCAAATCCGTTCATGTTCAGGTGAGCGCGAGCCCGCTCCAGGGCTGGCCCAGAAGAGTCAATGGAGGTCACGCGCCCACCCCGCTGCAATGTCCCTCCCGCGCGCATGCCGTGCAAGGCGGCCACAGTAAACCCCCCTGTGTAGCAATAACAGTTGAGCACGCGCTCAAAGCCCAGTCGGCGGGTGTACTGGGCGAATTTGTGACGACTGTCGCGCTGGTCCAAATAAAAACCTGTTTTATGACCCTGGGCCACGTCCAGGGTGAGCTGCCAGTCATGCTCGCGCAAGGTGAGTTCGGTGTGACCGTCGTCGCCAGAGGGTTGCCGCAACCAAGCGTTCACTGGCGCCAGCCCTTCGAGGTTGCGCACCCCCGAGTCAGAGCGTTCGTACAAGCGGTGGGAGCCAGTGAGTTCGAGTAACAAGTCGGCCAAAGTGGCTTTCCAGCGCTCGGTGCCGCTGGACAAAAACTGAGCCACCAAGGTGTCGCCATAACGGTCGACGATCAGGCCGGGCAAGCCGTCGGCTTCGCCGTGAACCAGGCGCACGCCGTCGCTTTGAATGTCAAAGCGCTGACGGGCGGCAATGGCGGTGCGCAAAGTGTCGCGAAAGAAATCGGTATCGACCCGTTGTTCGGGCTCAAAAGTCCAAATGCGGGCTCGGATGCGCGAGCTGGGGCTGTAGGCGGCCCAGCCCAGAAATTGTCCGCTGTCGGATTCGACGCGCACGGTTTCACCGGCATCGGCGCCTCCCTTGGCGATGGCGCTGTCGTAAATCCAGGGGTGTCGGCGCAATAAAGAGCGTTCTTTACCCGGTTTGAGTCTGAGGGTCTTCATGCCCCGATTGTCGCCCAGGCCAGTTCTGAGCAAAGCTTCCTGGGTGCAGAGCGACTTATTTGCGGCGTGCGCGCGGATGGGCCGCGTCGTAGGCTTTGGCCAGGTGCTGAAAATCGAGGCGAGTGTAGACCTGGGTGGTGCTGATCTGGGCGTGACCCAAGAGTTCTTGCACAGCCCTGAGGTCGCCACTGGACTGCAACACATGGCTGGCAAAAGAGTGACGCAACATGTGCGGGTGGACCGCCACGTCCAGGCCGGCCTGCAAGGCGCGGCGGCGCAAGCGGGCCCACACTGAGGTGGCGCTTAAGCGGGCACCCCCCCAAGCGATGAAGCAGGCATTGTTGGCCAAGGCGGGCGCGCTCAGGCCCCGATCGCGCAACGATAGCCAGGTTTTAAGGGCCTGCACACTGGCTTGGCCCATGGGCACACTGCGGCGTTTGGATCCTTTACCCAAGACATGGGCCATGCCTTGGGTCAGGTCAAGCCAGCCACGAGCCTGGGGGCTGTCGCTCAGGTCCAGGCCGACCAGCTCGCCCACCCGCAGGCCACTGCCGTACATCAACTCGGCCATGGCTGCGTCGCGGGCATCAAGCCAGCGGTCTTGTTCGCTGTCCAAGACCTGGGAGCGATGCTCGGCCAAACGCACCGCCTGATCGACCGTCAGGGCCTTGGGCAAGGGTTTGGCTGCCTTGGGGGCTCGCACCCCCAGGACCGGATGGGCCGCCACCAAGCCCTCGCGGGTGGCCCAGGTGTAAAAACCGCGCCAGCCCGACAAGATGAGCCCAATGCCCCGGGCGCTGCGGCCGCTGTGGTTCATGCGCGCCAACCAGGTGCGCAGATGATGGGCTTGTACCTGCAATGGATCGAGGGCCTCCTTGTGGCACAGTGCCTGTAATTTGATCAGGTCTTGCCGGTACAACTCGCAGGTGCGCTCGGCCAAGCGCTTCTCGAAACGCACGTGCTCGAGGTAGCGCACAAACTGGGGGTGCAGGTGGGTCGGCGGGGGAGCGGTGTTCATGCGTGGAGGTTTGGAGCGTGAAAACCGTTGGACTTTAGTCGGCCCCGGCAAGGCGCGACAGGGCCGCCCCGGCCAAGTGACCGATGCGCTCGAGTAAATCGGTCCCCATGCCGGCGTGGTAGCGCTGGGGGTCAGGTGAAGCCAACACCAGCAAACCCAACAACTCGCCTTCGGGGTGCCGCAGGGCCACCACGGCCATGGACTGCACTGCCTGCGCTTGCGCCAGCCAGTGCACCAGTTCTTCGTGGGCTGGCACCCCGCAATAGGGGGCGCTGAGTGTCTCGGCCCAGGCTTGGACTTCGGCGCTGACGGCTTGGGCATAGGGTTGATCGGTGTGTGCCGCGCTGACCCGCCATAAGCGGATGGCGGCTTGGGGCACCAAAAATTGGGTTTGAATTTGCTCGACCATCAGGGGCGGCAAACGCACCGCATCGGCGGCGGTCAGCAAACTGGCGGCCCAACGCAGCAATCGGTCATTGAGGGCGCTGTATTCGGTGCCATGGCGAATCATGTCCATGATGCGCCCCTCTAGGCCGCGAATTCTTTCGCGCAGCATCTCGGCCTGACGTTCTTGCAGACTGACCGCTCGTTGACCATGCGGGCTGGACAGACGAACGGTGGACAAGAGTTCGGCGTGGCGATGGAAAAAATCGGGGTTGTGCACCAAATAATTGGCGATGTCGTCTTCGGTGATGGGGTGCATGGGGTTGGAATTGCTCATTCGGGAATCTCGATTTCGCCATGAAAAACAGTTTGTGCCGGCCCGGTCATGCGCACCGGATGACCCAGACCAGGCCATTCGATGGTCAATCGGCCGCCCCGGGTTTGGACCTCGACGCAGGGGTCTAACCAGCCGAGTCGGATGCCGGCCACCACGGCCGCGCAAGCGCCGCTGCCACAAGCCAGGGTCTCGCCAGCGCCGCGCTCGAATACGCGCAAATGGATCAATCCCCGATGCGCGATTTGCATGAAGCCCGCATTGACGCGCCGGGGAAAGGCCGGGTGACGCTCAATCTGGGGTCCTTGGCGCTCGAGGGGTGCGAGTTCGATGTCTTGGACCCAGGAAACAGCATGCGGATTGCCCATCGAGAGCACGGCGACTTCGGCCACTTCGTTGCCCTGCAAGGCCAGGCGCCACAGGGGAAAGTCGGTGTGAGGGCTGACGCCAGGCTGGGCGTGGCTGGGGTCAAAGGGAATGAGTGGCCATTCAAACACCGGCTGACCCATGTCTACCCGGACGCGGCCATCGGATTGTTCGTGCAGGGTGATGATGCCGCCTTGGACTTTGACCCGCACTTCGGATTTGTGGGTCAGGCCTCGTTCTTTGACGAAACGGACAAAACAGCGCGCGCCATTGCCGCACTGCTCGACTTCGCCGCCGTCGGCGTTGTGGATGACGTATTCGAAATCAGCCTCGGGCGTGGGGCTGGCGCGCACGCTCAGGATCTGATCGGCCCCGACACCGAAGTGCCGGTCAGCCAGAAAACGATACTGTTGGGCGGTCAGATGCCAATGGCCGCGGGTCTCGTCAAGGACCACGAAATCGTTACCGGCTCCTTGCATTTTGGTGAAAGGCACTCTCATGGGCCACATTATTGAATAATTGGGGCCAGTTCCCAAGTTTTTGAATGGAAGCCACATGAAAATCCCTGCCTGGACGCCCGAAGCCAAACCCCAACCCAGCGAACTGGTCGAAGCCATCGCGCAAAGGCGCGGCGGGCAACTGCTGAACCTGGATCGGGTGTTGTTGTGGAGCGAGCCCATCGCGCGGGGCTGGAATGTCTATATGAAACACCTGCGGCAAGACTTGAGCACCTCGCCCAAGTTACGCGAATTGGCCATTTGCACCGTGGCCTTGCTGACCACCGCCCACTACGAGTATCACCACCACGCCCCTGAGTTTAAAAAGGCGGGCGGCAGCGATGCCGAGCTCGAAGCCTTGGGACGCGCTGCGGCCAACAGCCCTGAGAGCGGCGTGAGCGAGGCGAGCCTGGGGGTGCGCGAACAGCTGGTGGTTCAGTGGGCTGCGCAGATGACGCGCCAGATCAAAGTTGACGACGCCTTGTTTGCGCGTCTGAAACAACACTTTGACACGACCGAAATTGTCGAGATCACGACCACCATTGCCAGCTACAACATGGTGGCCCGCATTCTGCTGACCACCGGTGTGCAGCCAGAATAAAAGGGAAACTCACCATGGTCCGTCCGAGTCAATTGCGGCATGCGCCGCGTGCCATCGCCCCCACACGCGACGCCGCCACTCTTTTGTTGCTGCGTGACGGCCCCCAAGGTCTGGAGGTGCTGATGACCCGGCGCTCGACCCAGGCCAGTTTTGCGCCCGGGGCCTATGTGTTTCCAGGCGGCGGCATCGACCCCACAGACGCTTTAGCGCTGGAGGTCTGCCAGCGCCGCGCAGGCCAAAGCGAGGCGTTGTCGATTCGGTGTCTGGCGGCCATCCGTGAGAGTCTGGAAGAACTGGGGGTCCTATTGGCCTATCGTGCCGACGGGCAGTGGGCCGACGCCAGTGACGTGCTGCGTTTTGATCGTCAGGCTCCCCTGGCCGAGCAATGCCGCCAAATGGGTTACCGCTTGGCGGTGGACGGGGTTTTTTATCTGGCGCACTGGATCACCGATCGCGATTTGCCACGCCGTTTTGACGTGCCATTCCTGGTGGCGCGCATGCCGGCGGGCCAGACCCCTGTGGCCGATGAAAAAGAACAGTTCGAGCCCGTCTGGGTGCGCCCCAGCGAAGCCCTGGAGCGTCACCGGGCGGGTGATTTTTTCATGATCTTTCCAACCATCCGCACCCTGGAGCGCTTGCAAACTCACCTCAATGTGGAGTCGGTGCTGCAGGCCTGTGCCAGCGATCAACCCTGGTTCACCAGTTGCCCCAGGGCCGGTTGGCGCCAAGGGCACGAAGAGCGATTCATGGAACACGAGGCCGCCTATGGTGAGTTGGCCTTGACTTGCCCCGATGGCCAAATCGCCCACGAATTGGCCTGGCAACACGATCAGCCCGTGGCGCTGCTGAATAATTTGCAACGCTTGACCTGCGGCAACCCCAGCGTCATGACCGGGCCAGGAACCAACAGTTATGTGGTGGGCGACCCTGACACGGGGCATATCGTGATTGACCCGGGTCCGCACGACAGCGCCCACCTAGAGCGCTTGTGGCGGGCTGCAGGCGGCGATGTGCGTCTGATTGTTTGTACCCATTCGCACCCCGATCACTCGCCGGGTGCGCGCCCCTTGCAGGCCTTGTGCGAGCAACACGGCCAGCGGCCCGCGATCTTGGGTTTGAGTTCCATGCCCACTGCGCGCGAGGCCAGTCATTTCGTGCCCGATCGCGAGTTGGCCGATGGCGAGCGCCTGGTGCTCTCGGGTGCTGGTTCAACACACACCCTGCGCGTGTTGCACACGCCCGGGCATGCAGCCAATCATGTGTGTCTGATTCTGGAAGAGGACGGTTTGCTGTTCAGCGGGGATCATGTGCTCAATGGCAGCACCACGGTGATCGATCCGCCAGATGGTCATATGGGCGACTACATCCGCTCGTTGGACGCTTTGCTGGCAGCGTGTGAGAGCGACCGCATTGAGTTCATTTTGCCGGCCCACGGCCATGTGCTGGGCAACCTCGACGGCGGCCCGTACGATGCCGCCGATGTGATCCGACGCCTGAAGGCGCACCGATTGCAACGCGAAGCCAAGATCATGCGGGTGATGCAAAACTGGCCTCAAGGCAGCATGCAAGACTGGGTCGAGCGGGCCTATGACGACGTTCCCTCAAGGCTGTGGCCGGTGGCGATGCGATCTCTGACGGCCCACGTTGAGCGGATTCGCGAATTGGATGCTTTCAAACGATAATGACGGGGTGAAGTTCACCAGGCCGTCGCTGGTGCAAGGGCCGAAAGGCCGCACTGGAGGAACGTCCGGACTGCGCAGGGCAGCGTAGGAGGTAACACCTCTCCACCGTGAGGTGAGGATCAGAGCAACAGAGACGAGCCGATTGAGTTCGGGTGAAACGGGCAATCTCTACGCGCAGCAATACCAAGTAGGCCAGCGATGATGTGGCTCCGCAGAGCTGGCGGGTAGGTAGCACCGAGCCGGGTGGGTGACCC
>CAYMJT010000116.1:0-7660 GCA_964390775.1 uncultured Bordetella sp.
ATAGTGCGGATGCCCGTGTGAAAGTAGGACATCGTCAGGCTCTTACAGCCCGAAAAGGCCCGTCTTAACAGACGGGCCTTTTCTTTTTTTGCTAACCGTTGTTGTCGAATGGCTAACCGCAGTAGGCCAAATCGGATCTCCAGCCA
Organism: uncultured Bordetella sp.; assembly: GCA_964390775.1. Classification (GTDB taxonomy): domain Bacteria; phylum Pseudomonadota; class Gammaproteobacteria; order Burkholderiales; family Burkholderiaceae_C; genus Limnohabitans. Next base: position 147 of record CAYMJT010000116.1, read on the forward strand.
GTTGGGGCTGGTCACTGGAAACTAACTTAAATTTACCCAATACACCCCATCGCGCTGCGCCGCACCGGCCTTGACCAGCTCGGCCATGCACTGCATGACCCAGTCCTGCAGTGCCAGCGTTTCGAAAAAGCGGCTGTGCAATTCGTGCAAATAGCGGCAGTCCTGGCACCAGGCCATCAGTTCCGGGTCCGCGATGTGTTGCCAATCGAGCAATTTGAATTTGAGCAAGACCTTGGCCGCATGGCTGGCGTGTTTGGCGGGTTGGGCCCTGAAGCTTTCCAGTCGTGAGCGGGCTCTGGTCAGGGCGCCCTCAACGTCGGTAAAGACTTCGCCATGACCGGGCACCACGATCCGTGGTGCCAGACTTTCGATCAAATCCAGGGTCTGGCCGATGCCCGTGAAACCGTCCTCGCCCTCGATCTCGGGAAACACCACGCCAAAGCCGTTCTCCCACAAAGCATCGGCTGAAACCAGCACCCCAGCGTCGGGCTGAAACAACATCACCGAATGCGGGTCGTGTCCAGGTGCCGCATGAACCTGCCAATGCCGACCGGCCAAGACCATCTCGTCACCAGGGGACATCAGGCGCTGAAACTCAAACTGCGGACAGTCTTGCCCGGTCGGCAGATAGGTCAACTCATCTTGGTTCCAGTTCGCAACCGCTTGTGCCAAGCCCGGCGCGATGGTGGTTTGCAAGGCCGGGTATTGCGTCTGCAAGGCTGCGTTGCCGCCACAATGGTCGCTGTGCAAATGGGTATTGATCAGTCGATCCAGGGTCCGGCCCTTCAGGGCGTGGGCCACCAGGCCCAGGGTCTGTTGGGCGTGCGACACATAGCCGCTGTCGATCAAAACGGTTTCGTCGTCGTGGGTCAGCAGCAGATGGTTGGCCGACAACCAGCCGCGCTGCACAAAAGTCATGTTTTCAGGTAAACCGTGCATACCCCCATTGTGCTTCATGCCCATGTGCATGGGGTTTTAGTGGTTCTCGACTTGGGCTATCCTATGGGTGTCGCCGAATTGGCTCACCCCAGCACCTCCCAGTGTCAGACCCTCACCCTTCCTTGGCTGCCGCCCAAAATCGGCGCAGCCTGATCCAAAAAATCACCGAGTTTCTTCACCCCGGCCCCGATTCGCCCGAGGAGATGCTGCGCATGCTCAGTCAGGCGCAAGAACGGCAGCTGATCAGTGCCGACAGCCGGCGCATGATTGAAGGCGTTTTGCAGGTGGCCGACATGACCGCAGGCGACGTCATGATCGCTGCCCCCCGCATGGACCTCATCGACATCGCGGCAACGCCTGAAGACATCTTGCATCAGGTCATCGACATCGCCCACTCGCGCTACCCCGTGTTTGAAGGTGAGCGTGAAAACATCATCGGTGTTTTGATGGCCAAAGACTTGCTCAAATTGCAGCGCGCCCCCGAAATCCATCTCAAGGCCTTGCTGCGCCCGGTGACCTTTGTCCCCGAGAGCAAGCGCCTGACCGATCTGTTGCGCGATTTTCGTCACAACCGCAACCACCTGGCGATGGTGGTCGACGAGTTTGGTCGCATCGCTGGGCTGGTGACTATTGAAGACGTATTGGAAGAAATCGTTGGCGAAATCGAAGACGAGTTTGACACCCAGCACGAAAGCGGCGACATCTACACCCTGGCTGACCGCAGTTACCGCGTCGGGGGCGACGTCGCCATTGAGCGCATCAATCAGGCCTTTGGTGTCTTGCTGCCCACCGAAGAAGGGGCCGATGCCTTCGACACCATCGGCGGCCTGATCGCCCACCGCATGGGTCGAGTACCGACACGCGGCGAGGTCCACGACATGGCTGGCTTGCGGTTTGAGGTCATGCTCGCCCGCGCGGGTGCTGTCAAATGGTTCAAAGTTCGGCCGCTGGCCTGAGCGGCAGGATAGCCTTCGCCCTGGCAGGGCTCGGTGGGCTGGCGCAGGCCTTATCTTTGGCCTGGCCCGAGCAGGGACAAGCGCTGGGTGCATTGCAAGTGCTCGGCCTGGCACTCTTGGCATGGGTGTTCTTGCACAATCCACGCGCCCGCACCGTCGCGCTTTGGGCCTGGTGGTTTTCGACGGTGCATGGTGTCGCTGCTACCTGGTGGCTCTACATTTCCATGCACCAATACGGCGGCCTGCCCGCAGTCTGGGCGGTCCTCGCGGTGCTGGCCTTGCAAGCCGCCTTGGGTTTATACCTGGCTCTGGCTCTGGGCTTGGCCAGGGCTTTGGTGGGCTCGCGCGCTGGTGCCGGGGTGCAAGGCTTGGCATTTGCTTGCGCCTGCTTGCTGGCTGAATTGGCTCGTGCCCAATGGCTCACCGGTTTCCCCTGGGGCGTTTCGGGTTATGCCCATGTCGATTCAGCGCTGGCCGTGCTGGCCCCCTGGTTGGGCGTCTACGGCATGGGGGCGGTGGCCGCCCTGTTGGCCTGGTGTCTGGCTTGGGCCTGGGGTTTGCGTGCCAGCCTCATGCGCGGCGGCGCCATGGTCATGTCCTTGGCCACGCTATTGGCCTTGTCCCAACCCTGGCGCGCGGCCGACACCACTCAAGAACTCGCGCGCGTGCCCCTGACCTTGCTGCAAGGCAATGTCCCGCAAGACCAGAAATACCAAGAGCAACGCCTCAGTGCCCCGCGCTGGTACCTCGAACAGTTGACGCAGGCGGGTCCCGGCTTGATCCTGGCCCCAGAGACCGCCTTTGCCCTGACCACCGAACTGTGGCCTGCACCGTGGTGGCAGGCCCTGCGCCCGCCGAGCGCTGAGCAGGCCGTCATGATCGGCGCACCATGGCGCTCCCCCCAAGGCTCCGAATACAGCAACAGCGTGTTGGCCTTTGCCGGTACTGTGCCCGGCACCAATGCCGCTGGGCCCGACTACCGCTATGACAAACACCATCTGGTGCCCTTTGGCGAATTCATACCCTGGGGCTTTGCCTGGTTTGTCCAGGCGATGCAAATTCCGCTGGGTGAATTTGTTCGCGGCCCCTCACCGCAGCCGGCCTGGACTTGGGCTGGCCTGCGTTGGGCCCCCAACATCTGTTACGAGGACTTGTTTGGCGAAGAATTGGCGCGGCTTTGGAGCTACCCCGAGGGCGGGCCCCATGTCTTGCTCAATTTCAGCAACATCGCCTGGTTCGGCGACACCATTGCGCAACATCAGCACCTCCATATGGCCCGACTGCGCACCCTCGAACTGCAACGACCCATGGTGCGTGTCACCAACACGGGCGTGACCGTGGTCATCGACCATCAGGGGCAGGTGCAGGCTCGACTGCCGCATTGGCAACGCGGCGTTTTGCAATCCGAGGTCAGTGGCCGCAGCGGAGCGGCCACCCCTTACGCCCGCTGGGCTGGAGCGTGGGGGCTGTGGCCGCTGTGGTTACTGGGTTTGCTGGGACTGGGGCTGGCCAAGCGCCTGGCGCGCCCCACAGACAGGGCTTAGACCAACAAGGCGTTCACGCGACGCACATAAGCGGCCGGGTCTTGCGGCATACCGCCTTCGGCCAACAAGGCCTGATCAAACACGATGTGAGCCAAGTCATGAAAATGGGGGTTCGCATCGTCTGCCAGTTTTTTCAGCAATGCGTGTTCGGGGTTGACCTCCAAAATCGGCTTGCTCTCGGGGACCGCTTGGCCCGCTTGTTTAAGCATTCGGGCCAGTTGCAGGCTCATGCCCTGATCCGCTGCCACCAGACAGGCCGGTGAATCGACCAAACGCGAGGTCACGCGCACATCGTCGGCCTTGTCTTTCAGGGCCTCTTTCAATTTGGCCAGCACGGGCTTGAAGGTTTCAGCCGCTTCTTCGGTGGCTTTTTTCTCGGCCTCGTCCTGCAACTTGCCTAAATCAACCGACCCCTTGGCCACGCTTTGCAGCGGGGTGCCGTCGAACTCGGTCATAAAGCTCAGGGCCCATTCGTCCACCCGATCGCTCATCAACAACACCTCGATGCCCTTTTTGCGAAAGACCTCCAATTGGGGGCTGTTTTTGGCCGCCGCCAAGGTGTCGGCGGTGATGTAATAAATGGCGTCCTGCCCTTCCTTCATACGCGCCTTGTAGTCGGCCAGTGACACACTGACCGCCTCTGAGGTCGTGCTGGCAAATCGCAACAGGCGTGCGATTTTGTCGCGGTTGGCAAAGTCTTCGCCCAATCCTTCTTTGAGTACAGCGCCGAACTCGGCATAAAAGCGGCTGTATTTGCCTGCGTCCTTTTGATCTTCCTCGCTGGCATTTTCCCCCGCCTGATCGCGCTTGGCTAGGTCTTCGAGCATGGCCAAGACACGGCGTGTGTTGCCCTCACGGATGGCCTTCACATCGCGGCTTTCTTGCAACAGCTCGCGGCTCACATTCAGCGGCAAATCGGCCGAATCGACCACGCCTTTGACAAAGCGCAAATACACCGGCATCAGGGCCTCGGCATCGTCCATGATGAACACGCGCTTGACATACAACTTGATGCCGCCGCGTTTCTCTCGGTTCCACAGATCAAACGGCGCCTTGGACGGCACATACAACAGCTGGGTGTATTCGGTGCTGCCTTCGACGCGGTTATGGCTGTAGGCCAAAGGGGCCTCATGGTCATGGCTGATGGCTTTATAAAACTCGTCGTATTGCTCGGGGGTCACGTCTTTCTTGGCGCGCGACCACAAGGCATTGGCCTTGTTCACGGTCTCCCATTCATCGGTCATCACCATTGCGCCGGGCTGATCGTTTTCGCCTTCCTTCCACTCTTCCTTGCGCATCAAAATCGGCAAGGAGATGTGGTCCGAATACTTGGCAATGATCGACTTCAACTTCCAGTTGTTGAGATACTCTTGCGCATCTTCGCGCAAATGCAAAATCACTCGGGTGCCGCGTGTGGGCATGTCGATGTCTTCTACCGTGAACTCGCCCGTGCCGCCACTGATCCAGCGCACCCCCTCATGCGCGCTCAGCCCGGCCCGGCGCGACTCGACCGTGATCTGATCGGCGACGATATAGCCCGAATAAAAACCGACACCAAACTGGCCGATCAGCGACCCCTGGTCTTTGGCATCGCTCTTTTGCTCGGCATTGAGTCGGCTCATGAAGTCGCGTGTGCCACTCTTGGCAATCGTGCCCAGGTGATCAATGGCTTCTTGTCGGTTCATCCCGATGCCGTTGTCGGCAATCGTCAGGGTGCGCGCTTGCTGGTCAAACGAGACCCGTATTTCCAGGTTAGGTGCGTCTTCGAACAAGTCCGTTTGGTTCAAGGCCTCGTAGCGCAATTTATCGCAGGCGTCCGAGGCATTCGAGACCAGCTCGCGTAAGAAAATTTCTTTGTTCGAATACAGCGAATGCGTGACCAGGTGCAACAGCTGGGCCACTTCGGCTTGAAAGGCATGGGTCTGGGTGCTCATATTTTGCTCAGAAAAATGTCAAACCTCCCATATGGGGTCCGCACTGGCCAATTCAAGTCCCCAAGGGCATGGCCATTGACACCTGGGGCAACCTCTATGTGGCCGACCTCAACAATCACACCATACGCAAAATCACGCCCAAGGCACTTGCAGGACTGCGGTTGATGGTGTCCGCTTGGCGCTTTAGCAATTCCATTTCATCTTCGTGCGTCAAGTGTGTGCAGAAGGCTTTTTTCTTTGATTGGGTGAGTTGCACGGGTTTTTTTTGGGGTGGGGTATTCAGATTGATGGTCATACACGATCCCCAAATGAATACCTAGTCTACAATAAATTAATTTTTTATAAACTAAAAAATTAATTCACGATTCGCGAACACTTGCTCAAAATTTTTCATCCGGCCTCAGATACCGCCACTGCCCCAGTGGTAGTTGACCCAAGGTCACGCGTCCCATCCGTACACGCTTCAGACCCACCACATGCAGGCCCACTTGCTCGCACATGCGCCGTATCTGGCGCTTTTTTCCCTCGTTGAGCACAAAGCGCAATTGCTCTGGGTTCTGCCAGTCAACCTGCGCCGGTTTCAGCGCTTGACCGTCGAGCGACAGGCCGTGCCGAAGACGGGCCAACTGCGTGGCTGGAAATACGCTGCTGATGTTTTGCGTCACCAGGCCCTGCGGGCCGTGCCAGTGCACCCGCACCAAATACTCTTTGTCCACGCCCGAATCTTCACCAATCAACTGGCGCGCCACCCGACCGTCCTGGGTCAAGACCAACAAGCCCACCGAGTCGATGTCCAGCCGACCCGCCGGGGCCAGCCCACGCAACTGCCCGGCATGAAATCGAGTCGGTGACTGGTCACCCGCCCAGCGCTTGCTAGGCTGCAACAGGGTGACCGCTGGGGCATGACCATCTTCGGCCTGAGCGCTGACATAACCCACGGGTTTGTGCAGCAAAAAAGTGACTTGCTGTTGTTGTTGCGCTTGGGCTGCCCGTTCAATCGTGATGCGGTCTTGCGCGCCGACCTGCATGCCCATCTGGGCCGGCTGACCGTTGACCCGTACCCAACCGCGTTCTATCCAGGCATCGGCTTCGCGCCGCGAGCAAAGCCCCAACTCGGCCATGCGCTTATTCAGCCTGCTGCGAGGGGGGCCATCGGAAGGATTCATGACCTCAGTTTAATCCCATCGTTTTTTGGGCCGAACGTCACGGGGCCAACGCGCCACAGCCCCATCAAAACGCCAGTCGCAGCGCAGACAAATTCAGCACCCGCAGCCCACCGTATTCGATGCGTATCGACCCTTGCTCTTCTAGCGCACGCAGTGCCACATTCACCCTTTGCCGCGACAAGCCGACCAGATAGGCCAGTTCTTGTTGGGTGATGCGCAACACCTCCCCCACGCCGGGGTACAGCACCGGGTTGAACAAAGATGCCAGCGAACGCGCCACCCGCACATCGGGGTTGTTGATGCGATCAATCTCGCGCGCCGCAATAAATTGCCCTAAGCGCTCGTTGAGTTGGTTCATCACAAATCGGTTAAAACCAATCGAATGGTCCAGCAACCAATGAAAGCCCGCCACCGGCAAGCCCGCCACCGTGCTTGCGCGCAGGGCCTGCACGTTGTAGCGATAGGGTTCTTTTTTGATCGCCGTGCCCTCTCCAAACCACCCTCCCGACGGCAGACCAGTAAAGGTCACGCTACCTCCATCAGCGCTGTCGGTGCTCACCTTCAATAAGCCCTCGATCACCCCGAACCAATAGGTTGGGGCCCTTCCCACCCGACACACCAAATCGCCCGCCAGGGCATCGCCCACCACCAGCGCCGGGACGATTTGTTCGCGCTCAGCGTCGGTCAAGTGTTGCAACCACGGTATACCCGCCATTTCTTGGGCGGTCGGCGCCCTTCGGCGCTGGTGCAATGTCAGATCGGTGGACATGGGCGGTGTGTCAGACTCGGGTCAGTACTTGCTAGGGTATTCCCTTAATTGTCGTTACAACGACAAAAAAGCGTCAAACTCAAGCCTAGTATCGCCTACCTGATCAAACAGTCAAGTCGGCGACAGTGGCGCGCACCGTGGGGTGCCGTCACTCTCGCTTAGAAAGAAAACGGCATGAACTCCACCTTCCCGCAACTCTTGTTCAA
>CAYMJT010000117.1:0-7516 GCA_964390775.1 uncultured Bordetella sp.
GCTAACGGCAATATCGCCACCGAGAGTGTGGCCGCAGCCCCGGCCGATGGCTACACCATTTTGGTCAACACCTTGGCTTTGAACGTGAATGCCATTTTGGGTCAAGGGCGAGTCAAATACGACCCGGCCAAAGATTTCGCGCCGATCACTCTGGCGGTGGCCTTGCCGCAATACCTGATCGTGGGCCATGACAGTCCCTATAAAACCTTGGCCGATTTGCTCTCCAAGGCCAAATCCAAGCCCGATGCTGTCAGCTACGGATCGGCCGGTGCGGGTGGTTCGGCCCATTTGGCAGCCGCCTTGCTCGCTCAGCGCTCTGGCACCGAAATGCTGCACATTCCCTTCAAGGGCAACGCCCCCGCCATGACCGAAGTCATGGCGGGTCGGGTCGACTTCATGTTTTATCCCATGATCGGCGTCACTGAGCGCGAGGCACAAAAGCAAATTCGCATTCTCGCTTCGACCACCGCCAAACGTCATCCCGATACGCCCCAAGTGCCCACCATGGCTGAGCTGGGTTTCCCGGGTTTTGAGGAATATGTCGGTCCGGTGGGTTTTGTCGCCCCTGCTGGCACGCCGCAAGCCATTTTGGACAAACTGGCTACGGCCATACGGGGCACTTTGACCAAGCCCGCCATCGAGCAACGACTCAAACAGTTGGGCAGTGTGGTGGTGGCATCGTCTCCCAACGAATATCGGCAATGGCTCAGAGACGACCATGCCCGTTGGGCGCAACTGATCAAAACCGCCAACATCAAGGATCAACCCTGAAGTCTTACGCCCATCGCCCCCCGCTTGCACCGTTGTGTTGCAACGGCGGCAATCCATCAAAAGCCTGCCTTGAATGAGACGGCGACACAGACTGGAGAATGCCATGACCGCACTCAACATTGAACCGCTGGGCCCCATTTTGGGGGCTCGCATCCACGACATCGATTTGTCGCAACACCTCGCCGACGAGGTCATCGATGCCATCGTCTCGGCTTTGGGCCGATATGGCGTGGTCAGCTTTCCAAGGCAAAAACTCACGCCCCGACAACAACACGATTTCAGCGCCCGATTTGGTGAACTCGAGGTCAATGTGGCCAACGCCTACCAAGAACCGGGCATTCCACAAATGATGATCTTGTCCAATATGGTGGAAAACGGCAAACCTGTGGGCATTGCCGACGCTGGGCAAGATTGGCACACAGACATGTCCTATAGCCGACTGATCGCCTTCACCAATGTCTTGTATGGCATCAAAATTCCCCACCGCAACGGCCAATCTCTGGGCAACACCGAGTTTTGCAGCATGCACGCCGCTTACCAGGCCTTGCCCGAAGTATGGAAAGAGCGTTTGCAAGGCAAGACCGCCACCCACGACTTTGCCAAGTTCTGGGACAAGATGCGGCGCGAAAAGGGCAGCACCCGTCCCCCGCTGACCGAAGCCCAAAAAGCGACCAAACCGCCCGTGAGCCACCCTGTGGTCATGACTCACCCGATCACTGGCAAGCATGTCCTGTATGTCAATCCTGGCTATGCCATGCGCATCAATGAACTCGAACCCGAGCAAAGCGACGAGTGGCTCGAGTTCTTGTTCAAACACCAACTGCAAGATCGGTTCAAATACCGTCATCTGTGGCAAGAAGGCGATGTCTTGATGTGGGACAACATGGGCACGGTGCACAATGCCGTGGCCGATTACAAGCCCGACGAACACCGTTTGATCAAACGTTGTCAGGTCATGGCAACCCGCTTTTTCACCCACGACGGTCAAGCCAAGTACCACACCCCATCCCAATCCCAAGCATGAAGCTGGTCCAATTCAGTACGCAAGAGGTCAAGCGCCATGCAGGTGTTTTGCAGGGCCAGCAGGTCATCGATGTGCACGATTTGTTGCCTGCCATCGGCATGGATCCTGCGCTGGCGCAGCGTTACTTCGAATCGGGCATAGCGGTGCGCAGTCACGGCTGGATGCGTTGGTTGCAGGCGGGCCCAGTGGGACGCGCCCATTTTCAGCCCCAGCTCCAACAAGCCCTGACCGATGCCAATCGCCGGGTGTACCCTGTGGCCGAGGTGCGCTTACACGCACCCATTGATCGCCCTGGAAAAATCATCGAAATCGGACGTAACTACGCCGATCACGCCAAAGAAACCGGCGTTGCGGCCTTTGAAAAGCCGCGCATCGTGTTCAAGATGCCCTCGTCCATCTGTGACCCCGAAGCTTTGGTGCCTATTCCTCACGACATTGTCAAAATGGACTTTGAGGCCGAGTTGGTGGTCATGATTGGCGATTTTGTCCACAAGTCCCCTGAAATCGATGCCTTGCGCCATGTCGCGGGCTACGCGGCACTCAACGACCTCAGCGCGCGCGAGTTACAGTTTGATATCAACCCTGCTCAAACCACTTTTGCCAAAAGCATGGACGGGTTTTGCCCTTTGGGGCCCTATATGGTCACCCCCGACGAGGTGCCCGACCCGCAAGCCCTTGATATCGAGTGCTGGGTCAATGGTCAGCGCATGCAACAGGCCAACACCCACGACATGATATTTTCAGTCGCCCGGCTCATTCACTACACCAGTCACTACATGACCCTCGAGCCCGGAGACCTGATTGCCACTGGTACCCCCGCCGGCGTCGGCGCTTTCCGCCAACCTCCGGTGTGGCTGCGCGCAGGGGACCGCGTTGAGGTCAGCGTGCAGGGCCTAGGGACCCTGCGCACCTATATTGCTGACCGGGACGACGACTGAAGTTCAGTGCTTGTGCGAGTGACTGGGCGGCGCAGGCTGGTTCTGTCCGCGTACCGGAACTTTCAGCTCCTGGCCAGTCGTTTTTCCCTGTGCATCCTGAAACATCAGCTTCAACACCACTTCGCTCTGGGCTGGTAGATCACTTTTGAGGTCCATCAGCATGATGTGATAACCCCCTGGCCTGAGTTCGACCATCTGGCCAGCAGGCAAGGGCAGTCCTTGGGGCAGGGCCGACATGCGCATCACGTTGTCGGTCATTTTCATTTCGTGGATTTCGACCACGCCCGCCACGTTACTTTGCGCCGACACCAGCCGCATCGCCTGTGTCGAGCTCAGCTTCATGAAGGCGCCGGTGGCCTTTTGGCCTGGCACAGTGGCGCGTACCCATGGATCGGTGACGGTCACGGTTTGTGACCATGCGCTGGTCGTGACCAGTGCCAGACAGGTGATCAATTGATTAATTCTCATGATTTATTATGTCATGGATTGGGTCTGCCCCCTATGCGCACAAGCCATATCCCTCCTATACTGAGTAGATTCTTCGCAAACCGAGCACAGAGGTCGAAATGAAAGCAGCCTGGTACAAAAAACAAGGTCCCGCCCAAGAGGTCATTGAAGTGGGCGAATGGCCCCGCCCCGATTTGAGTGCGGGCCAAGTGCGTGTGCGCTTGGCCTATTCGGGCTTGAACCCCTCGGACATCAAACGGCGCAAAGGCTTTCGGGGGCAACCGCACGCCTTTGAAGTAATCATCCCGAACAGCGATGGGGCTGGCATCGTGGCCGAGTTGGGCGCCGGGGTGCAAGGCCTAGCGGTGGGTGATCGGGTCTGGGTCTACAACGCTCAATGGAAGCGCCCTTGGGGCACCAACGCCGAAGAGGTTGTTTTGCCGGCCCATTTGGTGCAACCTTTGCCGCACCGCATCAGCCTGGCCTACGGGGCCTGCATCGGTATTCCGGCGCTAACGGCGCACCGGGCCCTGTTCGCCGATGGCCCTATCGCAGGTCAGACGGTCCTGGTTCAAGGCGGTGCGGGTGCAGTGGGCCACTGCGCCATTCAAATGGCCAAATGGGGCGGGGCGCAAGTCATCACCACCGTCAGTTCGGCCGTCAAGGCCGAAGCAGCCCGACAGGCAGGTGCCGATCACGTCATCAATTACCGCGAGGAAAACGTCGCCGAACGCGTTTTACAAATTACCCAAGGCGAGGGTGTGCACCGCATCGTCGAAGTGTCTTTCGGACAAAACCTGCCCATTACCTTGCAGGTGCTGCGACCGTATGGCGTGATCAGTTGCTATGCGTCCGATGCTCAACCCACGCCAGAGTTGCCTTTTTACGCCTTCATGATGAAGAACCAAGCCTTGCGTTGGGTGTTCATGTACGAACTCCCCCCCGATGCTTTGCGTCAGGCACTCTCCGACATCTGTCTCTGGCTCAATGGCGCGGGTGCCAGGGGACCCGCCCGGCCAGTGGTCGAGCATGTGGGTGATGTCTTTGATTTGGCCCAGACCGCGCAGGCGCACGACCACCTCGACGCGGGTCGTGCGAGCGCCAATGTGGTGATTCGGGTTTCAGATTTAACTTAATCTGTATCAGCGCGCTCTTCATCAAGCAGCCACTGGGGGCTGCAATCGGTCGAGCGCCCGGCTGAAGCGTCGCAGCAGTTCTTGAATTTCGCCGTCCGAGATGATTAAGGGCGGACAAAAGGCAATCGTGTCGCCGATGGCGCGCACGATCAGGCCCTCTTCCTCGGCCATCTGTGCGCAGGCCTTGCCTTGTCCAGGCTTGAGTTCGACACCGGCCAACAAGCCTATGCCGCGCACTTCTTTCACCTGCGGGTGTGCCGCCAAGGCGTGCAAACCGTTCAGAAAAGCCGGCGATACCCCGCGCACGTGTTCCACGATGCGCTCTTCCTCATAGATTTTCAATGTCTCGAGCGCCACTGCCGACGCCACCGGATGCCCAGAATAAGTCATGGTCAAACCAAACAGACCCAATTCGCCACTTTGCCGTTCGATCGCCTCATACACTTTGGGGCCGATCATCAGGGCGGATATCGGAATGTAGGCGCTGGACAGCGCTTTGGCGCAGACCAGCAAGTCGGGGCGCAAGCGCATGGTGGTCGAACCAAACATTTCGCCCGTGCGGCCAAACGCAGTCACCACTTCATCGCAAACCAGCAAAATTTGGTGTGCTTCAAGCAGGGCTTGCAACCCTTCGTAATAACGCTGTGGGGGTACCACAATGCCGCCGGCGCCCATCACCGGTTCGACAAAAAATGCAGCGATCGTGTGCGCCCCTTCGCGCTCGATCAATTGCTCAATGTCGGCCAATAAACGTTGGCTGAAGGCCTCTTGTGACTCGCCCGGCAGGGCATGCCGGGTGTAGTGCGGGGTGGTCACGTGCATGAAACCGGGCAGGGGTAAATTGAAACGATCGTGGGCATAGGCAACCCCCGACAAACTGGCCGAGGCGATGGTGTTGCCGTGGTAGGCCAAGCGGTGCGAAATGAATTTCCGCTTTTGCGGTTGATCCATTGCATTCCAGTAGTACCAACTCAATCGGGCGGCACAGTCATTGGCCTCCGAACCCGTACTGGCAAACCAGATGCGCGACATCGGCACGGGCGCGATGGACAACAGTTTTTCGGCCAAGGCAATGACCGGCGGGTGGCTTTTGTGATTCGTCAAGGGGTAATAAGCCAGTTGCTTCATTTGGCGCTGGGCCACGTCAGCGAGTCGCTCATTGCCATACCCGAGCGCAATACACCACAAGCCCGACATGGCTTCGATGTATTCGCGCCCTTGCACATCGCGCACCCACACCCCATGCCCTGATTCAATCACGCTGGCACCTCGGCGGGCGTGCAAAGACAGATCGGTTAAACCATGCACCACGGCTTTGGCGTCGCGGGCAGACAGCGAATTCAGATCATGGTTCATTGACATGCGCGCATTTGAACAGTCTTGCGCGACCACGACAAGTGCGGGCGCGATACCCCCATAAAAAGGGACGAAATGTGCGCGCTCAGGCTGGCTTTAACGGGACAACGTCGCCGGCGACCGCGCCGACCGATATCCATTCCCAGTCTCGCAGGTCGATGGGGCCGCCCGCGCTGGCTTTTTCACTCACCCTCAGCGCGCTCAACTGCCGTCCCCACAGGCAACCAGTGTCCAGACAAGCCAGGCGTGGGCGGCGTAGGCCGCCCACCACCGACCAATGGCCAAAGACCACCGGTATGTCCTCGCTCAGGCGCCCTGGCACCTCATACCAGGGTAAATAACCGCTCGGGGCTGCACCTGGACCTTCCTTGGTCTTGAATTCCATCTCACCCGCCGGGGTGCAAAAACGCAAACGCGTGAGCGCATTCACGGTGACCCGCCAACGCTCGACCTGGCTGAGGCCCTCTTGCCACGCTACGGGCTCGCTGCCGAACATGCCGTGCAACAGCGCCAATCGTTCGGGTCCCCGCAAGGCCGACTCGACCTCGCCGGCCAATTCCAGGGTCAGCGCCACACTCCAAGTGGGCAATACACCGGCATGGACCAACAAACATCCCGACTCGCTGCGGGCCATGTCGCGCCATGCCAGCCAATCCATCCAGGCTTGGGCCTTGGGATGGGCAAAAAGTTCGCCCGCAGTGTCGCCTGCATGGAGTTTGCGTACCCCATAATAGGCGGCCATGACATACAAATCGTGGTTGCCCAGCAGGCAGTCGGCGCTCTCTGCGAAGTGCATCAACCGGTTCAGAACCCCGGCGCTGTCTGGGCCACGGTTGATGAGGTCGCCCAGCACCACCAGCCGATCGCGGCTGGGCGAAAAGTCCAGCACCTCGAGCAAACGCCCAAAAGTGGCGTTGCAGCCCTGTAAATCCCCCACCCAATACGTTGCCATGGGACAATTGTCACCCATGGACGTTCATCCCACATGATCGAGGGTCACTCAGAGTGGATTTTTTGCTGATCACCTTGCTCACCTTGCTCAACGGACTATTTGCCCTGTCCGAAATGGCTCTCGCGGCCAGCCGGCGGGTACGTTTGTTGGCGCTGCGCGACATGGGCGACCCAGGGGCTGCAGCGGCCCTGCGCCTGATGGATCAACCCACCCGTTTTTTGTCCTCCATCCAAATTGGCATCACCTCCATCGGCGTGCTCAACGGTATCGTCGGCGAAGCCGCTTTCAGTGTTGGGCTGGCGCAAGCACTCATGGCCTGGGGTTTGTCGTCCAATGTGGCCTCCATACTGGCCACCGCGCTGGTTGTGGGCATCATCACTTGTATCACCATCGTCTTTGGCGAATTGGTGCCCAAGCGCATCGCCCAACTCCATCCAGAGACCGTGGCGCGTTGGATCGCACCTGCGATGGAAAAACTGGCCTGGCTGACCCGCCCGCTGGTGGCCCTGCTCACCGCGCTGACCAGTCTGACGCTGCGCTTGCTGCGGGTCAACACCCGTGCCGAGCATGCCGTCACCGAGGAAGAAATCCGTGCCAGCCTGATGCAGGGCGTTGATGCCGGGGTTATCGAACAACAAGAGCACCAAATGGTGCGCAATGTCTTTCACCTCGATGACCGGCCTTTGTCCTCACTCATGGTGCCGCGCACCGATATCGTCTGGTTGCAGAGCGACGAAACCGTCTCGCAGGCCTTGTCTCAACTGCGCGCCAGACCGTCGCATTCGTGGTACCCAGTCTGCCGTGGCAGTCTCGATGAGGTGCTGGGCCTGGTCAGCCTGGCCGATCTGCTGCAACAAGAAGACGACACCCTGGCACTAGAGCAACTCGCCCA
>CAYMJT010000118.1:0-7429 GCA_964390775.1 uncultured Bordetella sp.
ACTTCAACCCCGCCGCATGGGCGCTGAAGTGATCCATGATGGCCTGTACGCCTGATCCGGCGAGTTTGACACCTGCGATTTTCAGGCCCATTTCGCAGCCTGCGACCATCGCCACCAGGGTCAGGTCGTTGCTGTCGCCCAAATGGCCCATGCGGAACATGCGGCCTTTGACTTTGCCCAGGCCAGTGCCGAGCGAACAATCAAATCGTTGGTAAATGACTTGGCGCACGGCATCGGCGTCCACCCCCTCGGGGGTCATGACGCCAGTCAATATGGGGGAATACACCGCAGGGTCGGCGCACTGGATGGGCAGCCCCCAGGCGGTGACGGCGGCGCGCACACCCGCGGCCCAGCGCTGGTGGCGGGCAAACACCTGCGGCAGCCCTTCGGCCAGGATCATGTCGCAGGCCTCACTCAGGCCGTACAACAGGTTGGTGCTGGGGGTGTAGGGGAAATAACCGGTCTTGTTCATCTCGATCATTTCGTCCCAAGCCCAAAACGATTTGGGCAGTTGCGCATGCTTGCTGGCCTCGATGGCCTTGGGCGAAAGCGCGTTAAACGAAATACCGGGCGGCAGCATCAAACCCTTTTGCGAACCGCTGATCGAGACATCCACGCCCCACTCATCGTGGCGATAGTCAGCACCGGCCAGTCCCGAGATGGTGTCCACCAGCAACAGGGCCGGGTGTTTACAGCGGTCGATGGCGGCACGAACGGCACGAATGTCGCTGGTCACGCCAGTTGAGGTTTCGTTATGCACCACGCACACAGCTTTGATTTGATGCCCGCTGTCGGCTTTCAATCGTTGCTCGATCAGGTCGGCTTGCACGCCACGACGCCAACCTTCGATGCCGGGCAGGGTCAACACCTCGGCCTGCAAGCCCAGGCGTTTGGCCAGTTTGGTCCATAGAAAGGCAAAGTGGCCTGTCTCGTACATCAACACATGGTCGCCCGGACTCAGCACATTGGCCAAGGCCGCTTCCCAAGCGCCAGTGCCCGAGGCCGGGTAGATGATGACGGGGTGGCGAGTCTGAAAAATCGTTTGCATATCGCCCAGAACCTTCAAGCCCAGTTGGCCAAACTCGGGGCCACGATGGTCGATGGTGGGTAGGCTCATCGCCCGAAGAATGCGGTCAGGCACCGGCGATGGGCCTGGAATCTGCAAGAAATGGCGACCACTGGGGTGAGCGTCGAGTTGCATGGTGTGCGTGTGTTTTGAGCGAAACCCCCATTTTTACAGGAAAATCACACCCATGAATGCCCCCTTGAAGTCTCTGGAACCGCTGCGCCCCGATCAAGCCTATGAGCAAGTCGCTCGGGTGACCAATGATCTGGCCGCAGAGCTGGCCCGTCGCTTGCGTCAACACACGCAAGGCGATGTGCTGTTTTCGTTGGCCGAACGGGGTCGCTATGCCACCGATGCCTCGATCTATCAGATCATGCCGGTGGGGGTGTTTGTGCCCCGTGATATCGATGAGGTGGGCTTGGCCCTGGACATCTGCCGCGACCTCGAGGTACCGATCGTGGCTCGCGGTGGCGGCACCAGTCAGTGTGGGCAAACCGTCGGTGCTGGGCTGGTGATCGATCACAGCAAACACGTGCGTCGGGTTTTGTCGGTCGACGCCGAGCAAGCAACAGCGGTGGTTGAACCGGGCCTGGTGCTCGATCATCTCAACGCCCAACTCAGACCACTGGGTTTGTGGTTTCCGGTTGATGTCTCGACCAGCGCTCAGGCCACCTTGGGCGGTATGGCCGGTAATAACTCGTGTGGCAGTCGCTCCATTGCGTATGGCAATATGGTGCACAGCGTGTTGGGGGCCCAGGCCTGGTTGTCTGATGGCAGCCTGATCGACTGGGGCCGCTACGCCGACAGCGTCGGTCGGGCGCGCCAGATCGGTGACTTTCTCAGGCGATTGGCCGAGCGCTTGGCGCCCGATATCGAAGCCCACTGGCCCAAGGTGTTGCGCCGTGTCGCGGGCTATAACCTCGACTTGTTTCAGCCGCAAAGCCCGCGCCCCTACACACCCGATGGCTCGGTCAATCTGGCGCATCTGCTCATCGGCAGCGAAGGCACCTTGGCGTTGACGCGCCAACTCAAGCTACAACTGCAGCCCCTGCCTCGGCACAAGGTCTTGGGGGTGGTCAATTTCCCCAGCTTCCATCAAGCCATGGAAGCTGCTCAGCACATTGTCAAACTCGGTGCGCCGGGCCAGTTGATGGCAGTCGAGTTGGTCGACCGAACCATGATCGAGCTGTCGCTACAAAACCCGGCCTTTGCACCGACCGTGCGCGGCGCGCTGATCGGCGAGCCCGACGCGGTGCTGCTGGTCGAGTTCGCAGGTGACGACAAGTCAGCGATAGCGCCGCTACTCGACCAACTGGACGAATTGATGGGTGATTTGGGCTTGCCCCGATGTGTCGTCAAGATGGTGGACGACAGCGCGCAAAAAAACCTGTGGGAAGTACGCAAGGCGGGTCTGAACATCATGATGAGCTTGCGTGGTGACGGCAAGCCGGTCAGCTTTATTGAAGACTGCGCAGTACCGCTGGAACACCTCGCCGAGTACACCGCGGAACTGACCGAGGTATTCGCCAAACACGGCACCCGAGGCACCTGGTATGCGCACGCCTCGGTCGGTACGCTGCATGTCCGCCCAATTCTGGACATGCGCCGAGATGGCGCCGCCAAAATGCGCGCCATCGCCGAAGAAGCCAGCACCCTGGTGCGGCGATTCAAAGGCGCTTACAGCGGCGAGCATGGCGACGGTTTGTGTCGGGGCGAGTGGATACGCTGGCAATACGGTGATGCGATCCACAAGGCCTTGCGCGACATCAAGGCCGAACTCGATCCAAAAAACCTTTTGTGCCCAGCCCGCATCGTCGCGCCACCGCCCATGGACGACACCTCCTTGATGCGCTTCCCGCCCAGCTATCAGGTCATTCCCATCCAAACTGCCCTGGATTGGTCGGCCTGGAATGTACAGAACAATCCGCGCACCGAAGAAACCAGCGCCCCTGGTACCGGCGGCGATCCTGCGCTGGGCTGGGCCAAAGCCGTGGAGATGTGCAATAACAACGGCCACTGCCGCAAATTTGATGCGGGCACCATGTGCCCGAGCTATCGGGTGACGCGCGACGAACAGCACCTGACGCGGGGCCGAGCCAACACCCTGCGTCTGGCACTGTCTGGCCAACTGGGCCCCGATGCCTTGACCAGTGCCGAGGTGCAAGACAGTCTGGCCCTGTGTGTGGGCTGCAAGGGGTGCAAGCGCGAATGCCCCACTGGCGTCGATATGGCACGCATGAAGATCGAGGTCCTGCATCAGGTGCGGCAAAAAAAGCGTCTTAGCCTGCGCGACACGCTGATTGCCCACTTGCCCGACTACGCACGTCATGCAGCGCGTCTGAGCCCACTGCTGAACGCCCGTAACCAATGGCCCTGGCTGGCCCGGCTGGCCGAAAAATGCTTGGGCTTGGCGGCTCAACGATCTTTGCCGCGTTTTGAGTCACGACATTTTTTCAATCGCGGCACGATGGGCGTGAGCGCCGCACAAGCCTTGGCGTCGAATCAGGCGGTGGTCCTTTTTGTCGACACCTTCAACGGTCATTTTGAATCCGAATTGGCACTCGATGCCTTCAAGGTACTCAGTGCGGCGGGCTACGATGTGCACGTGGCCGCCAAGAACGGCCTTGGGCATGGTGCCAACCAAGGGCATTTGTGTTGTGGCCGCACTTACCTCAGCCTGGGCCTGATCGATCAAGCGCGGCACAAAGCGCAAGAATTGTTGACTGCTCTCAAACCGTTTGCCGACGCGGGCATCGCCATTGTGGGTCTCGAACCTTCGTGTCTGCTGTCGCTGCGCGACGAATACCTGGCCATGGGATTGGGCGAAGTCGCCGAACAGGTCTCGCGCCAGAGTCTGTTGCTGGAAGAGTTTTTGGCGCGCGAACTCAAGGCGGGCCGGCTCGATGCATTGCAGCAGCGACTGACCACCATCAATCAGCCGATCCTGGTGCATGGGCACTGCCACCAAAAGGCCTTTGGACTGGTGCCCGAGGTACTCGACGTGGTGCGCATGGTGCCAGGAGCCACCCCACGCCTGATCGAAACCAGTTGTTGCGGCATGGCGGGCAGTTTTGGTTACGAGCGCGAGCACGCCGAAGTCTCGATGCAAATGGCCGAGCTCAGCTTGTTACCCGCATTGCGTTCCTCGCCCGACGCCCTGATCGTCGCCGACGGCACCAGTTGCCGTCACCAAATCCATGACGGCAGCCAGCGCCACGCCATCCATGTGGCCAGCTTGTTGGCGCGGCAGTTGAAGTGACACAAAAACACCCTTGACGCTCAGACGCACCACGGCGCCTGGTTGTGAAACAAACCCAGGTACAGTGCGCTACCACTGCTCAATGACAGTGCCAGTCCAGCCAGCCGCATCCCGAGTGCGCTCGCCCGCATTGACCGGCCCCAGCGCAGCAGCACCCAAGGCCCCAAGGCCAGTACTGCCGCACTAAACAGCGCAAAAGTCGCCATCACCACAGCGCCTTGCCAGGCTTGCGCGGCCAAGGCGGCCACCACCAAAGCCGAATACAACAATCCACAAGGCAAGAAGGCCCACAACGCGCCAGTCAGCAAAGGCGCCCCCACCTGAGCCGACCCAAGCCGCTGGGCCATGCGCAAGATACGCTGCCAGGTGTAGCGGCCCCAGGCCTGCACCCAAGGCGGCAGGTCGGCGCGCCACATTAACCACAAGCCCAACACCAGGGCAAAAGCGTGAAACAAACTCCAGATCGGTCGCAAGGCGGCGCTGTACACGGTCAACCAACCCAGCCCCTGCATGGCGGCGGCAGCCAAGGCGCCCAAGGCTGCGTAGCCCAACAGTCGGCCCAGCATAAACCACGCCAGAGCGTGGCCCTTTGGACCGCCAGCATGGGCCAAGGCGGCGCAGGGGGCCCCGCACATGGCCAGGCAATGTGGACCACCCGCCCAACCCATCAGGGCGGCAGTGAGCAACAGATGTTCAAACATCAGATGATTTTAGAGAATCGGTTGCGCGTTCGATCGGCTTGCAAATAGCGATCAAACACCATCGCCACGCCACGCACAAAAAACCACCCCTTGGGCGTGACTTCGATGCCACTGTCGTCGACCTTGACCAGACCTTGCTCTTGCAATTCGCGCAAGCGCTCCAGTTCGGCGCTAAAGGCCGTCTTGAATGGCAGCAGATGTGCGGCCTCAATCGATTCAAAGGCGAGTCGCCCCTGGCACATCAGTGCCATGATGATGGCCCTTCGCGCCAGATCGTCGCGACTCAAGGCCAGTCCTTTGACCACGGGTAAGCGCCCTTGCGCCAGAAAATCGGCGTACTCCTCCAGGGTCTTGGCGTTTTGGCTATAGGTGGCGCCGACGCGCCCGATCGAGGACACCCCAAAGGCAATCAGGTCGCAATCGGGTTGGGTGCTGTAGCCCTGAAAGTTACGGTGCAAACGGCCTTGACGCTTGGCCACCGCCAAGGCGTCTTCAGGCAAGGCAAAATGGTCCATGCCGATATAGACATAGCCCGCATCCATAAGCTGGCGCATGGCGGCGGCCAGCATGGCCACTTTCGAGCCCGCATGGGGCAACTGCTCGGCATGGATGCGCCGTTGCGGCTTGAAGCGCTCGGGCAAGTGGGCATAGGCATATAAGGCAATCCGGTCTGGCCGCAGGCGATTGACCTGCTCGATGGTGCGCTCGAAACTGGACTCGGTCTGCAGGGGTAAGCCATAAATCAGGTCGACATTGACCGACTCAAAGCCGATCTCACGCGCCGACAGAGTCAAGGCAAAGGTTTGCTCCATGGGCTGAATCCGGTGCACCGCCTTTTGCACATGGGTATCGAAGTCCTGAACGCCAAAACTCAGCCGATTGAAGCCCAGGCCATGCAAAGTCCGCAAGCGCTCGGCACTGACCGTGCGCGGGTCAATTTCTATGGAATATTCCCCGCCGGCAACCAGGTTGAAGTGCGCCCGCAGCAAGCCCATCAGTCGCGTCAATTCGTCGTCGTTGAAAAATGTCGGGGTGCCGCCGCCCAGATGCAGTTGCGAAACGGACTGCCCCGGGCCCAGATGACTGGCCTGAAGTTCGACCTCGCGCTCGAGCAAGCGCAGGTAGTCCTGAGCTCGGTCTTTGTGCTTGGTAATGATCTTGTTACAAGCGCAGTAGTAACACAATGATTCACAAAACGGAATGTGAACATACAAGGAAAGGACTTGCGCCCGCCCAACGATTCCATCACGTCGGGCGTGCAGGGCCTGGATGTAATCGCCCTCGGTGAAAGCTTCGACAAAGCGATCTGCCGTAGGATACGAGGTGTAACGTGGCCCAGGCACGTCGTACTTTTGCAACAACTCGGGGGAAATGTTCAACATAGTCGGCATCCATCAGTGAGAGCGATGGTGCCTTGCCGAAGAAAACAGGGATTTGACAAAGATCAATAAATATATGACAACACATGACCACAATCCATTCACCCCATTCATGACCTCCCGCCCAACCATGTTGTCGCCCATCCCCATTCAGGCCATCAAGGTGGCATGCTCCAATTGCAATCTGCGCGAGCTGTGCATGCCCGTCGGTCTCGATGCGGCCGAAATGCGGCGTCTCGATGACCTGGTGGCCACGCGGCGCAAAATCAAGCGCGGCGCAGCGCTGTTTCGCCATGGCGAACGGTTCACCTCGCTCTATGCCATCCGCACCGGTTTTTTCAAGACCTGCGTGACCACCGAAGACGGCCGTGATCAGGTGACGGGGTTTCAGATGGCGGGTGAAATCATCGGCCTGGACGGCATCGTCAGCGACCAACACACCTGCGACGCGTTGGCGATCGAAGATGCTGAGGTCTGTGTCTTGCCGTTTGACAAAATTGAGAGCATCTCGCGCGAAGTCGCTGCGCTGCAAACCCATGTGCACAAAATCATGAGCCGCGAGATCGTGCGCGAACACGGGGTCATGCTGCTGTTGGGCAGCATGCGCGCCGAAGAACGGGTGGCGGCCTTTTTGCTGAACCTGGTGCAGCGTTTACACGCTCGGGGCTTTAGTCAATCTGAATTGGTGTTGCGCATGACCCGCGAAGAGATCGGCAGCTACCTGGGTTTGAAGCTCGAAACCGTCAGCCGCACTTTTTCGAAGTTTGTCGAAGACGGGGTGGTCGAGGTCAAGCAGCGCCATGTACGCATTCTTGACGCCGAAGCGCTCAAGCAGATCGTCAATCCACAGACCTGTTCCTCACACTGATCAGCCAGGGTGGCCGCAACCCTGCTTGGGGCAACCATCGGGCCGCTCGTTGGTGTCCAGCGGACAGCGATTGAGTTCAAAGGGTGACAAGCTCAGCAAGCAAGTCAGGGCACTGGCGCAGGCGGTGATGGCCCATAAGACAAAAAACGACAAGGT
>CAYMJT010000119.1:0-7408 GCA_964390775.1 uncultured Bordetella sp.
GGTCTTTGCCAGCTTGTAATTGTGTTTGAGCACTTTGAGTGTTCGAGTCCAGTAGGCTGTTGGACCTCAACATGACATCAATCGCCCGCACTGCATTGCCGGCCATGCCAGCCTCGGTGGTAGCAAACATGCTTTTGTTGTCTGACCCCGCAGTCATTAATAGAGAGACTTCTTTAGGGTAGGTTTTGACGGCGGTGTCAAACTTGGCCGAATCCAGGCTGAGTTTGCCAAACCGGTCAAAGCTCAAGCCCAGCTGCCAACCGTACTGCAGGTTGGCGTTCAAGGGGGTGCCGCTGGGGTTGGCTGGGTCGCTGTAGATTTTGTGTGGGTCGGTCAACAAGCTTCGCATCTGCTGGCGCACTGTGCGCAGCAGGCTGTCACCGGCCAAAGCGCCCCCATAGACATCGATTTTGCTGGCCCGATCGGCCAGAACACCCATGCTGTCGTTAAAGGTGTTGTAGGTGTCGACCAGGTTTTGTAGCTTTTGCTTCAGGGCGGTGGCATCTTGGCTTAAATCCAGCTTAGCGGCACCAGTTGTGGCGCCCAATAGATTCAGGGTGACCCCGGGGATCAGGTCGCTAAACGAATTGCTGGCCCGGTTGACCGTGATGCCGTTGACCACAACAGTGGCATCCAGGGCGGTTTGCGTAGCAGTATTGCTACCGCCTAAAAAGACATTGGAGGTCGTTGTATTCGGGTTTCCGTTCGTGGTCTCTGTACTACTCAAAGTGAAACCATTGGCCGCGCCGTTGCTGCCGTTGATCAACACCCGGTATCCACTTCCAGTGTAGATCAGGCTGGCGCTGACGCCGGTGTCGTTGGTTTTGTCGTTGATGGCTGCAACCACGCTGTCCGGGGTAGCCGAATTCACGCTGACCGAAAAGTTTTTAGTCGATCCGGCCCCATAGGAAAAGCTCAGGTCCAGCTGGTCTGCGATTTGGGTGCTTGACGTGGCATAACTCGCCGACGCATAACGAGTCCCCCGGGCCAAATTGCTCACGGTGATGTCATAGTTGCCTGGCAAGGCGGTGCTGCTGGTGGTGGCGGTGAATGCGCTGGTTTGGCTGCTGGTGGCCACCACATTTGAGATATCGCTGGCATCGTCCAGCGTTTTATAGGCCTGCATCAGGTCAGACAGGGCTGATTTCAGGGCCCCATAGCCCGAGATGCGGGCCTCGGTGCTTTTGATTTTGGCATTGATCCGGTCGGCCTGAGGGGCTCGCTCAGCATCGACCAGGTTTTGCGCCAGGGTCTTGGTGTCTATCCCCGAGCCCGCGCCCAGGGTTTGCATCAGTGCGGCTGTATTGACCGAGTTGCTGCTGGTCGTACCAGACGTGCTGGTCGAACTCGCTGTGCTGCTGGTGTTGGCGGTGGTGCCTGAAATCGCGGTCGTGGCCATGGGCTTAGCTCAAGGTGGGCCGATCACTTGATGTAGTCAAAAAGTGACAAGCCAGAGATCTTCGAAAAACTCCCCATGGCGGACTGCAGGGCCAACATTTCCTTGTTCATCTGGGTGACTGCTTTGGCATAGTCCAAATCTTCTATTTCAGACAGCGTGGATTTAAGCCGGATGGTGGTTTGATCCAGAATGTCCAGTTGCGACTGCACCACCGACTGGTCCGAGCCGGTCTGGGCCAGGGTCAGGGTGATGTTGTCGTGCATCTGCGAAAGATCGCCGACACCATCTTGTATCGTCTGCTGGTTGCTGTTCTTGACTGCGGTGATCAATCGATCGAGCGAATCAAAGAATCCGACGCTGGTGGTCACCCCATTGGTTTGCCTCACGACCCTGGAAAACACATCGGTGCCCGAGCGGGTGTAGAGCACCGTGCGGTCTACGCCCGCTGGAATGCGGGTCTGGGTCTGGTCGCCCATGTACTGAACTGCGCCATTGCTGTCCACCTGAAAAGCAGGGGTACGCACTCGGGTGCCCGAGAACAGGTAGTTACCATTGTCGTCACGCGAATTGCCCAGACTCAGCAATTGATCCTTGAGTGTCGACATCTCGGCCGCTATGGCTTGCCTGTCGTTGCTGGCAACCGTTCCGTTGGCTGCCTGGATAGTCAATTCTTTGAGGCGTATCAGCACATCGTTGGCCGAGTTCAGTGCCGCTTCCTCGGCCTTGTAGCGCGATTGGGCGATTTTGAGCATGCCACTGTTTTTTTCTTGCCGATCCACTTCACCCTTCAGCCGTTGAATGGCCGCCGCTTGGTCGGGCGCGTCGCTGGGGTTCAAGATCTGTTTGGTCTCGGCCATTTGGGCCTGGGTCTTGGCCAAGCGGTTCTGAATCACGCTCATCCGATCGGTGGCCCGATCAAATAAATAGGAAGTGGACACTTTCATGTTGCTTCACCTTCAGCGTACATTCAAAATGGATTCGAACAGTTGCGAGGCCATTTGCATGACTTTGGCGTTGGCTTGGTAGGCCTGCTGGAATCGCACCAGCGCAGAGGCTTCTTCGTCCAGACTCACACCCGAGGTGCTGTCCCGGGCTTCTTTGGCTTGTGTGAACACCACGTTCAGCGCGTCTTTGGAAATGGAGGCCTGACGCGACACATTGCCCACCTGGTTGACCCGTTCGATGTACGATTCGGTCAAGGTCAGATTGCCCGGCATGACTTTTTTGTCTTCCAAGGCGATCAGGTTCATCATGTTCTCGTTGTTGCCAATCCCGTCCTGGTTGCCATCGATGCGAAAGATGTCGCCCTTGACTGGTAAATTCGAGAACTGCAGGTTCAAACCCCGGTAGGTCAGTTGGGGCAGCCCGGAGCGATCAAATGCGCGGGTCGCCAGCAGGGTATTGGTGTTGGTATCGGTGATGGTGTACTGGGTATCGCTGGTGAATTCGACCTTCAGCGACTGGTCCCGCAAGATCTGCTTCATCTCGCTGGACACACCCGCTACTTGGGCGCTGACCACGGCTGAGGGGACCAAAGCGGAACCACTGTTATCGGTGACAAAGACCAAAAGATCGTCTTGAACCACCCCCTGCGCATAAATGGAGGTATCAAAACCCAAGGCTCCCAGATCTGCTGGCGTACCGTTAGGGCCCAAACCCAGCCTGATGTCCTGGGTGGTACTTTTATTGGCCAGGGTCAGTTCCAGCTTTCCAGTATCTTTGTTGATGATGGCTGTTACGCCCGTCGCGGCATTGGCCGTGTTGGGCGTTGTTGTGAACGTGTTGATCCAGTTGGCTAGGTCGGCAGTGGTCGAGGCGGCAGTGAAAGGGGTGACGGGTGGCTTGAGCGTGACGCCATTCAAGGTCAATGCACCGGTTTTATTGACCGAAGTGTAGAAACTGGCTGGCACATTCTTACTGCTCAGAACCGCAGGCACCAGCAAGGGGTCGGCCAGCTCACCGTTGGCGCTATTGAATTGCAGCACCGACTGAGGCAAGGCCTTGGCTCCTAGAAATAGATCCATGTCCAGGTAGCTGGCACTGCCTGAGGCATTTAAATAACTGTTGTTGTAGGCCGCACCGGTTTCCATGCCGTTGGCGGACTTCATCAACCAGCCTTTGGTCAGCGCCTGACTGCTTAAGTCTGAGCCCAGCAAGTGCATACCGTCTCGCGTCAGCACCTGAAACTGTTTGTTGCTGTACGGTGCATTCAGGGTGATCACTGCGTCTTGGGTCCCCGCCTTGATCAGGCCTACTTGGGCATAGCTCTCGGTGGCTGAAATCGCTAAGGTCTCGGTCTGGGCGAAAGGGGCCACTGCCAAGGCCAGGTTGCCGATCAGCGAAGTGGGGCCTGCATACTCGCCTGGGCTATAAGCAATGCGGGCTTGTGCGGTGCCCGAGTTGAGCGAATCGTCAATCACCCGGAACTGGCCTGCGGCGGCGATTTTAGAGGCGTCTTGCAAGGCCAGTTGCACGCCAGCCGCTTTATTCTCTAAGCCCGTGGTGTAAGCAAATAAATTGGTGCCGATATTGCCTTCGGCATCAATCCCGCTGGTGTGGATGGCGTTGACTTCGCTGACCGTGGTCTTGGCCAGATCGTCCAGCGAGTTCATGGCAGGATTCAGAACCGTATCGCGAAAGCTCAAGATGCCACCCAGCTGGCCGCTGGTCACATTGGGCAAGCCCTCGGGCGTGCCATAGGCGTCAATGGTGAATTCCAGTTTGTTGGTCTCGGTGGCCGAGGGTTGAACGGTGATGGCTCTGGCGGTCGAATCTCGGACCAACACGCCCTGATCGATGGTGTCGCCGACACTCACCAGCACGGCGCCGTTGTCTGCAAAGCTGGTTTTGACGTTGATCAAAGCGGACAAATTACGCAGTAACAAATCGCGCTGATCCAGCAACTCGGAGGGCTGTTGAGAGGCGCTGGGGTGCTTGCTCATCTGTTTGTTGAGCTGCGCCAACTGGGCGGTAAAGGCGTTGACTTGACCCAATGTGGTGTCCACAGCCTGACTGGTTTCCTGCGACAGGGTTTCGAGTTGGGACGATAACTGTCGGTAGCGCGAGGCCAAGCCATCTGCATCGCGCAGAAAAATACTGCGTTGAACGGTCGATGCTGGGTCGCTCGATAAATCTCTGGCCGACTGAAAAAACTGGTTCAAGGCCGAGGTCAAGCCGATATTGGCATTGCCCATGATGTCGATGACCCGATTGACATAAGAGAGCAGGGGTTCTTGGGCCTTTAAATCGCTGGTGCTGTTACGCAAATTCGATTCAATGAATTCATCGTACTGGCGCTTGACCGCGTCAAAACGGACACCTGTGCCGATATAGCTGCCACCCAACAAGCGCGGTTGGTTAGAAGAGACCTGAATATCCTGGCGCGAATAGCCCTCGGTATTGACGTTGGCAATGTTGTTAGATACGGTCGCCAAGGCGCGCTGATAGGCCGATATGCCGCTGCTGCCGATCGAGAGCATGTCACTCATGGGCTCACCTTGGGCATGAGTTCATAAGCCTTGATGGCGGCGGGCTTGATGCTATAGGGTACGCTGGGCTTAATCAGTGGCAAGCCTGCGGGCACGGCACCTGCGGGTTCGCTAGCGTTACCCTTCAGTCGCTGAATCTGGGCCTCCAGGGTTTGCGCCAATCCGATGCCGCCGCGCTTGGAGATGGCCATGGCCAATTCTTTGTCCAGCATTTCTTCGTAAAAATCCACCGTGCCGTTTTCGACCAGATCGCTTTTTTCCACCGTCTTGCGCATGGACTTCATCATTTCCTGCAGGAAATAAGCCTCGAACTGCTGAGCGGTTTTACTCAGCGCCCCATCCGGGTTGTCGCCCAGCTCACCCCGCAGGCGTGTCAAGGCCTGAAAATCGTGGTAGGTGGTGCGACTGTCGCTGGGGTCGATCGGGCTCATGGCAGCATTTAGATGATGATCAGATCGGCCCGCAAGCTGCCCGAGCTTTTCAGGGCTTCGAGAATGGCAATCAGTGAATTGGGGGTCGCGCCCACCTGATTGACCGCATCGACAATCTGGCGCAAGTCCACCCCAGGCTGGAACACAAACATGGGGTTCTTGGCCTCTTGAACGTTGACCTCTGCGTTTTGAACCGCAGTGGTTTGTCCTTGCCCCAACGCATTAGGCTGCGAGACCTCGTTGGTCGCCGACACAGACACCGTGATCGCGCCGTGTGAAACAGCGGCCGCCGTCACCCTGACGTTGCGGCTAATCACAACCGTGCCTGTTCTGGAGTTGATGACGACCCGAGCTGGCGGCTCGCCGGGCTGGACGTCCAGGTTCTCAATCATGCTCATGAATGAGACCCGCTGGGTGAGGTCTTCGGGCGCCTTGACGGCCAAGGACATGCCGTCGATGGCTCGAGCCGTTTGATCGCCGAAATTTTTATTGATCGCGTTCACGATGGCCATGGTGGTGGTGAAGTCTGCTTCACGCACGTTCATGACGATGTACTCAGAGCGCTCAAAGGGGTTGTTGACCATGCGCTCCACAGTGGCACCGCCCGAGATGCGTGCCGCGGTGGGTACGCCGATGGTGACACTGGTGCCGGCTCCCGAACCACTCACACCGGTGGCGTTCAGGGGGCCCTGGGCCAAGGCATAGACTTCACCGTCAACACCGCGCATGCTGGTGATCAACAGGGTACCGCCGCGCAGACTGCTGGCCTTGCCGACCGCTGAGACATTGACATCGATTTTCTGGCCTGGTTTGGCAAAGCCAGGCAATTCGGCAGTCACCATCACGGCGGCGATGTTTTGCAAGTTGACCCGACCCGCTGTGAGTGCTGGTTCAAAGTCACTGAGTGGCCCTTCACTGTTCACGCCCAAACGCGACAACATATTTTGCAGTGTCCGGGTGGTAAAAGACACGTCGGTGCCGTCGCCAGTGCCTTGTAGGCCCACCACCAAACCGTAGCCGATCAATTGGTTCGAGCGACTGGCGGCCACTGTGGCCAGATCCTTGATCCGATCGGCCCAACTCGGGGTCGAAATCAAGGCCGTCAGGCTCAGACCCAAGCAAACAAAGAGGCGTTTGTAATTCATGATCAGAAAGGCCAGAGTTTCATCAACAAATTGGTTCCCCAACCGACTTTGCCGGCGTTGGAAACCTCACCTGTTCCGGTGTATGAAATCAGCGCATTGGCCATGCGACGGGAATACACCTTGTTATTGCGACCGATGTCCTCGGGGCGCACGATCCCACTCACCTGGATGGTCTCGGCGCTGCCGGTCAAGGCCAATTGTTTTTCGCCGCGCACAAACAGATTGCCGTTGGGGAAGACCTCGACCACCGTGACGGTGACTTCACCCTCCAAGCTGGCGCCCTGCTTGGTGTCGCCAGATCCATCCGAGGTGCTTTCACCCTCAAAATTCAACTTGCCGATCTGCTGACCAATGCGCGCATCCGATTTAAAGTCGTTTTTGGTTTTACGTGAAACGTTGGTGCTTTGGCTGCGACCCGCCTGCATTTCATCGTAAAGAATGACGGTGATGGTGTCGCCCACCTGGTAGCTGCGCAAGCCACCAAACCAGTTGTCGCTCTGGCGCCCGTTGTAGATGGCGCCGGTGGACAGATCGGGGGTCGTTCGAGTGACGGGAACCACAGGCGTGAATCCAGGCGAATATTGCAATGGCTTGGGCGGCGAGTTGGCGCAACCCACCAACAATGCCATGCTCAAAGTAAGGGACCACTTGGGGTTCAACATGGTCTATCCATCAGAGGTTGTTGTTCAGGAAGCGCAACATGCCGTCCACCGACGAGATCGCTTTGGAGTTGATCTCATAGGCGCGTTGGGTTTCGATCATGTTGACCATTTCTTCGACCACATTGACGTTGGAAGCTTCCAAGGTGCCTTGCTCGAGCTTTCCTGCACCCAACAAGCCAGGTTGGCCCACGGTCGGCGGGCCACTGGCCGAGGTCTCACGCATCAGGTTTTGACCGATCGATTGCAGGCCCGCCGGGTTGATGAAACGCGCCGTCTGAATCTG
>CAYMJT010000120.1:0-7373 GCA_964390775.1 uncultured Bordetella sp.
GCATCGGGGTGACTTGCAAACGCACGGTCGGGCCGGGGTCAGAGGGCATGACCACGGTGTATTGCTTGCCATTGAACTCGTAGACCACGTTGTAGCCCGTGGTGCGGTTTTCGTAGAACAACTGGTTGGTGCAGGTTTGCACATTGCGCACTTCGGGGGAGGGTGAGCCCTCGATTTTCTCGCCCAACACGGCACCGCCAAAAATGCCGAGGGCGGTCGCGGCTGCATTGCCCGAACCCTTGCCCAACGAATTACCGACGGCACCGCCGGCGATGGCGCCCATCAGGGCACCTGCCCCCGACTTGTTGGGCTGCTGCACCACCTGTTGGTTGCTGCAGACTTGGCGCGGGACCGCGACTTGTTGGTACATGGGGGTGCTCGAAATGACGCGTCCCACTTCTTGAGCCTGCACACCGCTGAGGCAGGCCATGGCCAGGGTGCCCCAAAGGGCGTGTTTGAATGTGGATGATTTCATGAAGTTTCCTTTTGTCGCAAGACACCTAGATAACGCCAGACCAGGCCTCGGGGTTGACGCCCACAATGACCTGCTGGCCGGCCACCAGCACCGGACGTTTGACCAAGCTGGGCCAGGTCAGTAAAGCAGACCGGGCACTGGCTTGATCAATGACTCTATTGTGCTCTTTTTCGGACAGCCCACGCCAAGTGGTGCCTTTGCGGTTCAGCAACACCGTCCAATCGACCCTTCGCAGCCAGCTGTCCAGGTCAGCTTCGGACAGGCCTTCTTTTTTGAAATCATGAAAATCGTAGGCCACACCTTGCTCGTCAAGCCACAGACGCGCCTTCTTGACACTTGAACAATTGGGGATGCCAAAAACCTGAATTTTTTTCATCCCTCTATCATGCCCCAAATATCATGGGCCACAATACCAGACATGGATTTCAATGATTGGTTGACGCATTGTGAGCGCCTGCATCCGGTGGGTATCGACATGGGCCTGGAACGGGTGCAACAAGTGGCTCAACACATGGGCCTGAAGATGGATATGCCCATCCTGACCGTGGCCGGCACCAACGGCAAGGGCTCGACCTGCGCCATGCTCGAAGCCATTCTGAGTCAGGCCGGCTATGCCACGGGGCTTTATACCTCGCCGCACCTGGTCCATTTCACCGAGCGTTGCCGGCTGCGCTGCGAATCGGTCAGCGAAGAGACCTTGGTGCCGCATTTCGAGCGGGTCGAGGCCGCCCGAGGCCAGGTCAGTCTGACTTATTTCGAATTCACTACTTTGGCGATCTTGTCGTGCATCGCCGCCAGCGGTGTCGATGTGGCGATTTTGGAGGTGGGTTTGGGTGGGCGACTCGATGCGGTCAATGTGATCGACCCGGACGTGTCGATCATCACCTCGATCGACCTTGATCACATGGATTTTCTGGGGCCTGATCGCGAGTCCATCGGACGCGAAAAAGCCGGCATCATGCGGCCCCAGCGACCGGTGATCGTGAGCGACCCCTTGCCTCCTGCTTCCGTGCTGGCGCAGGCCCAAACGCTGGGTGCCGATTTGCGTCGCGCTGGCGTCGACTTTGCGGCCCAAGGAGACTCTCAGCAATGGGGCTGGCAAGGTCGCCACAAACGCTACAGTGGTCTGGCCTACCCGGCCTTGCGCGGGGCCAACCAACTGGTCAATGCTGCCGGGGTGCTGGCCGCCCTAGAGGCTTTGCACCCGCGCTTGCCCGTGACGGCGCAGGCGGTGCGCAATGGCCTGGCCCTGGTTGATTTACCAGGCCGATTCCAGATGCTGCCCGGCCAGCCCGCGCTGGTGCTGGATGTGGCTCATAACCCGCACGCGGCCGCCGTTTTGTTCCAGAACCTGGATGCGATGGGTTTTTTCCCCCGCACCCATCTGGTGTTTGGGGCCATGGCCGACAAAGACATTGCGGCCATTTTGGCCCGCATGGCCCCTTTGGCCGACGCCTGGTATTTTTGTGATCTGCCCACCCCCAGGGCTTGCACGGCGGCGCAATTGGCTGGGCTTTGGGCGCAAACCCCGGCTCGCTTGACCCACAGCGAGGCCGATCACTACCCTGACCCCGCCTCGGCCTTGGCGGCAGCGGTCGCACGGGCCAACCCGACTGATAGAATCGTGGTGTTCGGCTCATTTCTGACTGTGGGTGGGGTCTTGCAAAACGGCTTGCCCCGCCTCGACGCACCGCATCTGAACTAATCACAGCCATGGCTTTTTTCAAATTCCGACCCGGCGTCCAAACCGGCCCCGAAGAAAGCGCTTCTGGCGCCGACACCCGAACCATTGATCAACTGCGCCGCAAGGCGCGCCAACGCCTGATGGGGGCGGCGGTCCTGGTGGTGCTGGCGGTTGCGGGTTTCCCGTTGGTCTTTGACACCCAGCCCCGACCCGTGTCGGTCGATTTGGCGATAGACATTCCCTCCAAGACCAAAACCTCGCCCGAGACACCGCCCGCACCGCTGGCCCCCAGCTCGGGCCAGCCCAGCCCCGCCGCAGCATCGGACGCTGAAGGCAAACACGGTTTGGGCGACAAGGAAGAGTTGGTCAACGCCTCTGTACCCCAAGCAGAGCCTGCCAAAGAGCCCGCCAAAGAGCCTGCCTCCGAAGTGCCCCCAAATGCAGCCAAAGCTGCCACCGCTGAGCCACGCTATGTGGTTCAGGTCGGGGCTTTTCTGGAAGACGCCAAAGTTCGTGAAACCCGCAGCAAACTCGAAAAAGCGGGCCTGAAAACCTACACCCAGGTGGTGGAAGCCAAAGACGGCAAGCGCACCCGCGTACGACTGGGCCCCTTTGGCTCGAAGTCCGAGGCCGAGAGCGCCGCCGAAAAAGCCAAAGCGCTGCAGATGCAGGCCATCATCCTGAGTTACTGAGCGTGAACGCCGCATGACCACCCTGGACTGGATGTTGTTGGTCATCGGGGGTGCCTCGGCCATTTGGGGCTTGTGGCGTGGCCTGGTTCGCGAGGTCCTCTCTCTGGCTGGCTGGGTCCTGAGTTTTTGGCTTGGACAGCGTTATGCGTCGCAGGCCGGGCAGTGGTTGCCCTTGAACGAGAGCAACGATGCGCTGCGCCAATTGGCGGGTTTTGTGCTGGTGTTTGTGCTGGTTTTGGTGGCCAGTGCGATATTGGCCAACTTGCTCAAAAAATTGGCTTCTGTGGCGGGTTTGGGGCCCCTGGATCGTGTCTTGGGGGCGTTGTTTGGTGCCCTGCGCGGATTGTTGCTCTTGCTGACCCTGACTGTTGTGGTCAACTTAAGCGATTGGCGTGGTCACGAGCACTGGCAAAATTCAGCGGTGGCGAACTGGTTAAACCAAACCTTGCTAGCCCTGCGTCCCTTGTTGCCGACCGAATTTGGAAAGTACCTGAACTGAAATGTGTGGAATTGTCGGCGTTGTCAGCAACGCACCCGTGAACCAGCTGATCTACGATGCCTTGTTGCTGTTGCAGCATCGAGGACAAGATGCGGCGGGCATTGCCACGCAATTGGGGCATAAATTCTTCATGCACAAGGCCAAAGGCATGGTGCGCGATGTGTTTCGCACGCGCAATATGCGCGCCTTGCCGGGTGACATCGGCTTGGGGCAGGTGCGTTACCCCACGGCGGGCAACGCCGATAGCGAGGAAGAGGCCCAGCCCTTTTATGTCAATGCCCCCTTTGGCATCGTACTGGTGCACAACGGCAACTTAACCAATGCGCATGCCCTCAAGGCCGAGATGAGTTCAGTCGATCATCGCCACATCAACACCGAGAGCGATTCAGAGGTCTTGCTCAATGTGCTGGCCCATGAGCTGGCGTTGGCCTCGGGCGGGCAAAACCTCAATCCGGATCAGGTGTTCCAGGCGGTCTCGGGCGTGTACCGCCGCGTGCGCGGCTCTTTTTCGGTGGTTGCCCTGATTGCTGGCCAGGGTTTGCTGGCCTTTCGCGACCCGCATGGCATACGGCCACTGTGCTTTGGCCGAGGCGGTGACGGGACCCTGATGGTGGCCAGCGAATCGGTCGCCTTGGAGGGTACGGGCCACGCGTTCGAGCGCGATGTCGCGCCCGGCGAGGCAGTCTTTGTCGATTTGCAAGGGCGTTTCCATGCCCGCATTTGCGCCGATTCCCCCAGCCTCAACCCTTGCATTTTCGAGTTCGTCTATTTGGCCCGTCCTGACTCAACCCTGGATGGCATCTCGGTCTATCAAGCCCGGCTGAATCTGGGGCAGACTTTGGCCAAACGAGTGATCTCGGTGGTTCCCCCGACCGATATCGACGTCGTCATTCCCATCCCTGAATCGAGTCGCCCCAGCGCGACTCAATTGGCGCATCTGCTGGGGCTGCCCTACCGCGAGGGTTTCGTCAAAAACCGCTACGTTGGTCGCACCTTCATCATGCCAGGTCAAGGCGTGCGCAAAAAATCGGTGCGCCAAAAACTCAACGTCATTGCCAGCGAGTTCAAGGGCCGCAATGTGCTATTGGTAGACGATTCGATCGTGCGCGGCACCACCAGCCGTGAAATCGTTCAAATGGCGCGCGACGCTGGGGCCCGCAAGGTGTACATGGCCAGCGCTGCACCGCCCGTGCGTTTTCCCAATGTGTATGGCATCGACATGCCGACTTCGAGTGAACTGGTGGCCTATAACCGCAGCATCGAAGAGGTTCGACAACTCATTGGTGCCGACGCGCTGATTTATCAAGACGTCGACGCCATGAAGCAGGCGGTGCGCTCCGCCGCCCGGCCAGGCTCGCAGGCGCTCAATGGTTTTGACGCCTCTTGTTTTGACGGCACCTACATCACCGGCGACGTGACGATGCAAGACATCTTGCGCTTGAACGAGCAGCGGGTGCAGACCCCAGACGACAGCGCCGACGCCTCGCGCCTGGCCCTGCCCAACGCTTCTTGATGCTTATGACCGATCCCAAGCAAACCCCACCACTGCATCGCGACACCCAGGCTGTCCGTGCGGCCGTGCCGCGCAGCCCCTATGGCGAGAACTCGGAAGCGCTGTACCTGAGCAGTGGTTTTGTGCAACCGGACGCCGAAACTTCGGCGCGCCGTTTTGCCAGCGAAGAAGAGGGCTACACCTATGGTCGCACCGGCAACCCGACCGTCACCAGCATGGAGCTGCGCTTGGCGGCCATGGAGGGTACTGAGGCCTGCTTGGCCACCAGCAGCGGCATGTCGGCGGTCATGCTGATGTGCTTTGCACTGCTCAAGGCAGGCGACCACGTCATCATCTCGCAATCGATGTTCGGATCGACCCTGAAGCTGATCGGCGCCGAGTTTGCCCGCTTCGGCGTTCAAACCAGCATCGTGCCGCAGACCGATATCGACGCCTGGCGCGCTGCCGTTAACCCCCACACCCGACTGCTGTTCGCCGAAACCCCGACCAACCCGCTGACCGAGGTATGCGATATGGCCGCACTGGCCGATATCGCTCACCAGGCCGGTGCCTGGCTCGCGGTCGACAACTGTTTTGCCAGCCCAGCCTTGCAACGCCCCATCGAGTGGGGGGCTGACATCATCATGCATTCGGGCACCAAATTTCTGGACGGGCAGGGCAGGGTGATGGCGGGTGCTTTGTGCACCACCCAAGCCTTGGTCAATGAAAAACTGTTGCCCGTCATCAAAAACGCCGGCATGGTGCTGTCGCCATTCAATGCCTGGGTGGTGCTCAAAGGTCTAGAGACGCTGGACATCCGCATGCGCGCCCAAAGCGCCAACGCGCTAGAGCTGGCGCATTGGTTGCAAGCACACCCAGCGGTGCAAGCGGTTCACTACCCTGGCCTGAGCAGCCATCCGCAGCACGAGCTGGCCATGCGCCAAATGTCTGGCTTGGGCGGTGCGGTGCTGTCTTTCGAGGTCAAAGTGAGCCATGCCGAGCAGGGCCGCGCGCGGGCCTTCCAAGTGCTCGATCATTTGCGCGTCATGTCCTTGTCGACCAATTTGGGCGATACCAAAACGCTGCTGGCCCATCCGGCCAGTACCTCGCACGGCAAACTCAGCGAAGCCCAACGACAGGCGGCGGGCATCAAACAAAACCTGATTCGGATCTCGGTCGGTCTCGAGCATCTGGACGACATCCGGGCCGATATCGATCGCGGTTTGTCCCTGAGCGTCTGAACTTTTTTCCATCCATGACCACCCGCACCCGATTTGCCCCTTCGCCCACTGGTTTCATTCATCTGGGCAATATCCGCTCGGCCCTCTACCCTTGGGCCTTTGCCCGCTCGACCTCGGGCACCTTCATCTTGCGCATCGAAGACACCGACCTCGAGCGCAGCAGCCAAGCGGCAGTCGATGTCATTTTGGAGGGCATGCAGTGGCTGGGCCTGAGCCCCGATGAAGGTCCCTTCTACCAAATGCAACGCATGGACCGCTACAAACAGGTCTTGGCCCAGTTGCGAGACGCTGGACACGTCTACCCCTGCTATATGAGCGTGGCCGAACTCGATGCCCTGCGCGAGCGCCAGTTGGCGCACAAGCAAAAACCCCGC
This sequence comes from uncultured Bordetella sp., assembly GCA_964390775.1. Lineage (GTDB taxonomy): Bacteria > Pseudomonadota > Gammaproteobacteria > Burkholderiales > Burkholderiaceae_C > Limnohabitans. The sequence continues at coordinate 6,458 of CAYMJT010000120.1, forward strand.
TACGACGGCACCTGGCGACCCGAGCCAGGCAAGACCCTGCCGCCGGTACCCGCTGGCGTGCAGCCCGTCTGGCGCTTCAAGAACCCGACCGATGGCTTGGTGGCCTGGGACGACAAGGTCAAGGGCCGCATCGAGATCGCCAATGCCGAACTCGATGACCTGGTCATCGCCCGCCCCGACGGGACACCGACCTATAACTTTTGCGTGGTGGTCGATGATGTGGACATGCGCATCACCCACGTCATACGGGGCGATGACCACGTCAACAACACCCCGCGCCAGATCAACATCTTTTTGGCCCTGGGGCAAACCCCGCCGGTGTATGCCCATTTGCCCACCGTGCTCAATGAGCAGGGCGAAAAAATGAGCAAGCGCAATGGCGCCAAAGCCGTGACGCAGTACCGCGACGAGGGCTATTTGCCCGACGCCATGGTCAATTATTTGGCGCGTTTGGGTTGGAGCCACGGCGACGACGAGATCTTTAGCCGCGAACAATTCCTGCAGTGGTTCGATCTGGACCATTTGGGCAAGAGCGCGGCCCAGTTCGACGAAGCCAAACTGCGCTGGGTCAATGCCCAGCACCTCAAGGCGATGGACCCTGCCGAGCTGGCGCGCGTCGTCACCCCGCACCTGAGCCGTCTGGGGGTGCAAAGCGATGCACGCCTAGAAGCCCTGTGCGCGCTCTACAAAGACCGCTGCGACACGCTGCTGGTGCTGGCCGACTGGATCAAGCGCCACTACGGCGATGTTGAGCCTAGCGCCGACGAATTAAGGCAACACCTGACCGACGCCGTTCGGCCCGCCGTAGCCGCACTGGCGCGCACCTTGGCCGATGTGGCCTGGGAACCCACCGCCATTGCGGCCGCGATCAAGGCGGTATTGACCGAACACGGCCTGAAGATGCCGCAGCTGGCCA
>CAYMJT010000121.1:0-7282 GCA_964390775.1 uncultured Bordetella sp.
CGCCAATCGACCAACTGGCCATCCATCCAGATTTTGCCGTCGCGATCGGCCATCGAAGGGGCAATAGCACTCATATCAACTTTCCTTTCTACGGTTTGCCATTGTAGGGCCAAAGGCTTAACCTACAATGCGCGCCATGAATTGGCGCACCCTGCTGGTCCCTCTTTTTGCCTTGTTCCTGATGGGCTGGGCTTATCACGCCTTTGGCTGGCCTGGCGTGTTGTTTGTCTTCACCGGCGGGGTGATGTGGGTATTGCTCAATTTTTATCGCTTGGTCACCTTGCTCAAGCGGGCCGCCAACCGCCCCATCGGCTTTGTCGACAGTGCCGTCATGCTCAATGCCAAGCTCAAGCCCAATGTGACACTGATGCACGTCATCGCCCTGACTCGCAGTCTGGGCCAGCTCGAGAGCGAAAAAGACACCCAGCCCGAAATCTATGTCTGGAAGGACGGCACCGACTCGTTCGTGCGCTGCGAATTTCGCGCTGGCCGCTTGGCACAGTGGGAGCTGATACGCCCTGTTTGATGCGCGCACTAACCCCACTGCCGCAACACCTCCAAAGCCTCATCGATGCGCTCGATCGCATGCACCCGCAAGCCCTCGATGGGTTTTTTGGGGGCATTGGCGCGCGGTATCAGTGCCTCGGTAAAGCCCAACTTGGCGGCTTCGCGCAGCCGCTCCTGGCCCCGGGGCGCAGGGCGTACCTCTCCTGCCAGACCCACTTCGCCAAAGGCCAGAAAGCCACGCGGCAGGGGCTTGGCGCGCAAACTGCTCTGAATCGCCATCAGCACCGCCAAATCGGCTGCGGGTTCGCCGATGCGCACCCCGCCCACCGCATTGACAAACACATCCTGGTCCATGCAGGCCACACCAGCGTGCCGGTGCAGCACCGCCAGCAGCATGGCCAGACGATCACGGTCCAGTCCGACACTCAGTCGGCGTGGACTGGGGCCACCACTGTCGACCAGCGCCTGAATTTCGACCAGCATGGGGCGTGTCCCTTCCAGAGTCACCAACACGCAACTGCCCGGCACGGGTTGGGTGTGTTGACTCAAAAAAATCGCACTCGGGTTGCTGACCCCACGCAGGCCTTTCTCGGTCATGGCAAAAACGCCGATTTCGTTGACCGCTCCAAAGCGATTTTTGATCGCCCGCACCAAGCGGTAGCTGGAGTGGGTGTCGCCCTCAAAATACAAGACCGTGTCGACCATGTGTTCGAGCACGCGTGGGCCCGCCAGTGCCCCTTCTTTGGTCACATGGCCCACCAGCACCGTGGCCACATCCCGCGTTTTGGCTAGTCGCGTCAAGTGCGCCGCGCATTCGCGCACCTGCGCCACCGAGCCTGGGGCACTGCTGAGGGCGTCGGAATACACGGTTTGAATCGAGTCTATGACCACCACCGCTGGTTTCAGCAGTTCAACGGTGGCCAGAATTTTTTCCAGCTGTGTTTCGGCCAATACCTGCACCTGGCTTTGATCCAGTCCCAGGCGACGTGAGCGCAATGCGACCTGGGCGCCCGATTCTTCACCCGTGACATACAGTGTGGCCAGACCGCCGCGTTGCAAGCCGTCCATGGCTTGCAACAACAGGGTCGACTTGCCGATGCCGGGGTCGCCGCCGATCAGCACCACGCCGCCAGCGACCAAGCCCCCGCCCAAGACCCGATCCAGCTCTTCTTGTCCGGTGGGGGTACGGGCCACGTCCTGGGCTTCGATGTCGGCCAAGGTGGCCACCGACGAGGCCGGTGCCAGCGACACCCGTTGGCTGTAGCGATTCTGCCCCCCTGAGGGTGGGCTGGACTCGATCAACGTGTTCCAGGCCCCACAGCCAGGGCACTTGCCCAGCCATTTGGGGCTGCTGTCACCGCACTCGGTGCACGAGAACAGGGTTTTTTCTTTTGCCATCACGCCCCCGAGGCGTGCCAGGCCCGGGCCAATTCGGCCACCAATTCGGCAGCCGGCTTTTCGCGCACAGCAGCCACATGTTGACCCGCCCACAGCGGGCTGAAGTCGGGTCTGCCCTGGGCCTCGGCGGCCGCCCGCAATGGGGTGATGGCTGCCGTGGCCAATGGAAATTCAGGCGCCAGATCGCTCATGGGGCCCAAGGCCTGCATCAGCCGATTGCGCACCCCTCTGGCGGGGCGGCCCGTGAACAATCGGGTCAAAGCCGTGTCGTGCCCTTGTGCCCGGCGCAACACATCGCGATGTACGCCCGAGGTGGTGGCCTCGGGGGCCAACATGAATGCGGTGCCGACCTGAACCGCTGCCGCCCCCAAGGACTTGGCCGCCCGCACGCCGGCCGCAGTGGCGATACCGCCAGCGGCAATGACGGGCAAATTAATCGCCGCGACCACTTGCGGTAGCAAGGTCATCAAGCCCTGTTGTCCATTCAAGTCATCGCTCAGAAACATGCCCCGATGTCCGCCCGCTTCCAAACCTTGGGCGATCACGGCATCGGCCCCATGTTGTTCCAGCCAGACGGCTTCTGGCACTGTGGTGGCCGAGGACACGACCTTGCATCCCAGCGCCTTGACCTGATCCAGCAATTCTGGCGCTGGAAGACCAAAATGAAAGCTCACAACCGCGGGTGGTGCTGTGGCCAACACATCGACCCATTCGGCGCTAAAGGGGGTGCGTCCCGGACCTTCGGGCACCTCGGCGTCATTAAGGCCCAATTCACGGTAAAAAGGCCGCAAGGCCTCGGCCCAGCGCGCCAACGCTTGAACTTGTGGGGCAGCGGGGGTGTGACAGAAAAAATTCACCTGAAATGGCCGGTCAGTTTGCTCCCGTAGCGCCGCCATCTGCTCGCGCAGCACCTCCGTGGTCAGCATCGCTGCTGGCAAAGCACCCAAGCCACCCGCTTTACTCACTGCCACAGCCAGTGCATGGTGTTGCACACCCGCCATTGGAGATTGCCATATGGGGGCTTTTAGCCCCAGTTCGTCGATCCAGGAATTCATGCAGCCATTGTGCCTGCTCCAGGCAGCTTACGTATGACTGAGGATCGCGCTACATCACAATCGTTGCTTGCGCACATCGACAGTGGTATTTGGCTTTTTTTATGGCTCAGGTGGAGAGGGGCAGTTCGACCACAAAACAGGCCCCACCGCCAGGTCTGGCTGCGCAATGCACTTGACCGCTGTGGTGCCTGGCGATAGAGCGCACCAAGGTCAAGCCCAATCCGGTGCCACCTTGCCACTCGCTGCGTCCTGGCACACGATAAAAGGGTTCAAAGATTTTTTCTTCTAGTTCGCTGGGTATGCCTGGTCCACGGTCCAATACCTCAATGCGCAGACGCTCCCCGTTCAGGGTTCGCAGTCGCATCGTCACATCGTTGGCTGGGCTGCCATGGCGCAATGCGTTCTCCAATAAATTGCGCAACATGCGTCGCAGCAAGCGATCCACGCCCCGCACCTTGAGTTGCAAGGCGTTTTGCAAGTCCAGTTCCACCTCGCAGCGGCTGCACTCTTCGCTCGCTAGTCCCGCCAAATCGACTTCCTCCATGCCCATCGCCGGTTCAGTCGATACCTGGTCCAACCGGCTGGCCAGCAAGACTTCCTCGACCAATTGGTCTAGCTCTGCCAAGTCGCGCAACATCTCACGACGCAAATCAGGGTCGGTCGACGCCGAGTTCAACTCCAGCGCCATCCGCATACGAGTCAAGGGGGTGCGAAACTCATGCGAGGCATGGGCCAACAAATTTTTGTGGGCCAGCACCAGGCCCTGCATCTTTTCGGCTGCCTGATTGAATCGCTGGGCCAAAGAGGCCACTTCATCCTGCCCTTGAGCGGGCATGCGCACCGACAAATCTCCCTCGCCCCAGCGCGTCACCCCCCGTTCCAGATTCTCGAGTCGCCAGGTCAACTGTCGAATAATCGGGTAACTGCCCAGGGCCACGGCCACAGCGGTCAGCAACAATGTCCATAACAAGCCGTTGGGTAAAGACCAGAATGTGCGTGGCGGTCTTGGGATGTGTACATGCAGCCACTCCCCATCTTCCATGGTCAGCAAAAATTCAGGCCCGGGGCCGTACAGCCCCAAAGTCATGTTTTCCATCCCTGGGCTCGGTTGGCGCTTACCTTCAGGCAAGCCATCGGGCGGCTGAAACAGGGCACGGCCATGCGCCACCACAGCGCCCATGGGATTGCGCGCCACCACCTCCCGAATGGGGGGCTCGCCTAAAAAACGCGAACCCAGAGAAGCCAGCAACGTGGTGGCAAAGACCACCAGCAAGACCGACAACCAGATTTTCAGCCAAAGGCGAAAGTGAACCCGTTGCGTCAGGCTCGGCATGGATATCAGTCCTGAACCCGAGAGAACACGTAGCCCACACCACGCACTGTCAAGATCCGTTTCGGTGATTTGACATCGTGCTCGATCATCGCACGGATGCGGCCAATGTGGACGTCTATCGAACGGTCGTAGGCTTCCATTTCCCGCCCGCGCACCACCTCCACGATCTGCTCGCGTGACATCACCCGCCCAGCACGCTCGGCCAGCGCCAACAACAAGTCAAACTGATACGAGGTCAAATCAGCCAGGCGGCCAGCGACTCGCACCACGCGACTGTCTCGATCAATCTCCAAAGAACCAAACCGCAAGGGTTCAGAGACGGGTGTGACGCTTTGGGCCAACAAGGCTTGGCGGCGCAATATGGCGCGCACCCGGGCCAATAATTCGCGCGGTTCAAAGGGCTTGGCCACATAGTCATCGGCGCCGATTTCCAGTCCCACAATGCGGTCCATGGGGTCGCCCTTGGCGGTTAACATCAAAATCGGGGTGTGTCCTTTCGAACCTTCCATGGCCCGTATGCGACGACACACCTCAAGACCATCGGAGTCGGGCAACATCACATCCAGAATGACCAGGTCCGGACCCGCTGCGTGGTGCAGTCGGGTCAATCCTTCATTGGCCGTGGCGGCGTGGTTGACCGCAAATCCCGATTGCGACAAATATTCACTGACCATGCCGGCCAACCTTTGATCGTCTTCAATGATCAGTAAAGAATCCATGTCTATGCTCCAACACCCGGACTCCCACCTGGGCTATGCTTCAAGCTGATGCGCTCTTTCACACCCATTGTGCCTCAGTCAAGCTTATGCCAGGCTTTCATGGACCGGGTGGGCCGTGACCCCAACCGTCTGGCCTGCTCCTTCCAGGGCCAGAATTGGACTTATGCCGAGTTCGCGCGGCTGATCGTGCGATCACGTGCCCAATTGCAGGCGTGGGGGGTGCGGTCTGGTGACAGGGTGGCTGCCCTCAGCCTGGGCCATCCATTGCAATTGGCCGCCTTGTTCGCTTTGGCCGACCTGGGGGCCATTTGGGTGCCGCTGAATTTTCGCTTGGCTCCCACCGAATGGGCTCAAGTCATCGACGACTGTCAGCCTGTGTGTCTGTTGGCCGATGAGGCTTGGTGGTCACAGGCTCAGGTTTTGGTTCAGTCCAGTCCGCTGCCATGCCGTGCCTTGTCTGAGCTGACCCGTTCGGGACACGACGCAGACGATGCCCCGACCACGATTCCTACCCCGGACCATTCCTCCAACGATCTGCCCGTGTTGTTGGTCTACACCTCGGGCACCACTGGTCGCCCCAAGGGTGCCGTACACACCCAGAGTAATCTGTTGGCCAATGCCCGGGCCGCTGCACTGGCGCAGGGCATGACAGACAACGATCGGGTCCTGACGCTCTTGCCCCTGTTTCATGTCGGGGGTCTTTGCATCCAGACCTTGCCCGCCTTGTTGGCGGGGGCCAGTTTGATCTTGCACCCCAAGTTCGAGCCTGATCGGGTGTTTGATGACCTGCTGGCCCATCACATCAGCCTCACGCTGATGGTGCCTGCGGTCATGAAGGCCATGATCGAACATCCGCGCTTCCATGGCGCCTCTTGGCCGCATTTGCGTGCCTTGTGGGCCGGCTCCAGTGTCTTGCCCGACGAATTGGTCTTGGCCTGGTTGCAGCGCGGCGTGAGTGTCTGCAACGTTTATGGAGCCACCGAAACAGGACCGTTTTCGATCGCTTTGGGTCCTGAGCATGCCCGCAGTCACCTGGGCTCCTGCGGTTGGCCAGCCTTGGGGATCGAGGCGCGCCTTGATCTACCGGCTGGCCCCAACGATGGTGTCGGCGAAGTCTGCTTGCGCGGCCCGGCCATCGTTCGCCATTACTGGCCCCAGCAAGCGGCGCTCGATGCCGACGGCTGGTTTCATACCGGCGACTTGGCTCGAATCGGCCCCGATCAAAGTTGGCGCATCGTGGGGCGCGCGAAAGACATGATCATCTCGGGCGGCGAGAATATCTACCCGGCTGAAATCGAAAACCTGTTGGCGCGCCACCCGGCGGTGCTGGAGTGCGCGGTGGTCGGCTTGCCCGATCCGCGTTGGGGCGAACAAGTGGTCGCTGTGGTTGTCTTGCGCCCAGGCCACTGGGCCAGCGATGAGCAACTTTTGGAGTCCGTTCAGTCAGTGTTGGCACGCTACAAGCACCCGAGGCGTTGGGTGCGCCTGCAGGCCTTGCCCAAAACCGCCTTGGGCAAGGTGCAAAAGGACCGATTGGTCCGTTTGCTCAGCGAGCGCGCTCATACAGAGGCAACACCTTGGGAAGATTCGCCTCGATCTCCTTGATGCGGGTCTCGCCCGAGGGGTGTGTGCTCATCCACTGCGGCGGTGCGTTCTTGTTGGCGGCACTCATTTTTTGCCACAAACTGACCCCAGCTTGGGGGTTGTAGCCCGCCCGGGCAGCCAATTCCATGCCGACCAAGTCGGCTTCGGTTTCGTCCTCCCGGCTGAACTTCAAGGTCAACAAATTGGCCCCTTCGCGCGCCACCATATCCGTGATTTGTGGATTGATGCCAAACACCCCTGCCACAATCGCCCCGCCCAAGCGCGACAAACCCTGGGTGGCTGCGCTTTTGCCCATGCGTTCGCGGGCATGCTCGCGCAAGGCATGGGCCACTTCATGGCCCATGACCATGGCCACTTCGTCATCACTCAGTTCCAGTTGTTTCAAAATACCGACAAAAAAGGCGATCTTCCCTCCCGGCATACAAAAGGCATTGATCTGCTGCGAGCCGATCAGGTTGACCTCCCATTGCCACTGTCGCGCCCTGGTGTTCCAGTCATAACTGTGGGGAATGATGCGGTTGGCGATTTCGCGCAATCGGATCACCTGCGGGTGATGGGCTGGCCCCAGGGCGTTTTTGCTGGCCGCTTGCTCCAGCATTTGCTTGTATTGCTGCTGAGCCGAGCGCTCTAATTCGTCGGCAGATACCAACTTGGCAAACTTGGAC
>CAYMJT010000122.1:0-7282 GCA_964390775.1 uncultured Bordetella sp.
CATCGGCGGCCACCACCAGATCAGCTTGCAGGATGCGACCATCGGCCAATTGCACCCGTGCGGGTTCGTGTTCGTCGCCGTCCCACACCTGGGTCACGTTTTGGCCCAAGTGGTACTGAGCTGCCGGATAGGCCTGAAGCAGCACATTGAGCAAACGGGCCCAGGTGGTCATTTGCTGCGGAACCACCGTTTCGGCCAGAATTTGACCCTCGCGAGTATTAAAAAAACGTCGGTCGGTGTCCACGCCCAAAGTCTGGGTGTCAAACTGGGCCCCGGCGGCGAGCAAAGCCTTCATCAGACCGGGATGAGTGGCGATCCCGGTCCCCCGACTGACCAGAGGAACCGTTGCTTTTTCGAGAATTGTCACCTCCCAGTCAGCCCGATGAAGCAGATTACCGGCAAACAGTCCAGCCATGGAACCCCCTATGATCAGGGCCTTCTTTTGTTTCTGCTTCATGTTTTAAAATCCTGACCGTGAATCCTAATCAAACAAAGAAAACTGGGGTCCGACTTGACCCCGCCACTCGCAGGCAACAGATTCTTGACGCGGCGATTGCGTATTTTGCAGAAGCGGGGTTCGGCGTGCAAACGCGCGAATTGACACGCCGCATCGGCGTCTCGCAACCCTTGCTCTACCGTTATTTCCCCAGCAAACAAGAACTCATCCAGGCGGTGTTTGACTCGGTCTTTATGCGCCGTTGGGACCCCAGCTGGGAAAAGCTCTTGCACGATCGCAGCCTCGATTTGCGTGAACGCTTGCGCCAGTTTTACGTTTTGTACGCCAAGGCCACGTATCGACCCGAATGGATACGCATTTATATGTACGCTGGATTGGCCGATATGGGCTTTAACCGCAACTACCTGACTGTGGTGCGTAAAAAATTGCTCTTGGGCATGTGCGAAGAGTTTCGCGCCGCCTTTGTGCCAGCCCGCGTCCTGAAAGACGCCCCAGCGGTCAGTGGGCGCGAGATCGAACTGGTCTGGAACCTGCATGGCAGCATGTTTTATTGGGCGGTGCGACAACATATTTTTGGCGCCAAGCCCGCAGGCACCACTTTTGAGGAACGCACCGCCGATGCGGTAGACCTCTTTTTGGCGGGGGCTCAGGTGCAGTACCCTCTGATCTTGGCCCAGGAAATCAAAGCTCAGCAGGCCAAAGCCACCCAGTAATTCCCATGGGCGAGGTTCGCAACCGACCATGGTGAACAAGTACTTGCTCAACCCTTCTTGGGCGGCACTTGGGCCGTGTACCAGTCGGCAATATCAACCCCAGGCATGACCGCCACCTCGGGCTTGGACAGCACATGGTCCAGCAATTTCTCGAAGCCTGCAATTCGGTGCGGCACGCCCGTGATGTAGGGGTGCACGCTGATCGCCATCACCTTGGGGTTGACGCTGCTTTCTTGCCACAGGCGTTCGAGTTGCAACACGCCACGGTGGTACATCTCGTCACTGCGATGGTGCTGGATGGCCATCAGGGGAATATCGTTGATTTCCACCGTGTAAGGCACCGACAGCATGGGGCGTGGTGTCCCCTCGATCCAGGTGGGTTGATCGTCGATGACCCAGTCGGCCACATAGTCGACGCCGGCAGCGCTGAGCAAATCGATGGTTTCATCGGTTTCGGTCAGTCCCGGGCATTCCCAACCCCTGGGGGCTTTGCCCGCGAAGCGGCGGATGGCATCCATGGTCTTGGCGATGGCTTCGGCCTGGTTGTCCACTTTGTGGGAAGGTCCCTGAATCCAGCCATGTCCCATGAATTCCCAGCCTTCTTTCAAGGCCGCTTCGGCCACCTGCGGATAAGACTCGCAGACGATGCCGTTGGTGGCCAGGGTGGGGGTGATGCCCCGTTGCTTGAGGGCGTCAAACAGACGCCAAAAGCCCGCGCGCATGCCGTACTCATGCCAAGACCAATTGGCCAGATCGGGCAGCAGGTTTTGACCCATGGGCGGTGGCAACACCGTGCGCGGCATGGCGCGCTCGATGGACCAGTGTTCGACGTTGACGATCACCCACACCAACATGCGCTTGCCAGGGGGGGCTTTGAGCACAGGGCGCTGCGGAAATGGGACAAAGGGCACCCGATCACTGAGTAATTTATAGGCGCTCATGGGCAGAATTTCCTTTCGAAGTGGCTGGGCTCAGTCCCTTGAGGGGCTGTCCGTATTGATCAATCGCTCAGTCTAATGCAGCTCGGCGCTGGCGCAAAGTCCCCGCGTGACTCATGGGTCTTTGGCGGGGTATCCTTACGCTTTATTCAAAAGGTGGGTCGCCATGAGCTCATTTAACCGAGACGCCAAGGGCGTCTATTTGATCACCGTCACACCGTTCAAGGACAACGGCGAGTTGGACCTCGATAGCACCGATCGCATGGTCGATTTTTTGCTCGAGCGTGGCGTGACCGGCCTGACCGTGCTGGGCATCATGGGCGAGGCACCCAAATTGACCGCCGAAGAGTCCCGGGTTTTTGTGCGCCAGGTATTGCGACGTGTCAAAGGACAGGTGCCGGTGGTGGTCGGGGCCTCGGCCCCGGGTTTTGCGCCCATGAAAGAATTGACGCAAAGTGTCATGGAACTGGGGGCCGATGGGGTCATGGTGGCCCCTGCGGCCAGTGTTCGCACCGATGACCAGATCGTGGCTTATTTCGATATGGTCAATGAAACCCTCGGGCCCGACACCCCGTGGTGCCTGCAAGATCACCCCGTCGCCACGGGGGTGCAGATGTCGGCTGCGGTCATTCAACGCATACTCAAGCGCTCGCCGCAATGCGTGATGCTCAAACATGAAGACTGCCCCGGCTTGGCCAAATTGAGCGCTCTCCAAGCAGCCATGAACAGCGCCGAGTTGGCGCGTGTCTCGGTGCTTTGCGGCAATGGCGGGGGTTTGTTTTTGCCCGAAGAACTGAGCCGTGGGGCCGATGGGGCGATGACCGGCTTTGCCTACCCCGAGATGATGGTCGATGTGGTGCGGGCTCATGCCCAAGGGGATATTGAGCGTGCGCACGATTTGTTTGATGCCTATTTGCCCCTGGCCCGCTACGAGCAACAGTCTGGCATAGGCTTGGCCGTGCGCAAGCAGTTGTTTTGGCAGCGGGGGGTGATCGCCTCAGCGGCGGTTCGAAAACCAGGCCCTAAGCTCAGTGCCGCCGATCTGGCCGACATCGACCGCTTGGTCAGGCGTCAAGATCAGCGCTTGGCGCAACTGGGTTGATTCTGAATTGCACCGTATTGGTGCATTTTGTGAAAAAAGAAAGACGGTTTCAGGCCTTGACAGCTCGAGAACCACTGTAAATACGAGCCACAGGACGTTGTTTTTGCTCGTTTTCTTGGTTCATCAAAGCGCGCAGACGGCTGAATCTGGCCTTGATTTGCATGATTTCATTGGTCAGGGGCTGAAAGCGTTTTTCGACTTCAGGGCTTTGATCAATAGAAGCAGCGATATCAGTTTTCATGGATAAAACACTCCAATCATGACCCATTAACGCGGCAAGTGGCCATTGGGTAGACAAAGCGGGCCAGATTTTTATAAAAAAATGAAATCTGGACCCACCCAAAGTCCTTGTGCGCGAGTCTCCAGAGTGATGCAGGGCTGCCCTAAATGGTGACGCCGCCGTCGATCACCAGGGTCTGTCCGGTCATGAAGGTGCTGGCTGGAGAGGCCAAAAACACCGCTGCGCCGGCGATTTCATCCGGTTCCCCAATTCGCCTCAAGGGGGTGGTGGCATTGCGTTCGGCCAGTAAGGTGTCGTCCTCCCACAGGGCACGAGCGAAGTCGGTTTTGATCAGTCCGGGGGCAATGCAGTTGACCCGGACCTGGTGCGGACCGAACTCGACCGCCAAGTTGCGCGCCAATTGCATATCGGCCGCCTTGCTGATGCAATACGCGCCAATGATGGGCGAACCCCGCAGGCCACCGATGGACGAGACAATGATGATAGAGCCGCTGCGTCGGGCGATCATCTCGGGGCCGACCATGCCCACCAACCAGTGGTTGGAGACGATGTTGTTGTCCAAAATTTTGCGAAACTGCTCGTCGCTGATGCCAGCCATAGGGCCGTAATAGGGGTTGGAGGCGGCGTTGCAGACCAATACGTCAATGCGTCCCCATTGGGCTCGGGTGGCATCGACCAGATGCTGGAGTTCGGTTTTGGAGGAGATATTGGCCGCGACCGCTATGGCCCGAGTCGCACCGTGGCGGGCGTTGATGGCGTCGGCCACTTCCTGGCATGGCGCAAGCTTGCGCGAGGAGATCACCACCCTTGCCCCGTGCTCGGCCAAGCGTTGGGCGATGGCGCGGCCTATGCCGCGCGACGAACCGGTGACGATGGCCACCTGGTCTTTGAGGTCAAACAGTTCCATGCACAAGTCTCCCGATGAATTTAGTCGCACACGGCACATCACAATGCGCCAATCTTTGCGACACTGTACAGCTATTTCTTAGAGGGCAAACCTGACGTGGCGATTTTTTATGGCTGGCGCATGACCGCTGCCGCTTGCGGCATTCAGTTCTTGCTGGCCGCCTTGGTCTTGCAGTCTTTTGGTCTTTACATCGCCATCCTCAGCGATGAAATGGGCTGGAGCAAAACCGCCTTGTCTGCGGCGGCGGCTTTGCAATCGGTCGAGGCGGCGGTCATCGGTCCCGTGTTGGGTTGGGTGGTGGACCGCTTTGGCAGTCCGGTCATGATTCGGTTTGGCGTGGTGATCATGGGTTTGGGTCTGTGTGGCTTGAGCCAAGTCGATACCCTGAGCGGTTTTTATGCCTGTGCCGTGGTGATGGCCATCGGCACCAGCTTTTGTGGTTATTTTCCCTTGTCCGTTGCCCTGGTGCAGTGGTTCGAGCGGCAACGGGCACGGGCGCTGTCCATCATGAGCTCGGGCCTGGCCCTGGGCGGCTTGGCCGTGCCCCTGGTGGCCTGGGTCATGCAGACCTGGGGGTGGCGCACGGCGGCCCTGGCTTCGGGTTTGGTGGCCATCTTGCTGGGTCTGCCTTTGGCCCGGGTGATGGTCAGGCGGCCGCAGGATTTGGGTCTGCAAGTCGACGGCGAGAGCCGCCCCCCCTTGGCGCTGAATCGAAGCGATGGCGCCCCCCGCTTGAGCGAACCACAACGGCGCGAATTCACGGCCAGGCAAGCTCTGCGTACCCAGGCGTTTTGGTATTTGGCCGCCGGCCACGGTCTGGCCCTGGTGGTGGTCACTGCGGTCAATGTGCATGCCATCACGCACATGAAAGAAGGCCTGGGCTACAGCGTTTCACAGGCGGGCTTCATCATCATGCTGATGACCCTGGGTCAGCTGGTCGGGGTGATGCTGGGGGCCTGGTTGGGCGATCGTTACGCCCAACGAAAAATCGCCGCCATCTGCATGTGTTCTCATGCGCTGGGTTTGTTGCTCCTGGCCTATGCCCCCGAGCTGTCCTGGCTGCTCGGTTTTGCGGTGTTTCATGGTGTGGCCTGGGGACTCAGGGGGCCTTTGATGCAAGCCATCCGGGCCGATTATTTTGGTCGCAACGCCATCGGCATGATCATGGGCTTGTCGGCGGCCATCATTGCCATTGGGCAGGTGGCAGGGCCCATGGTGGCGGGTGTTTTGGCCGACTGGACGGGGGACTACCGACTGGGCTTTACGCTGTTGGCCATGGCGGCCACCGCAGGTTCTTTGGTCTTTTGGTTGGCGCGCAAACCCGAGTTATCCCCGCCCCCTGACGGCAAACCATGACGATAAGATCCGTCCATCCATCCGAGGAGACAAGCCCATGATTCGAATGTTGCTGAGCAGTTTGGCCATGACCCTGAGCCTGACCCATTGGGGTGCGTTGGCCCAGAGCTATCCAGCCAAACCGGTCAAGATTTTGGTGCCCTTTGTGGCCGGGGGCACCAGCGACATCGTGGCCCGTGCAGTGGCCCAGAAACTCAACGAAGCCGGCTACACCACGGTGGTCGAAAACCGACCAGGGGCCAACGGATCGATTGCCGCCGAGGCCCTGGCCAAATCGCCCAATGACGGCTACACCCTGATGGTGGGCTCCATCGGTACCTTCGCCATCAATATGGGCCTGTACAAAAACCCCAAATACGATGTGATGCGTGATTTTGACGCCGTCACAGTGGCCGTGCGCACGCCCAATGTGCTGATCGTGCCGCCGCAATTCCCGGCCAACAATCTGAAGGAATTCATCGATTACGCACGGAAAAACCCTGGCAAGGTGTCTTACGGATCTTCGGGTTCGGGTTCGAGCGATCACTTGTCGGCCGAGATGTTCAAGTTGCAAACCCAAACCTTTGGAGTGCATATTCCATATCGCGGCGGGGCTGCGGCACAAACCGACATCATGGCGGGCAATATTGAGGCCTCGTTTCAGAATTTTGGCACCGTGGTGCCCTATATCAAGGCGGGCCGCATGAAAGCGCTGGGGGTCACTTCCCGCCAGCGCATGCCGCAGTTGCCCGATGTGCCCACCCTCATCGAGAGTGGCATGAAAGATTTTGATGTCACATCCTGGCAGGCGGTGGCGGCCCCCAAGGGTACCCCGCCTGAGATCGTGCGTAAATTGCACGCCGACATCGCCAAAGGGCTGAATTCGCCCGACATGACGCAACGTTTCAATGGCCTGGGTTTTGAGGTGGTGACCAACCCGCCCGCCGAAGCGCAACAGTTTTTCAAAGCCGAGATCGAACGCTGGACCACGGTGGTCAAGGCGTCAGGCGCCACAGTGGACTAGGAGTTTGAATGATGAAAGTAGGCATCGCTGGCATGGGCAAAATGGGTCAGGCCGTGGCCCAACGGATGTTGGGTCTGGGTCACGAGGTCTGGGTCTATAACCGCAATCCGGCACGCGCTGATGCGGTGATTGCGGCGGGTGCGCATCGGGCCGCGCAGCCCATCGAGTTGTCGGCCCATTGTGACGTGGTGGTCAGTTTGCTTACCGACGCGGCAGCTGTCGAGCAGGTGTACAGCGGACCCCAAGGCCTGTTGGGCCAAGCCAGGGCAGTGCTGATCGAGTCGAGCACGGTGGCTCCCGAGTTTCAGGAAAAAATGGGTAAAGTCGCCCGCCAGGCGGGTGTACGCTACTTGGAATGTCCGGTCAGCGGCAGCATCGGGCCCGCCAAAGAGGGCAAGCTCATTGGCTTTGTCGGCGGTGATGCCCAGGTGGTCTCCGAAGTCCGTTCTTTCCTGGACCAGATGTGTCGTAAAGTGGTCCTGGTTGGGGCGCATGGCAATGGGGCGCGCATGAAGCTGTGCGTCAATTTGCCGCTGATGGTTTACTGGCAAACCTTGGGTGAGGC
>CAYMJT010000123.1:0-7209 GCA_964390775.1 uncultured Bordetella sp.
GCCGCGCCGTAAGGCACATCGGCATGCACCACCACCCAGCGTGATTCGGCTGGGCCCACTTCGACCTCAGGCAGATCGCGAACCTGCAAGCCCGCCAGACCTTGCACCGTCACGCGGTAGTGCTGGGTGGACTCGGTGGCATTCATGAATTGAAAACGGTAGATGTTCTCAATAGTTCCGTATTCGGTGATGCGGGCCAGCGAAGCGCGATCTCGAATGACATCGACTTTGAGGGTGTGGCGCAAATTCAGGCTGATCAGCAAGCCGATGCAAAGTGCCCCCAAAATGGCGCCATAAATCAGCACCCTGGGGCGCAACACCCGACGCCAGGTTTGTCGCTTGTTCCAATGATTCAGCACGGCGTTTTGGGTGGTGTATTGGATCAGTCCACGCGGATACGACAACTTGTCCATGACGGTATCGCACACGTCGATGCAGGCGCCGCAACCGATGCACTCGTACTGCAAACCCTGCCGGATGTCGATGCCGGTGGGGCACACTTGCACGCACAGGGTGCAGTCCACACAATCGCCCAAACCCGAGGCTTTCGAGTCGACCCCGCGTGCGCGCGGGCCACGCGGTTCTCCCCGCTGTGGGTCGTAGGTCACGATCAAGGTATCGTGATCAAACATGGCGCTCTGAAACCGCGCGTAAGGGCACATGTATTTGCAGACCTGCTCGCGCATGAAGCCCGCGTTGCCGTAGGTGGCAAAGCCATAGAAAAAGACCCAGAAAATTTCCCAAGACCCCATCTGTGTGGTGAAGAAAGACAGACCCAAGTCGTGTATCGGGGTGAAATAACCGACAAAAGTAAAGCCAGTCCAGATGGACAGACCGATCCAGAGCAGGTGCTTGTACCATTTCTTGACCAGTTTCTCCAAAGAAAAATCAGCGTCGTCGAGTCGGATGCGGGCCGAGCGATCGCCTTCGATCTGACGCTCGATCCACATAAAGAGTTCGCTGTAAACGGTCTGCGGACAGGCGTAGCCGCACCACAAGCGCCCCGCAACGGCGGTAAATAGGAACAGCGACAAAGCCGAGATGACCAATAAGCCGGTCAGGTAGATGAAGTCCTGCGGGTAGAGCACCAGGCCAAAAATATAAAAGCGCCGCGAACCCAAATCGAACAATACCGCTTGCCGCTGCCCCCACTCCAACCACGGCAAGCCATAAAAGATCAGTTGAGTCAGCACCACAAAGACCCAGCGCCAGCGTGCGAACAGGCCTTGAACCGTGCGGGGATAAATTTTCTTGCTGGCCGCATACAGCGAGACCACCTCCCCATCAGCAGTGAGCGGCTGAATGGGTATGGTCTTGCGACTCAATTCGTCCGACATCTCGGCCCCACCTGGAATTACTTGTTGGATAAACCCCAGACGTAGGCGGTCAGGACATGGATTTGAGAGTCAGTGAGCCGGTCTTTTTGCGCTGGCATCTGGTTGGTTTTGCCGTTGTTGATCATGGCGACGATGGCCTCCTCACCCCAACCGTGCAACCAGACCTTGTCGCTCAAATTGGGCGCGCCGATGGCTTGATTACCCTTGCCGTCCATGCCGTGGCAAGACGCACACGCCCCAAATTTGGCCTTGCCCAGTGAGGCACGCAAACTGTCGTGGGGACTGTTGGAGAGACTCAGCACATAGTGGGCGACATTTTTGACATCATCCGGGCTGCCCACCGCAGCGGCCATCGGGGGCATCACGCCCACGCGGCCTTGCAACAGGGTTTCCTTGATTTTGTCCGGTGTGCCGCCATGCAGCCAATCGGCGTCGGCCAGGTTGGGAAAACCCTTGGAGCCCCGGGCATCCGATCCATGGCACTGGGCGCAGTGGTTCATGAATAAACGCTCACCGATGGCCATGGCTTTGGCGTCTTTGGCCAAAGGCTCGGGGTTTTGGGCATCGAATCCAGCATACAAGGGCTTTAAGGCCGCATTGGCTTGGGCCACCTCGTCGTTGTACTGCCCGGCCGAAGTCCAGCCATAGCTGCCGGTGGCCGAGCCCAAGCCCGGATACAGGTAGAGATAGCCGAAAGAAAACAAGATGGTCATCACGAACAGTCCGACCCACCACAGGGGCAAGGGGTTGTTCATTTCACGCAAGTCTTCGTCCCAAACGTGCCCCGTGGTGTTGTCGGCACCCGAGACCACTTTTTTGCGCGATGTGGCCCATAACAAGACAGCGCAAGCCACGATGCCGCCCAAGGTGATGGCAGTGATGTACACCGACCAGAAATTGCTGATGAAGTCGCTCATGTTCAGTCCTCAGTCGTCATGCAGGGGCAACTGGGCTGCCTCTGTGAATTGCTGGTTTTTGCGCCGATCCATGGCCCAGAAAATAATGCCCACAAAAGTCACGAAACTGACCAGGGTGACGGCAATGCGCAGGGTGTTGATGTCCATGCGGCCTCCTTATTTGAGCGCCAGGCCGAGGCCTTGCAAATAGGCAATCAGGGCATCTTGCTCGGTCTTGCCTTTGACATCTTCGCCCGCTTTGGCGATTTCATCGTCGGTGTAAGGGACGCCAACCAGACGCAACGCCTTCATGCGTGGCGCCATTTGTTCAAGTTCTACGTTATTCTTTTCCAGCCAGGGGTAGGCCGGCATATTCGACTCGGGCACCACATCGCGCGGGTTGTTGAGGTGTATGCGATGCCATTCGTCCGAATAGCGTCCACCGACTCGGGCCAGATCAGGGCCGGTGCGCTTGCTGCCCCACTGAAAAGGATGGTCGTAGACCGATTCACCTGCCACCGAATAGTGGCCATAGCGCAGGGTTTCGGCCCGAAAGGGTCGAATCATCTGCGAGTGGCAGTTGTAACAGCCTTCCCGCACATAGATGTCGCGGCCTGCCAATTGCAGGGCGGTGTAGGGCTTGACACCCTCCAGCGGCTGGGTGGTCGACTTCTGGAAAAACAGTGGCACGATCTCGACCAGTCCTCCAAACAACACCACCAGCACGATCAGCACAATCATGAGGAAGTTGTTGGTCTCTATTTTTTCATGGCTAAAGCCCGGCTTGTTTTGAGATGACATCTTGGACTCCTTAGGCGTGGGCAGCAGCAGCGGGGATGGGGGCCGACACCGAGCGGCCCGTGACCACGGTCATGATGGTGTTCCAGAGCATGACCAGCATGCCAAACAGATACAGCACGCCACCGAGGAAACGAATCACGTAATAAGGATAGGTGGCTTTGACACTCTCGACAAAGGAGTAAGTCAAGGTACCGTCCTCATTGATCGAGCGCCACATGATGCCCTGCATGACGCCAGCAATCCACATAGAGGCGATGTAGAGGACAATGCCGATGGTGGCGGTCCAGAAATGGATTTCAATGGCCTTGACACTGTACATTTTCTTTTGCCCGAACAGGCGCGGAATCAGGAAGTAGATGCAACCCATCGAGACCAGCCCCACCCAGCCCAGGGCACCCGAGTGGACATGGCCCACGGTCCAGTCGGTGTAGTGCGACAGGGCGTTGACGGTTTTGATCGACATCATCGGCCCCTCGAATGTGCTCATGCCGTAGAACGAGAGCGACACAATCATGAAACGCAAGACGGGGTCGTCGCGCAATTTATGCCAGGCCCCCGACAAGGTCATGATGCCGTTGATCATGCCGCCCCAGCTCGGGGCCAGCAAAATGAGCGAGAACAACATCCCCAGCGATTGGGTCCAATCGGGCAGCGCGGTGTAATGCAAATGGTGCGGGCCAGCCCACATATAGGTGAAGATGAGGGCCCAAAAGTGAACAATCGACAAACGGTAGGAATAAACCGGGCGTTCGGCCTGCTTCGGGATGAAGTAATACATCATGCCCAAAAAGCCAGCGGTCAGGAAAAATCCCACCGCATTGTGGCCGTACCACCATTGCACCATGGCGTCCTGAACGCCGGCATAGGCCGAATACGATTTCATGAAACCGGCGGGGATCTCGGCGCTGTTGACCAGATGCAATACCGCGACAGTCAGTATGAAAGCCCCAAAAAACCAGTTGGCGACATAGATGTGACGGACCTTGCGTGTGCCCACCGTACCAAAGAACACGATCGCATAAGCGACCCAGACGAAGGTGATCAATAGGTCAATGGGCCATTCGAGTTCGGCGTACTCCTTGCCGCTGGTGTAGCCCAGCGGTAGGCTGATGGCGGCCAGCAAAATGACCAATTGCCAACCCCAGAAGGTGAACTGGGCCAGACCCGGGGCGAACAAACTGACCTGGCTGGTACGTTGTACCGCGTAGTAGCTGCTGGCAAACAGGGCGCAGCCGCCAAAAGCAAAAATCACGGCGTTGGTGTGCAGCGGGCGCAAGCGGCCATAGCTGAGCCAGGGAATACCGAAATTCAACTCGGGCCAAGCCAGCTGGGCGGCGATGAAGACACCGACCAACATGCCAACCACCCCCCAGACCACGGTCATGAAGGCAAACTGACGCACCACCCCGTCGGTATAGACAGCGGGCTGTGTTGTTGTATTCATGGGAAACCTTTCATCTCACTTTTTCAGTATGCACAGAATTGGGTGAGCCTGATTTGATGCAAGTCAATCGTCACGCAAAATGCGCTCCCCCTCTTGCTCGACGGCCTCGAATTGGCCCGAATGGATGGCCCACCACAAACCGATCAGCACCAGCAAAACCAGCGCGACGGACAAAGGGATCAACAAATACAAAATATCCATTCAGGCTTCCTCCCCGCGCAAGGGGCGCGCCAAGCGCATCGAGTGGACGATGACCCAAAGCGAGCTCACCGCCATGCCCAGGCCGGCCAACCAGGCAGGCAGCCAGGCCAAAAGGGCCAAGGGGACAAAAAGGGCGTTGTAAAAGAGCGCCCAGGCCAGGTTTTGACCCACCACCCGCAGCGTCAAACGGGCACGCTGGATCAAAGTAGGCAAGGTCAACAACTGAGCGCCCATCATGACCAGGTCAGAGCGGGCTTGGGCCAAGGGCACCGCCCCGCCCAAAGCGATGGAGACCTCGGCGGCGGCCAGCACCGGGCCATCGTTGAGGCCGTCGCCGACCATCAGCACCCGTTTGCCCTGTGCTTGCAAAGCCCGCACGCGATCGAGTTTGTCCTGCGGCGTACATTCGCCCCACGCTTGGGTCACCCCCACCCCCACCCACTGGGCCACGCGATGCACCGAGTGAGCACGGTCGCCGGAAAGAATCCAGATGTCTAGACCCAATGCGCGCAATTGGCGCACCGCCGACGCGGCATCGGCGCGCAAATCTTCGGCCAAATCGAAACTGGCCAGCCAACCGCGTTGAGCTTCAAACAAATGGACCGAAGCACCCCGGGCGTGGTCAGGGCATGGCATGCCCCTATGAAAGTCTTGCATGAACCGCAAAGACCCTAGACGCAGATGCAAGGACTGGCCACGTGCGTCCTCAAGTCGCCCCTCCAGACCCTGGCCGCTGTGCTCGTGGACATCTTGGGCGGGCTCGTGATGGACAGCAGCTGCGACCAGGGCACGCGATATTGGGTGCCAGGAATGCACACCCAAAGAGGCGGCCATCGCAATCCAGTCTTCGGCTTGCTCGGGCATCAGCGTGCCGGCTGCGGTATGCACCACTTGCAGACGCTGGCCGTCGTAGGTCAAGGTGCCGGTTTTATCAAACACCACGGTGTCGACCTGACTGAGGACTTCGAGCGACTGCAGTTCGCGCACCAGCACACCCGAGCGGGCCAAGCGTCCAGCACTGGCCAACATGGCGGCCGGCGTAGCCAGGGACAGGGCGCATGGACAGGTCACGATCAGCACCGAAGCGCCCACCATCAGGGCATGGCCCGGATCGCTCGACCAACCGTACAGGGCCGCCAAAATGGCCAAGCCCAGCACCGTCCATAAAAAAGGCCGCGCCATGCGATCAACCCATAGTGCCATGCGCGGTTTGCTGCCCGAGGCCTGCTCCATCAGTTGCACCAGTTGGGCATAACGGGTCTCACTGCCGACATGCTCTAGTTGCACTTCGACCGCGGCTGACAGGTTGTGGCTGCCCGCCATGACGCTGTCTTTGGGGCCGCGCGAACAGGGCCTGGACTCGCCAGTCAGCATGGCCTCTTCGACCAGAGTTTGACCTTTGATGACCAGCCCGTCGCCAGGAAAAGACTCGCCAGCCCGCACCCGCACCACGTCACCCGTGCGCAGACGATGTAGCGAGACACGTTCCCAACCCGCTTCGGATTGACGTTCGACGCTCTCGGGCAAGCGATTCATCAAGGCCTCCAGAGCACCGGCCGTCTGGTCGCGCAAGCGCCACTCCAACCAACGTCCGCCCAGAAGAAAGAACACGAACATGGTGAGGGAATCAAAATAAACTTCTTGCCCCAAGGGCCCCTGTGGGTCAAAGGTGCCAGCGCTACTGACGGCAAAAGTCAACGCCATGCCCAAGGCAACCGGGGTGTCCATGCTGAGGCGCCGCTGCGCCAGATCGCGCCAGGCATTGCGCCAAAAAGGCAAGCAGGAAAAAAGCATGACCGGCAAGGTCAACACCCAAGAAGCCCATCGCAACAACTGCAAGGTGTTGGCACTGATATCGCCGGGCTCGGTGACGTAGGCAGGTGAGGCATACATCATCACTTGCATCATGCAAAAGGCGGCGACCAGAAAGCGCCACAGCAGGCGACGGGTTTCTTGCAAACGCTGCTCGCGCAAGCCGTGGTCCTGCGCCGGCAAGACCTGGTAACCAGCCCGCTCGATGGCCTGCATCCAGACCGAGGGTTTGACTTCGGATTCGCTCCAGGTCACTTTGGCCCGGTGGGTGGCGGCATTGACCATGACCGAACGCACCCCAGGCACCGATCGCAAGGCATCTTCGATGGTGAAGGCACAAGCGGCACAGTGCATGCCTTGCACCACCACCTGCGACTCCCAGTCTGGATGGTCCTCACGGACCGAACCAACGGGCCGGCTGTATTGGCGCCAGACCTGCGGATCATCCAACAGGGGGGCCAATAGCGTCGCCGAATCAGACATGCGACAAGGTTAAGCCAAGAACCTTGCACCAACCTTGACTTGCATCAAATCGGTCCGATCACTTCGGCGTAAGCTTGACTCATTGTTGAATCCCAAAAGGAGCATTGCCATGTACCACAAAGTATTGGTCGCCACCGACGGCTCGGCCCTGTCCAAAAAGGCGGTTTCACATGCGATTGGCCTGTGCCAAGCCACGGGCGCCGAGTTATTGGCCCTGCGCGTCACCCCGCGCTAT
>CAYMJT010000124.1:0-7172 GCA_964390775.1 uncultured Bordetella sp.
AACACTCTGGAGACAGTGATGAAACACCTGACCCTGGCCGCATTGGCTGCTTTGGCCCTGAGCAATGGCGCCGCCTTGGCCCAAGACAAGAAAGCCGCGGGCGACAAGCCCGCGATGGAGAAGTGCTACGGGGTGTCGCTGGCAGGGAAAAACGACTGCGCCGCTGGCCCTGGCACCACTTGCGGCGGCACGTCCAAAACCGACTATCAGGGCAATGCCTGGAAGTTGGTCCCAGCGGGCACTTGTGCCAGCATCAAAACGCCCAAGGGCAATGGCTCTTTGACCCCGAAAGCCTGAGTTCGGCACCATCATGTGGACGGCTTTGGGGGTCGGCCTGGGCTTCAAACCACAACACTTTCATGAGGCTGTAGCAGAAACTCAGCCCGGACAATGGTGGGAGGTCCATCCAGAGAACTACATGGTGGCAGGGGGCCCCCGTTGGCGCATGCTGGAAGCACTGCGTTCGCGCCATCCCCTGTCGCTGCACAGTGTGTCTTTGTCCTTGGCCAGCCCCGAGCCTGTGGATTCGGCTCGATTGGCGGCATTGTGCGAGCTGACGCATCGCCTGCAACCCGCCTTGGTGTCAGAGCATTTGGCCTGGTCGTGGTGGCGTGGGGTGTATGCGCCCGATTTACTGCCTGCGCGGCGCAGTACCGCCTTGCTGCGGCAGATGACGAATCAGATTGATCGGGTGCAATCCGCTTTGGGTCGGGTCATCGCCATTGAGAACCCAAGCCACTATGCGCTGTTGAATCACGAGTGGGACGAGGTGGATTTCTTAAATGAATTGGCGCGCCGCAGCGGCTGCATGTTGCTGGTCGATGTCAACAATGTGGCAGTTTCGGCGCACAACCTGGGCTTTTCCGCCCAAGACTGGCTGGATGGCATCGACGCTGATCGGGTGGCCGAGATTCATCTGGCGGGACATGACCCGGATCCGCTGTTGGGTGATGCACTCTGGATTGATGCCCATGCGAGCGATGTCGCAGCGCCGGTGTGGGACTTGTATGCGGGCCTGATTGAACGCATTGGGTTTAGGCCGACCTTAATTGAGCGTGACGCATCGGTGCCGGCCTACGCCGATTTGCAAGCCGAAGCCGATCGGGCACGGGGCCTATGGGTGCGCGCACATGCAAATGAGCCCGCAGCCCTGATGAGGGCGTGATCGGGCATGGGTGACCACAGCGCAAACGATCTGGCCTGGCGGCAAGGCTTTTTTGACATGCTTTGGCCTACGGGCGAGTTACCAAACTCTGCCCCGCAAGCCTGGAAGATTTATCGCAATACCACGCATCTGGCGTGTCTGGAGGCCTTGCGTGCGAACTATCCGACCTTGGTGGTATTGATGGGTAATGGCTCTTTTGATTCCTTGGCACGGGCGTATTTGGCGCAATGTCCTCCTGAAGATGCGCGATTGCTGGAATACGGTCGCGGCATGGCCTCGTTCATGGCTGGGCTGGATGCCAGCCTGATGCAAGCGCATTGGGTTGATGTGGCCGAGCTGGATCGAGCTTGGGTCGAGTCGCATACAGCAGCCGATGCCCTGGTGCTCAGCGCCGAGCATGTATTGGCCAAGGACGGCGTGGGCACACAGGCGGTGTGCCCACCGCACCCGGCTACACGCTGGCGCTGGCGTGAAGGCCGGCCACTGGCCGAGGTGTGGCTGAATGCGCGCGTGGGCATGAAATCCGATGGTGAGGTTGCTGTTGGTGGTCTAGAGCGGGGGCAAGGGGTGTTATTGACTCGAATCAACGATACCGTGCAAGGCTGTTCCGTGGGGGTCGCTGAAGTCGCATTTTTAGAGGCCTGCCGCGCGCGCCTCACCCTGGAGCAGGCCTTGGGTGCTGCGCATGCGGTCAACCCGGATGCGGACTTGGGGCAGTTGGTGGCGCTGATGTTGGAACGACAGGCGTTGACATTGGAATGATCTTGAAAGGAGATATGAAATGAGCAAAAACACGGCTGAAGAATGGCAACCCGAGGTGGCACCCGATGCAACCAAGCTGTCGTACAAAGATGAATTGCTGGTGATCGGAAGTCGATTGTCCTTGGCCGCCATCTTCTGGATGTCGGGACGAACGAAGGTGGAGGGCCTACTCACCGTGAAAGACAGTACGATCGAATTGTTCGCCAATGAGTACAAACTGCCCTTGATTGCCCCCGATTGGGCAGCCTATATGGCCTCCTATGCCGAACACGTATTGCCGATCTTGTTGGTCTTGGGTCTTTTCACCCGACTGTCGGCGTTTGGCTTATTGATGATGACGGCAGTGATACAGATTTTTGTCTACCCCTCGGCTTGGCCGACCCACCTGAGTTGGGCCACCTTGGCGCTGTTCCCCATGTTTTACGGGGGTGGGCGCTTTGCCGTAGACCGCCTTATTCCTTGAGGCAGCTCTGCATTGCAGGGCTCAAGCCCAGCGCGGTTTGTGGCCTGGCACATCGGGGCGACTCAACATCATGGTGCTGCAAGGGGGTGTCGGTGTTATCCACTTGCCCAGCACGAGCCCGCTCGGGGGAGCTGGTTTGTGACGCATTCGCTCGGCACCCCGAAAGGATCGCAAGGTACGCAGCTGACGCCCCGTGACGGGGGTGGCTGACTCGCCCTTGGGCGCTGGGAAGGCAGCCACCAACCCAGACCCGTCACACACCACCAGACAGGGGTACCAACGACGGTCGGACTGTCGCAAATAGACGTGATAGCGCTGTACGGACATGACGTCATTGCAGATAAGGTTGCAGGTGCTGATCCAGTGTGTCGGCATGGTGTTGCGCGCAAAAGCCCAGTAATTCGAGGCGGCTGCGGGCAATGTCGCCGTCGTGGCGCAGCAATTGTCCATCCAGATTGGCGACTCGCTCCATATAGCGTACTTGTTCGCTGCTATCGACGATGCCCGCAAGCACCCGTTGGCGCGCCCGCGATTCAAGGGTTTTCATCAGCCCCAGCTCTTGCCGAATGCGATGCCGGTCAGCCAGTTGGGTGATGAGTTGTCCTACGGCTTCGGCGGCACGGCGACGGCGTTGCCATTCACGTTCGCGCTCATGATCGAGTTCCGAGGCGGAATACAGGGGCAAGCGGGCGACCAAGGCGGCACTGAGCGCCGATGGGCTGGCGTTGAGATGACCTGATGTGTCGCTCCAGAGGCTGGCGCGTGGACCCAAACGCCCCTCTAGGCTGAGCTCGGCCCGAAAGTGGCTGGCACTGGGCCAACAGTCCAATGCCCTTTGATACAGATCACGAGCGTCGGGCAACGCTGGGGTGCGAAGCTGGTATTCGGGCAAGGCGTGGGGAGTTTCTTGCGCGAGTAATGCGCAGGCGCAGGCCATCAGAATCAGACCAGGAACGAGGTGGTTTTTCATATTGCTTTTCATAGCGGTTTTCTAAAAGGGTGAGAAGCGATGCATGCGCCATTCGGCCGCATCGAGCAGGCCGCTTTGGTAATGGCGTTGCCAGGGCATGAAGAAGGGGCTGAAGTCAGAGTCAGGGTGGTCAAACCTGGGTGCCCAGAGCAAGGCGCAGGCCAAGGCGATGGCCATGGCGAGGGCCCGCTCGGTCCGACTGCCTTGACGCAAGCGTCCACCAAACAAGGTGCTGCGATGCATGGACCACCAGGTCAATGGCGCACCACTGATGGTTAGGGCGTCACAAAACCAGTGCAAGATGCCGCCCAGGGCAAATGCGATCAAGGCCTCGCCCCAATGGGGCGCAAGCAGGCCTGCGAGCCCAAGCAACAACCAGCCCAGCAGGTTGTGGGTGGCCCCTCGGTGGTGGGCACGCCCCAGAGGAGCATGGCTGCGCCCCAACCACTCCAACCAATCGGGTGCGGTGGCCCCCAACACCGCCACCGGGACCCAAGCCGGTTGCCATAGGGCGCAGACCGAACCACCGATCAGTACATGGGAGACCCAACGCATCGCTTACCTTTGCCGCATGGCCAAGGGGCCATAAGCCAAACCACGGGTGCTGCCCAAGGCGGCCGCCAGTTCCCACCAACCGGCCGACATGGCCAGTATGAGCATCACCCACATCAGCGACAGGGTGGCGTCGTAGGGTGTCTCGGAGCGGAAAAAAATGACTTGAGGGGCGCGCCTTTGCAAGCAAGTGCGCAAACTGGGGTGCAAGGCTTGTTCACTCAGAGCGGCCATGAGAACCAAACGTGAGGCTTGGGCAAGCCGAACCGCCAACACCAATTTGCGCCCCGACAGGACGTGTGCATCATCGAGCACCAATACCCATTTGCTGTGTTGCGCCCAATCCAGCAGTGCGTCTATGCGTTCTTCGGCACCCAGTGTGCGCCAGGAAACGCCCTGAGCCAACAGATGGTCAGTCAGTGCGGATTGATCAGTCCAGCGGCCTATGGGGTCGGTCGCCCGACAGTGCAGCAATGGCCACATGGGCCACAGCTGTGGGGCCTGACACAAGATTCGTTCGATCGCCGCCGTTTTGCCGGATTGGGGCGGACCCAGCAACCAGAGGTCTTGGGTTTTGCGGATGTAGGTGTCCTGATGTGGTTCACTGCGGTAATACCGCCGCTGGCGATAGACCAGGCTGCGCTGGCTGCGCCCATGACCGTCTTGCCGGCCTTTGACCAAAAGCATTTGCATATCGTCTCCTGTGGTTGACGACTGCTTTGTGCCATAGGGCTGGGCTTATGTCTGTGAAATGATGTGCATTTTCCAGTTGGCTTCCACCCATTCGGGCAAACTGATCTGGCCCGGCGGCCAAGCGCCCTTGACGTAGCCCACATGGCCACCGGCTTGGGTGTAGATGAGATGGCAACTGCTGGAGACGGCCTCTGGCCCAGGCAGACTGGAGGCAGGAATAAACGGATCGTTCAATGCGTTGATGATGTAGGCGGGAATGCGAATGGCGCTCAGATGGGGCTTGGCGCTGGCCCGTTGCCAATAGTCCTCGGTGCTGGCAAAGCCGTGCAAGGGGGCAGTGAACACTTGGTCAAATTGATACAGGTCTTGCACGCGTCGCAGGGCTTGCAAGTCAAACAGACCGGGGTGCTGACGCCATTTGGCCTCGGCCTTGGGGCGCATGCTGCGCAAAAAATAAGGGGTGTAGATCAGCCGGTTGATGCCGCGTCCCATGGCGTGTCCGCTCTCACTCAGATCCAGTGGACTGCACACGCTGGTGACACTGTCCAGGGTGAGCCGGGCACCTACACCCTGCATGGCTGCCCACAGCATGAGTGCATTGCCGCCCAAAGAGATGCCGACCGCATGGGCCTGGCGACCGCCTTGGGCCCGATGGCCACGCACCAAATGCTGCAAGATGTGATCAATCTCGGCATGATCTCCCGAGTGGTAAGCGCGTGGTGCACGGTTGAGCTCGGCACTGCACCCCCGAAAGTGAGGTACGGCCAGGTGATGTCCAGTGTGCAGGGCCCAGGCTGCCATGGCGCGTGCGTAGTGGCTGCGACTGCTGCCTTCGAGGCCATGGAATAAAACGATCAGGGGCGAATGGGCCTGGGGGCCTGGGCAATGGTCAATGTCAATGAAGTCGCCGTCGGGTGTGTCGATGCGCTCTCTTTGCCAGGGCACGGGGGCTGTCAGCGTGTCGCTGGCGACTTGATTGGCCCAGATGGTTTGCAGGTGGCCACCGGGCAACCACCAGGGAGCGGCGCGCATGGTCAATGCAATATGGCAGGGGTGCTGACGATGTCGCTGACTTCGGCCCGGGTACCCGGGCTGGCATGGTGGGCCACCATCCGCCAACCCTGTGCGGTGCGCTGGTAAACATTGGTGGCCATGACAAAGCCCGTTTGCGCCCCCTGCGGGGTTTTGACTTCGACCTGTTCGATCAGGTTGTGCATGGCGCTGGTGATGGTTTCGACCTTGCGCACATTGATGGGTTGGGCCAGGATGGCACCGCCGTTTTCGAACATCGCCTCGAAGGAGGCCCGGATCGCATTGGCGCCGATGATGCGCGGCCCGCCGGGGTGGACGCAAACAATGTCGTCTTCGTCGGCCCAACAAGCCATCAGCTTGTCGATATCGCCCAAGCGCAGGGCCTCGTAAAAGGCGGCTTCGATTTCATCTGCGCTGCCGCCAACGGTGGCCGCACGAAGTTTGGCTTTGGACATGAGCTGATTATCTCAGAATGGCCTATTGATGGGTGTATCAAGTCAGCTCTGCACCATGAATACAAAGCGACCTTCAACCTTGACGCCATGAAAAAACCGGGGCCAGAGGAACCCTGGACCCGGTTGGCTCATCACCCGAAGGGACGACACGCTCACCGATGGTGATGCCCTGGATGGAGGTGTCGATTTACTTTTTTGCGCGGTACTGCCGAAGGGCGGCAATTTGCGCGGCCATGATGGCCAATTCGGACTGCGCACGGGCGAGGTCGATGTCGCTTTTGGCGTTGCGCACCGCTTCTTCAGCGGCCAGGCGTGCCTGATTGGCTTTTTCTTCATCGAGGTCTTTGCCCCGAACGGCGGTATCGGACAAAACCGTGACGCAGTCGGGTTGGACTTCAAGAATTCCGCCTGCGACAAAGACAAACTCTTCCTGATCGTCGGCGGTGGTGATGCGCACCGAGCCAGGGCGGATGCGCGTGATCAAGGGGGTGTGACGGGGATAGATACCCAATTCGCCGGCTTCACCAGGAAGGGCGACGAATTTGGCTTGGCCGGAAAAGATGGACTCTTCGGCACTGACCACATCGACGTGAATGGTACTCATACAGACTCCTTGGGGTGACGCTGACCGGCGCACCCCACGGGGGGGTGCGGTGGGCCAAGGAAATTAGGCGATCTTCTTGGCTTTCTCGAAAGCCTCGTCGATGGTGCCGACCATGTAGAAAGCCTGTTCGGGCAGGTGATCGCATTCGCCGTTGACGATCATCTTGAAGCCACGAATGGTCTCGGACAAAGGGACATACTTGCCAGCGGTTCCGGTAAACACCTCGGCCACGTGGAAGGGCTGAGACAGGAAACGTTGGATCTTGCGGGCGCGAGCTACCACCAGCTTGTCCTCAGGTGCCAGTTCATCCATGCCCAAAATGGCGATGATGTCGCGCAGTTCTTTGTAGCGCTGCAGCGTACCCTGAACCGAGCGGGCGGTCTGGTAGTGGTCTTCGCCGACCACGTGCGGGTCGAGCTGACGGCTGGTGGAGTCGAGCGGATCAACGGCGGGGTAGATGCCGAGCGCCGCGATGT
>CAYMJT010000125.1:0-7074 GCA_964390775.1 uncultured Bordetella sp.
GCATTGGTGTGGCAAAGCCCGAGATCACAGTTCTAATGGGACAATCTTGCATGGGGTGTGGGGTAAAGTCTCTCAGGTGTGGGGCAGGAGGTTGTTTTGATGATTTTATGCCCTTGGATTGAAAGAAAGCAGTGATGAATACATTCCGACAATTGGTCCAATCTGAACGACCCTTGGTCATGCCGGGTGCGCATGATGCGTTGACCGCTCTGATGATCAAGCAAGCGGGCTTCAAAGCCTATTTCATCGGCGGCTTCCCCGTGGCGGGTGTGCGGCATGGACTACCCGACATTGGTTTGTTGGGCGGGCGTGATTTTCTGGATGCCTATCGCGATATTCTGGAAGTGAATCGCTCGCCCGTGCTGGTCGATGCGGACAACGGCTATGGTGATGTCAAAAACGTGGTGCATACGGTGCATCGTCTGGAGCAAATCGGTGCCCAGGCCTTGTTTTTTGAAGATCAGATCAGTCCCAAACGCTGCGGTCACATTGCAGGCAAAGCGTTGGTGTCTTGTGCCGAGATGGAAGCCAAGATTCGGGCCGCCGCCAGCGAGCGCATGAATCCTGATACTTTCATCATTGCCCGTACCGATGCCCGTGAGGTGTACGGCATGGACGAGGCCTTGCGGCGTGGCGAGCGTTATTTGCGTGCAGGCGCCGATGGCCTGTTCATCGAAGCCCCCACCACTATCGAGGAAATGGCCCTCATCGGCAAAACTTTCGATGTGCCGCAGTTGGCCAATATGTTGGAGGGTGGTCGAACACCCATATTACGCCCACATGAGTTGCACGAGTTGGGTTTCCGGATGGTGATTTACGGCATCTCTATCCTGATGCGCTATGTCCAGACCATCCGCGAGACCTTGGCCGATATCCAAAGCGGCGAGCTGAAGTTGTCCGGTTCGGGTGTGAGTTTCGAAGACTATAAACGCGTGGTTGGCATGGACGACTGGTCGCGCATTGAAAACGAATACCGCTGAAGTTTAGCGGCCTTAAACACCCAGGTGTTTTTGCAGCAATTCAGGGTCGGCCAGCAGGCTGGGGGTGTCGCCGTCGAACACCACCTCGCCCTTGACCAGTATCACATTGCGGTTGCTGATCTGGGTCACGTGTTTCCAGTTTTTGTCGACGATGATGCTGCTGATGCCGCTGTCGCGGATGACTTCGCAGATGCGCCAGATTTCGCGCGCAATGAGGGGGGCCAGGCCCTCGGTGGCTTCATCCAATATCAGCACGTCAGGGTTGGTCATTAGGGCACGTCCGATGGTCAGCATTTGTTGCTCGCCCCCGCTGAGTTGTTGGCCACCATGTTGCAAACGCTCAGCCAAACGTGGAAAGGTTGCCAGAACCCGCTCGTAAGTCCAGTCGCACTGGCCACGCGCACCGGGGCGGGCAGCCATGACGAGGTTTTCTTTCACGCTGAGGTTGCCGAAAATACCTCGGCCTTCGGGCACATAAGCAACGCCCCCACAGGCAATCTCATAGGTCGGCGCATGGGTCACGTCCACCCCGCGCAGGGTCACGCGGCCCGAGCGGGGGCGAACCAGGCCCATCAGGGTTTTGAGCAGGGTGCTTTTACCCATGCCGTTGCGACCCATCAGGCCCAGGGTCTCGCCCGGTTGCAGATGGAAGTCCACATCGCGCAAGATGTGGCTGGCCCCATAATAGGTGTTCAGGCCTTGGGTGCTGATCAGCCAGTCTTTCATGCGTGTTCCTCGCCCAAGTAGGCGGCCTGTACCGATGCGTCGTTGCGGATCTGGTCTGGCGTCCCGCTGGCAATGACGACACCATTGACCATGACCGATAAACGATCAGCCAGGGCAAACACGGCGTCCATGTCGTGCTCGACCAGCAGCATGGCGTGGTGTGGCTTTAAGCCACGCAGCAACTCGACCATGCGCTCAGCCTCGGACACGCCCATGCCGGCCAGGGGTTCGTCAAGTAACAGCACTTCAGGCTCGGTGGCCAAGCACATGGCGATTTCAAGTTGCCTTTGCTCGCCATGGCTCATGGCCGCAGCGATGCTGTCGTGTCGTTGGCTCAGACCAGCCTGGGCCAGTGCCTGTTCGGTGCGCTCGCGTATCGTTCGATCGGATTCGGCCAGCTTGAGCCAAGCCTTGGGGTGGGCGGGGCTGTGCTGCCGGCGCGACTGAGCGGCCAGACGCACGTTCTCCCAAACGCTGAGGGGAAGAAAGATATTGGTTTTTTGGAAGCTGCGCCCCAGACCCAGATGTGAACGCGCGTCAGCGCTCAGGCGAGTCACATCCTGCCCCGCCAGCTTGATGCGCCCCGAGGTGGCCATCAGATCGCCGGCGAGCAAATGGGACAAAGTCGATTTCCCGGCTCCGTTGGGGCCGATGACGGCATGAATCTCGTCCCTCGCCCAATGCAAGCTGACCTCGTTCACGGCCGCCAAGCCGCCAAAGCGTTTGGTCAGTCCTTCGCAAGACAAAAGCACCTCACTCATGGCTCCCCCCTTGGTCAGGGCTGAGACGGGCCAACAAACCCGTCAGGCCGCGCGGGGCCAGGATGACGATGGTGACAATGAACAAACCCATCCAGAGTTGCCAATGCTTGCCCCAGGCCACGCCGCCCCAGTCGGGCAAGTCTTTGAAGAGGTGCAACAGATACTCGAAGGCAAAGGCGCCCATGGCGGCTCCGGCAAAGTTACCCATGCCGCCCAAAATCACCATCATGATCGCGTGCGCACTCATGTGAAAGCCCATCAACTCAGGGTTGATAAAGCCAGTTTGAGCACCCCACAAATAACCAGCCAAACCGGCCAGCGCACCCGCCAGAGTGAAAGCGGTCAGTTTGTAGCCAAAGGTGGCGTAGCCCATCGAGGTCATGCGGTGCTCATTGATGCGAATGCCGTTGAGGGCGCGGCCAAAGGGGCTAAAGAGCAATCGCCGCAAAAATACAAATACCCCCAGCAGGCAGGCCAGCGTGAAATAGTAAAAAGTGACTTTGTCTTCCAGATCAAACCAGATCGCCTCTGGCTTGAAGTTGATGTACAGCCCGTCAGAGCCACCCAAGACCTTGTTGTCAAAAAACAGGTAGAACACCATCTGCGAAAAAGCCATGGTCACCATGATGAAGTAGATGCCCTGGGTGCGAACCACCAAAAAACCGATCAGCAGAGCCGCTAAACCCGAGGTCGCCACCGCCAGCGGCAAAGACCACCATAAACTGGCCCCCGAGGCTTCGGGACTGACAAAGGCCAAGGCGTAGCCAGCCAGTCCGAAATAGGCGGCATGTCCCAGTGAGACCAGGCCACTCACGCCTTGCAGCAGATCGAGGCTCATGGCGAAGATGGCCAAGATCATCATGCGCGCGACGCTTTGAATATAAAAGTCGGTGCCGACCCAGGGGAACAAAGCCAAGGCCATAAAGCCCAAGCCCACACACAAGCGGACGCTAGGGGGCAATAACTCCAGGTGGGCGCGTGCAGTGCTCATGATTTAAACAGCCCCTGTGGACGCCACAGCAGCACCAAGGCCATCATCACATAAACCCCCATGCTGGCCACCGAGGGCAGCAAGACCTTGCCGAAGGTGTCGACCAAGCCCACCAACAAGGCGGCGATCATGGCCCCGCGCACGCTGCCAATGCCGCCGATGACGACCACCACAAAACACATGATCAGCACCTGAGAGCCCATATTGGGATAAACGCTCGAGATGGGGGCCGCCAAGATGCCCGCCACCGCGGCCAAGCCCACCCCCATGGCGAACACCAGGGCGTGCAAGCGCTGAATATTGATGCCCAAGGCCTCGGTCATGTCCGAGTTGAAAGCGCCGGCGCGTATGCGCATACCCACCCGGGTGCGGCTGATCAGCAGATACAGGCCTAAAGCCAGCAACAGACACAGCACCGAGATGAACAACCGGTAATGCGGGTAAGACAGGTTTTCGGTCAATTGAATCGAACCCGATAAAAGCTCAGGAATGGGGACCCCATGCACATCGTCGCCCCAGATGATTGAGCGCAACTCCTCCAGCACATAGATCAGGCCAAAGGTCATCAGCACCTGATCGAGATGGTCGCGATGATAAAAGTGCCGAAACAACAAGCGTTCAAGCACCCAACCCAGCAGTACAGACAGAGCTGCGCCGCCAGCCAGGGCCAGGGCCAAATGACCGGTTTGCGCCGTTAGACCATAGCCAAGATAGGCCCCGATCATGTAAAAACCACCATGGGCCAGATTGACCACTCCCATGATGCCAAAAATCAGGGTGAGGCCTGCCGCCAGTAGAAACAGCAGCAGGCCGTATTGGACGCTATTGAGGATTTGAATTAAAAAGTTGGCTAAATCCACTTTGTCCCATCAGGCCATGCGACAGCCAGCCCCGGAGTCCGCCAGGGCTTTTGCGGCCACGCCGACCACTTTGTTTTCGCGGTTCTCGACCACCCGAAGGTAGATGTCTTGCACCGGGTTGTGCGATTTACTCATGCTCCATTTGCCACGCGGGCTGTCAATGACGGCTTTTTCCATGGCCTCGTACAAGGCCTTTTTGTTGGACAAATCGCCTTTGACTGCGTTGGCACCTTGCAGCAGCAACAAACCCGAGTCGTAGCCCTGAACAGCGTAGACATCAGGTTGCAGCTTAAAGGTTTTGGCATAAGCCAGTCGGAACGACTTGTTGCGCGGGGTATCGAGCGAATCGCTGTAATGCAAGGTGCTATAGATGCCATCGGCGGCCGGGCCTGCAGCATCAAGCACACCCTCGGTGAGGAAGCCCGAACCGTATAAGGGGATCTTGCCTTTTAAGCCCGCAGCGGCGTAATCCTTGATGAATTTGGCCGCACCGCCACCGGCAAAGAAACAGGCCACCGCATCGGGTTTTAGGGCGGCAATTTCGGTCAACAGGGCCTGGAATTCGACGTTCGGAAAGGGCAAGCCGAGTTCTTTGATGATGGTGCCGCCAGCCGCTTGATAGCCCTCTTTGAAGCCCTCAAAAGCCTCGTCCCCGGCGGCGTATTTCCAGGTGATCCAGACGGCTTTTTTAAGGCCTTTGTCGGCCATGGGCTTGCCCAATGCGCGAGTGGGTTGTGAGTTGCTGAACGAAGTCCTGAAGACGTTGGGTGCGCACAGGGCGCGGGTGGCGGCATGAACGCCCGCATTGGGAATCAGGTTCAGCACGCCGCTTTCACGAGCCACACGGTGGATGCCCATCTGCACGCCCGAGTGGACAGTGCCGAGCAAAACATCGACTTTGTCACGTTGCACCAGGCGGGTGGCGTTCTCGACGCCTTTGGAGGGTTCGGATTCGTCATCGACTTTGTACCACTCGATTTCGCGACCGGCGAGTTTGCCGCCTTGCTCGTCAAGGGCCATTCGAAAGGCGTTTTCAATCGCCACGCCCAAGGGTGCAAAAGTGCCCGTATAGGGCAACATCAGGCCTATGCGCACTTTGTTGCTTTGAGCGCGAACGATTTCGGGCAACAACAGGCTGGTCGATGCGGCGCCAATCAGGGCGGCGCTGCGGCTAAGGACAAGTCGGCGTGTGGTCATGTCTACTCCTTTGAGATGAGAATGATGGGCATTATGTCCGAGTCGCACGCAATTTGAACCTCTGGATTTTCCCTGTAGCGGTTTTCGGCAGTTCTTCGATGATTTCAATCCAGCGGGGGTATTTGTAGGGGGCCAACTGCGATTTCACATGCGCTTTCAAATCGTCTGGAGTGCAAGAATGCCCGCCCTTGAGTACGACATAGGCTTTGGGTTTGATCAGGCCCTCTTCATCGGCGACGCCGATCACAGCGGCTTCCAGCACCGCCGAATGGGTCATCAAAGATGCCTCGACCTCGAATGGTGAGACATAAATGCCCCCCACTTTGAGCATGTCGTCGGTGCGCCCGCCGTAGGTGTAGTAGCCCTGGGCATCTCGGCTGTATTTGTCGCCGCTGCGGGTCCACTCACCACAAAATGTCGACTTGGTCTTGGCCCGATTACCCCAATAGAGCAGGGCGGCGCTGGGGCCTTTGATCTGCAATTCGCCCAATTCACCTTCAGCGCACTCATGGCCTTCGTCGTTGATCAAGCGCAGTTCATAACCTGGCACTGCCTGCCCGGTGCTGCCATACTTGACCCGTCCGGGACGGTTAGATAAAAAGATGTGCAACATTTCGGTCGAGCCGATGCCGTCCAAAATCTCGCACCCATAGGCCTGTTGCCAAGAATGCCCAATCTCAGCCGGCAGGGCCTCGCCGGCGCTGGTACAAACGCGCAAGGCCAGCTCGCTGGCTGCCGGTCGACTGGGGTGTGCCAACAAAGAAGCGTAAAGCGTGGGCACGCCATAAAAAATACTGGGTTGGTGGCGTTTGAGCACACCAAACACGTCCTCCGGGGTGGGGCGCTGGGGCCACAACACCGTCGTGGCTCCAACGCTCATGGGGAAGGTCAGCGCATTGCCCAAACCGTAGGCAAAAAACAGTTTGGCGGCAGAAAAGACCACATCTTCGTGCCTGATGCCCAAAATGCGGTGTGCATACAGGGCGGCGGTGGGCATCAGGTGGCTGTGCAGGTGGACTGTTCCCTTCGGGCTGCCGGTGGATCCGCTGGAATAGAGCCAGAAACAGGGATCATCGGGACGGGTGGGTGTCGCCTGAAGCATGGGGGCTTGACCAGCGATCCGTTCAGCCATACGGGCGTGGCCTTGGGCCTCGCCCTGGCCGCCCACATAGACCTGTTTCAGGCTGGCGGCCAGTCGGCCATCGAGGAGGGGGGCGAATTGGGGCAATAAGGCGCAAGAGGTGATCAACCCTTTGGCGCGCGAGTCACGCAGCATGAATTCGAAGTCCTGCGTGGTCAGCAGCGTGTTGACCGCAATGGGGACCACGCCAGCCAAAATACTGCCCAAAAAAGCCACGGGCCACTCGAGCGTATCGTGCATGGCCAGCAGCACACGTTGCTCAGGCTCAAAACCATCGGCCAGCAAGACCTGCGCCCAGCGTCGAGCTTGCTGCTCAAGATCGCCGTAACTCAGCGTTTGACCCGTATCGGCTTGAACATACGCCACTTTCTGCGGCCAGGCCTGGTTAAGCGCCAGCAGATCGGCGGCGGCGTTATAC
>CAYMJT010000126.1:0-7034 GCA_964390775.1 uncultured Bordetella sp.
GCAAGCGGGGCATGCCCCGCTTGCGTCCGCCCTATGTGGCTCAAGTGGGGTTGTTTGGCAGGCCGACCCTGGAACACAATTTTGAAACCTTGTTCTGGGTCCGCGACATTTTGCAAAAAGGGGCGACTTGGTTCGCCTCTCATGGCCGTCATGGCCGCCACGGATTGCGTTCATTCTCGGTCTCGGGGCGGGTCCAAAACCCTGGGGTTAAATTGGCTCCGGCCGGCATCACCATTCAGGAGTTGATCGACGAATTCTGTGGCGGTATGCAAGACGGACACCGTTTTTATGGCTATTTACCAGGCGGGGCGTCTGGCGGCATCTTGCCAGCCCGCATGAACGATATTCCGCTGGATTTCGACACCCTGCAGCCTCATGGGTGTTTTATTGGTTCGGCGGCGGTGATCGTGCTGTCGGATCAAGACAGCGCCACGGCGGCGGCGCGCAATATGATGAAATTTTTCCGGCACGAGTCTTGTGGTCAATGCACGCCTTGCCGTGTTGGCACGGCCAAGGCGGTGGCCTTGATGGAACAACCCCAATGGGATCTGGATTTGCTGGCCGATTTGTCCAAGGTCATGCGAGACGCTTCGATTTGCGGCTTGGGGCAAGCAGCACCCAATCCATTGGATTGCGTGATTCGATATTTCCCGCAAGAACTGGCTTGACCTCCTACGGAGCATTCATGAGCAACGCTGTCGCCCAAACCCAAAGCGCCGTGATCAGGTTTCATCTCAATGGACAGGAAGTTCAGGCTCGGCCTGGTGAGACCCTTCTGAAAGTTGCTCAAGGCGCGGGCATCTCCATTCCCCACCTTTGTCACAAAGACGGTCTGGAGACGGCTGGAAACTGCCGGGCCTGTGTGGTCGAAGTGGCGGATGAGCGTGTATTGGCACCATCGTGCTGCCGCTACCCGACTGAAGGAATGAAGGTCAATACCCAAAGCGAGCGCGTGCTGGGGGCACAAAAAATGGTGCTCGAATTATTGTTGTCAGACCTGCCAGAGAAAGAGTACACCCGCCACAACGAAGTCGATCAGTGGGCCGCACATTTGGGTGTCGGCAAGCCGCGCTTTAAGACGCGCCCTCAACCCGCCCCCGACTTGTCGCACCCCGGCATGGCGGTCAATCTGGATGCATGCATCCAATGTACCCGCTGTCTGCGGGCTTGTCGCGATGAACAGGTCAACGACGTCATTGGTCTGGCATGGCGTGGCGATCACGCGAAAATTGTTTTTGACATGGACGACCCGATGGGGCAGTCGAGTTGTGTGGCTTGTGGCGAATGTGTCCAAGCCTGTCCCACGGGTGCCCTCATGCCTGCGCGTGAGGTGGCCTTGCCAGAACCGGATCGGCAGGTCGATTCGGTCTGTCCATTCTGTGGGGTTGGCTGCCAGCTGACCTTCAATGTGCGCGAAGATCGAATTGCCTTTGTTGAAGGTCGCGATGGACCCGCCAACCACGGGCGCTTGTGCGTCAAGGGACGCTATGGCTTCGACTATGTGCACCACCCGCACCGCCTGACCAAACCGCTGGTGCGCCGCCTCGACGCCCCCAAAAGCGGTGATTTCAGCATGGACCCCGAGCGAGTGCTTGAGGTGTTCCGAGAGGCCAGTTGGGAGGAGGCGTTGGAATTGGCCGGCGCAGGCTTGCGCCAGATCCGGGATACCCACGGTAAATATGCTTTGGCTGGATTTGGCTCGGCCAAGGGCAGCAACGAAGAGGCCTATTTGTTTCAGAAGTTGGTGCGCACAGGATTTGGCACCAACAATGTCGACCACTGTACTCGCCTGTGCCATGCCTCCTCGGTGTCAGCCTTGTTAGAGGGGATTGGATCCGGGGCCGTGTCCAACCCGGTCATGGATGTCATGCATGCCGAAGTGGTGTTGCTGATTGGCGCCAATCCCACGGTCAATCACCCGGTGGCTGCCACCTGGATCAAAAATGCGGTCCAGCGAGGGACCAAGCTGATCGTGCTCGACCCCCGTCGCACCGAACTCAGCCGATATGCCCATCGCTTCTTGCAGTTCAAACCGGACACCGATGTGCCCCTGCTCAATGCGATGATGCACGTCATCGTCAACGAAGGTTTGATGGATCAATCTTTCATTGACAGTCGAACCATTGGGTTCGAGGAGTTGCGGCAAAACCTGTCGAAATACACCCCCGAGTTGATGGCGCCAATTTGCGGCATCGATGCCGACACCTTGCGCGAAGTGGCCCGTTTGTTTGCCACTTCCCGGGCGTCGATGATTTTGTGGGGCATGGGGGTTTCACAACATGTACACGGCACCGACAATGCCCGCTGTTTGATTTCCTTGTCCTTGATGACGGGTCAGATTGGGCGACCGGGCACAGGTCTACACCCCTTGCGGGGTCAGAATAATGTGCAGGGTGCGTCCGATGCAGGCTTGATTCCGATGATGTTCCCTGACTATCAACATGTGTCTCGACCCGAGGTCCGGGCCCATTTTGAGCGGGCTTGGCAAATGGCGCCTGGCAGTCTGGATGACAAACCTGGATTGACGGTGGTCGAGGTCATGAAAGCCATCGATCAGGGGCAAATCAAGGGTATGTATGTGATGGGTGAAAACCCCGCTATGTCGGACCCCGATGCCAACCATGCTCGTCATGCGCTGGCCTCGCTCGATTTGCTGGTGGTGCAAGATATCTTTTTGACCGAAACGGCCTATCTGGCTGACGTGATTTTGCCGGCCAGCGCATTCCCCGAAAAAGACGGTACCTTCACCAACACCGATCGCTTAGTGCAAATGGGACGCAAAGCGATTGAGCCCCCTGGCGATGCTCGCCAAGACATCTGGATCATTCAGCAACTGGCCTTGCGTCTGGGTCTGGATTGGAACTACACGCATGTGTCTGAAGTGTTTGACGAAATGCGCAGCAGCATGCCCAGTATCGGTGGCATCACCTGGGATCGATTGCAGCACGATCATGCAGTGACTTACCCCTGCCGGGCCGAGGGTGACCCAGGAGAGCCGGTGGTCTTTGTCAATGATTTCCCACGCGAAGGGGGGAAGGCCCGTTTTGTTCCCGCCGATATCATTCCTGCCAACGAGCGTCCCGATGCACAATACCCGACAGTCTTGATCACGGGCCGTCAACTGGAGCATTGGCACACGGGCAGCATGACCCGACGCGCCACGGTGCTCGATGCACTCGAGCCCGATCCTGTGGCGCTGGTCCATCCCCTGGACTTGGCCGATTGGGGAATAGAACCTGGTCATGTGCTGACCTTGCAATCGCGTCGTGGTCAGGTCTCTTTGTATGCCCGAGCCGATGATGGCACCCCAAGAGGGGCGGTTTTTGTGCCGTTTTGTTATTACGAGGCGGCGATCAATCGTCTGACCAACCCGGCCCTGGACCCCTTTGGCAAGATACCCGAGTTCAAGTATTGCGCCGTCCGTGTACAAGCGGGCGGTCAGGTGAGTCCCGCCAGCAGTTATGGCGGCGGCCAGGCGCTGGCGCGCCTGGAGGCTGAAAGTCAGGCCTAAGGCCTAGGCCCATGCCGATCGAAGGATTTTTGGTACTGGCGGTGGTCGGGGCCGTGGCCGGTTTCTTGGCCGGATTGTTGGGCATCGGCGGTGGTTTGCTGATGGTGCCCTTTATTTCATACTACTTGGCGGCACAAGGGGTCGGGGCCGCCTTGGGGGTCAAAATGGCGATTGCCACTGCCATGGCGACCATTTTGATCACCTCGATCTCGAGCGTTCGGGCCCACCATCGACTGGGTAAGGTTCGTTGGCCCGTGGCCCTGTCTTTGGTGCCAGGGGTCTGGCTGGGTTCGATGGTGGCCAGCGTGTGGATTTTTTCGACCATCAAAGGCGGCGTACTGGCGGTGGTGTTCAGTGTGTTTGTCGGTTTTTTGGCCACCCAGATGTACATCGATCGCAAGCCCAAGCCCTCGCGCCAACTGCCTGGGCCATGGGGTTTGGGGGGCGTGGGCTCGCTGATCGGTCTGGTGTCCGGTTTGGTCGGCGCGGGCGGAGCCTTTATCACCGTCCCATTTCTGACTTGGTGCAATATGCCCATTCATCAGGCGGTCGCCACCAGCGCAGCCTTGGGCTTTCCGATCGCCTTGTTCAATGCCCTGGGCTATGTTTACAGCGGTTGGGGAACCGAGGGTCTGCCCACGGCTTCTTTGGGCTATGTCTGGGTGCCAGCTTGGTTGGCCATGACCAGTTGCAGCATGTTGACCGCACCCTGGGGCGCCCGCTCGGCGCAAAAGCTGCCGGTGCAAAAGCTGAAACAGATTTTTGGCACCCTGTTGCTGCTCATTTCGGCCTATATGCTGCGCATGGGTTTGAGTCAGTCTTAGTACGGCGGCTCCCTTGCCTTAAAATGGCCGTCATTGTGACCCTGTGGAGTGGCCGTGGCCCGACAAAAGCAACATCCGTCCAGCCCGCAAGAGGGCGTCAGACGTGTGATCAAAAAATACCCCAATCGTCGGCTCTACGATACGGCGACTTCGTCCTACATTACCCTGAATGAAGTCAAAAAGATGGTCATGGATCATGCCGACTTGGTGGTTCAAGACGCCAAGACCCAGGAAGACCTCACCCGCAGCATTTTGTTGCAAATCATTCTGGAGGAAGAAACCGCCGGCGTGCCCTTGTTTTCGGAAAACGCCTTGGCCAACATCATTCGGTTTTATGGTCATGCCATGCAAGGCCATATGGGCCAATTTCTGGAAAGCAATGTCCAGCAAATGATGGATTTTCAGCGCAAGCTGGCCGAGCAGTCGGTTCCTTTGGCCGCCGATGCCTGGCTGAAAATGGCCCAAAACTCCAATCCCTTTTTGCAGGGTTTCAACGCCTACACCGAGCAGATGTTCGATGCCATGGGCATGAAGCGCCCCAAACCCTGAGTCTGCCATGTCCACGTTAAACGCCACAGCCCCCAAAGTGGGCTTTGTCAGTCTGGGTTGCCCCAAGGCGCTGACCGACTCCGAACTGATCTTGACCCAGCTCAGTGCCGAGGGTTATCAGACGAGCAAGACGTTTCAAGGTGCAGATCTGGTCATTATTAACACCTGCGGCTTTATTGACGAGGCGGTCAAGGAAAGTTTGGATACCATCGGAGAAGCCTTGGCCGAGAACGGTAAAGTGATCGTGACTGGATGTTTGGGGGCCCGCTCGG
Source organism: uncultured Bordetella sp. (assembly GCA_964390775.1). GTDB lineage: Bacteria > Pseudomonadota > Gammaproteobacteria > Burkholderiales > Burkholderiaceae_C > Limnohabitans. The sequence goes on from CAYMJT010000126.1 coordinate 5,157, forward strand.
GCGACGGTGGCGACAATCTGGTTCGCGAAGTCCACCCCAAAGTGCTGGCAGTCACGGGGCCGCATGCGACACAAGAGGTGATGGATGCGGTCCATCGCCATCTGCCCAAACCCCACGACCCCTACACCGACTTATTGCCCGCCCCGGTGCTGGGGCCGGCGGGGATCAAGCTCACGCCGCGTCACTACGCCTATCTCAAGATCTCGGAAGGATGTAACCACCGATGCACTTTTTGCATCATCCCGTCCATGCGCGGCGATTTAATCAGTCGCCCCATCGGCGATGTGCTCAAAGAAGCGCAAGCCTTGTTCGAAAGCGGGGTCAAAGAGTTGCTGGTGGTCAGTCAGGATACCTCGGCCTACGGCGTCGATGTTCAATATCGCATGGGGTTTCATGAGGGCAGGCCCATCAAAACCCGACCTCTTGAACTGGCCCGTGCGCTGGGCGAGTTGGCGCAACGCCATGGCGCCTGGGTGCGATTGCACTATGTCTATCCCTATCCTTCGGTGGACGATCTCATCCCGCTCATGGCCGATGGATTGATCTTGCCTTATCTGGACGTGCCCTTCCAGCACAGCCACCCCGATGTGCTCAAGCGCATGAAGCGTCCGGCCAGCGGCGAGGTGAACCTGGAGCGCATTCAGCGTTGGCGCGAGTTGTGTCCGCAATTGGTGGTGCGAAGCACCTTCATTGCGGGCTTTCCGGGGGAAACCGAGGCCGAGTTCGAGCACCTGCTCGAGTTTTTACAGCAGGCGCAGATTGATCGCGCTGGTTGTTTCGCCTATAGCCCAGTGCAAGGGGCTGCTGCCAATGAACTGCCAGGCATGTTGCCCGCCCAAGAACGTGAACGCCGACGTGCACGTTTCATGGCGGTGGCTGAGGAGGTTTCTGTGCAGCGTCTGCAAGGGCGCGTGGGCCAGACCCTGCAGGTCTTGGTTGATTCGGCCACGGGGGCAGGGCGCCAGGGCGGAGTCGGACGCAGCTATGCCGATGCGCCCGAAATCGACGGGGTGGTTCATTTGCTGCCGCCCGAGAAAATCAGCAAACGCATCGCTGCGGGTGAATTTACCCGCGCCAAAGTCGTCGCGACTCAGGGGCATGATCTGGTGGCGGTGCCCGTTTGAACGCATCCACCTGCTGCAGTACGCTGGAATTGGATGCCGGGGTTCCCAAAAAACAAAGACCGCTTGTGCGGCCTGATTGAATGTAAGATTGGTGCCCAGGAAGGGACTCGAACCCCCACGATGTTACTCGCTAGTACCTGAAACTAGTGCGTCTACCAATTCCGCCACCTGGGCATTTCAGGAAAGAAAGGCATTGTATCAAAAAATTGAGAGCGACCAACACGGTGTTGGAAGAATTTGAAGGGACCGTTTTAGGTCATCGCGATGGTCATGGTTTTGTGCAACGCGAAGACGGCTCAGCCGATGTGTTCTTGCCGCCCAATGAAATGCGTGCGGTACTTCACCGCGATCGGGTCCGGGCTCGGGTGACTCGTAACGACAACCGAGGACGACCCGAGGGCAAAGTACTCGAAATCATTGAGCGCCCCGATCACCCCATCATAGGCCGCTTACTGCAAGAAAACGGCATTTGGCTGGTGGCTCCCGAGGACAAACGCTATGGGCAGGACATCATCATTCCCAAGACTGCAACGGGGCCAGCCAAAGCAGGTCAAGTGGTGGTCGTGGGTCTGACCGAGCCCCCGAGTCTGTACGGACAACCCGTGGGGCGAGTGACCGAGGTCCTGGGCGAAATCGACGATCCGGGTATGGAAATCGAAATCGCGGTCCGTAAGTATGGTGTGCCGCATGAGTTTTCTGAACCCTGCATGGCGCAGGCGCGTGCCTTGCCCGATCAGGTGCGGGCCAGCGACCT
>CAYMJT010000127.1:0-6771 GCA_964390775.1 uncultured Bordetella sp.
CTCTCGCTTAGAAAGAAAACGGCATGAACTCCACCTTCCCGCAACTCTTGTTCAAGCACGCCAGCGAGCGGCCTGACGCTGCCGCCATGCGTGAAAAAGAATACGGCATTTGGCAAACCCTCACTTGGTCGGTCATGGCCGACATGGTGGAAAAAATGGCGGCAGGCTTGCACCAGGCTGGCTTGCAGCGCAACGAGCATGTGGTGGTGGTGGGCTCCAATCGTCCGCGTTTGTATGCTGGTATGTTGGCGGCCCAGTCTTTGGGGGCCATCCCCATTCCGCTCTATCAAGACGCCGTGGCGGCCGAGTGTGTCTATCCGATCAACAACGCCGACGTCCGCTTCGCCATTGTCGAAGACCAGGAGCAGGTTGACAAATTGCTCGAGATTCGCCCCCAGTGCCCTCAAGTGGCGCACATTTACTACGATGATCCGCGCGGCCTGCGCAATTACGCCGAACCTGGCTTGCATTCACTCGAGGCCCTGATCGAAGCCGGGCAAATTCAACTGAACCAGCACCCCAAACTGGTCCAAGAGCAAATCGCTTTGGCCCAACCCGATGATGTGGCGGCGATGTTCTTCACTTCGGGCACCACCGGTAACCCCAAAGGGGTCGTACACACCCACCGCAGCTTGCTCGATCGGGCCGAAGCGGGTGCTGTCTTTGACCGATTGACCGCCAACGAAGATGTGTTGGCCTATCTGCCACCGGCCTGGATCGGCCAAAACATCTTCAGCTACGCCCAGTGGCTGTGCTGTGGCTATGTGGTCAATTGCCCAGAGTCATTCAGCACCGTCTCCATCGACCTGAAAGAAATTGGTCCCACCTACTATTTCGCCCCGCCCCGGGTGTTCGAAGGCATGTTGACCAGTGTCATGATCCGCATGGAAGACGCCGGCGCCTTCAAACGCAAGATGTTCCACTACTTCATGGACATCGCCCGTCGCCACGGCCCCGCGCGCATGGACGGCAAGTCCTTGCCCCTGCTGGCGGGTTTGCTTTACAAACTCGGCGACCTGATGGTGTATGGCCCCTTGCGCAACAACCTGGGCATGTCACGGGTGCGTGTGGCCTATACCGCCGGCGAGGCGATCGGCCCTGATTTGTTCACCTTTTACCGCTCCATAGGCGTCAACCTCAAGCAACTGTATGGCTCCACCGAGACGGCCGTCTTTGTGTGCCTGCAGCCCGACCACGAGGCGCGTGCCGACACCGTGGGTGTGCCCTGCCAGGGGGTAGAGATCAAGGTCGCCGACAACGGCGAAATTTTGGTCAAATCCCCCGGACTGCTCAAGGAATACTATAAAAACCCCGGCGCCACTGCCGAGGTGTTGACCGCCGACGGTTGGTATCACACCAGTGATGCTGGCTTCATCGACAACCACGGCCACCTCAAGATCATCGACCGCGTCAAAGACGTGGGCCGTATTCAGGGGGGTGCCTTCGATGGTGCCATGTTTGCGCCCAAGTACGTTGAGAACAAACTGAAATTTTTCCCCCACATCAAAGAGGCCGTGGCCTACGGCGATGGTCGCGAAAAAGTTTGCGTCATGGTCAACATCGACTTTGACGCGGTTGGCAACTGGGCCGAACGCCGCAATCTACCCTATGCCGGCTACACCGATCTGGCGGGCAAGGCCGAGGTCTATGAGCTGATTCGCGATTGTGTTGAAAAAGTCAACGCCGATCTGGCCGAAGACGATCTGCTGGCGGGCAGTCAGATCAGCCGCTTTTTGGTCTTGCACAAAGAACTCGATGCCGACGACGGCGAGTTGACTCGCACCAACAAAGTCCGGCGTGGCTTTATTGCCGATAAATACCAGGCCCTGGTCGACGCCTTGTATGGCGGCAAGACCGAGCAGTACATCGAAACCCAGGTGAAATTCGAGGATGGACGCAGCGGCAGCGTCAGCGCTACCCTCCAAATCGCCGACGCGAAAACCTTCGCGCCAGCCAGGAAAGCGGCATGAAAAAGAACATTGGCGACGTCATTCTCGACGTCAAAAACATCAGCCTGCGCTTCGGTGGCGTCAAGGCCCTGACCGACATCTCCTTCAATGTGCGCGAGCACGAGATTCGGGCCATCATCGGCCCCAACGGTGCTGGCAAGAGCTCGATGCTCAACTGCATCAACGGGGTCTATACACCTTCCGAGGGCACCATCACCTTCCGGGGCCAGACTTTCGACCACATGGACAGCCATCAGGTGGCCGAAATGGGCATCGCCCGCACCTTCCAGAACCTGGCCTTGTTCAAGGGCATGAGCGTGCTCGACAACATCATGACCGGGCGCAATTTGCGCATGAAGAGCAATCTGTTCCTGCAAGCCCTGCGCATAGGCCCGGCGCAGGCCGAAGAAGAGCGGCACCGCGATTTCGTCGAGCACATCATCGACTTCCTCGAGATTCAGGCCCATCGCAAAACCCCGGTCGGACAACTGCCCTATGGCTTGCAAAAGCGCGTTGACTTGGGCCGCGCCTTGGCGCTGGAGCCCGAGGTTTTGTTGCTTGACGAACCCATGGCTGGCATGAACGTCGAAGAAAAACAAGACATGTGCCGTTTCATTCTGGATGTCAACGACGAATTTGGCACCACCATCGTGCTCATTGAGCACGACATGGGCGTGGTGATGGACATCTCTGACCGCGTGGTGGTGCTCGATTACGGCAAAAAAATTGGCGACGGCACCCCCGACGAGGTCCGCCACAACGAAGAAGTGATCAGCGCCTATCTGGGCACATCACACTGAGCGACAGGAACAACCCCATGGCCTTTTTTCTAGAAACCCTCTTTGGCGGCCTGATGGCCGGCATGCTCTACTCACTCATCGCTTTGGGCTTTGTCCTTATCTTCAAGGCTTCGGGTGTTTTTAATTTCGCCCAGGGCGCCATGGTGTTGGTGGCAGCGCTGGCCATGGCCCGCTTTGCCGAGTGGATCCCCGAGTGGCTGGATTTCGACAACAAGTTGCTGGCCAATGTGATCGCTTTCGCCTTGGCAACGGTTTTTATGTTTCTGCTGGCCTGGCTGATCGAAAAACTCGTGCTGCGCCATCTGGTCAACCAGGAAGGCGTGACCCTGCTCATGGCCACTTTGGGCATCACCTACTTCATCGAAGGTTTTGGACAAACCCTCTTTGGCAGCGAAATTTACAAAATCGACGTGGGCATGCCCAAAGACCCTATCTTTGTTTTGGACGGTTTGTTTCAAGGCGGTGTCTTGATCAACCAGGAAGATGTGATTGCCGCCATCATCGCCGCCTTGCTCGTTTTCGCCTTGTCGGTTTTTTTCCAGAAAACCAGCACGGGCCGTGCCTTGCGGGCCGTTGCCGACGATCACCAGGCTGCGCAATCGATCGGTATTCCACTCAACCGCATCTGGGTCATCGTCTGGTGCGTGGCAGGCATCACGGCCCTGGTCGCCGGCATCATCTGGGGCTCCAAGCTGGGGGTCCAATTCTCGCTGGCCACGGTTGCCTTGCGCGCCTTGCCCGTCATCATCCTGGGTGGGCTGACATCGGTGCCAGGCGCCATCATCGGCGGCCTGATCATTGGGGTCGGTGAAAAACTCTCCGAAGTCTATATTGGACCCATGGTCGGGGGCGGCATTGAAATTTGGTTTGCCTACATGCTGGCGCTGGTGTTCCTGCTGTTCCGGCCGCAAGGCTTGTTCGGCGAAAAAATCATTGACCGCGTTTAAGGAGACCCAGCCATGCTATACAGAGAAAACGGTCAATTCAAAACCAGCTATCGCGCCGATCAGCAAATCTTTCCCATCTCGCAAGACCGTTGGGTGATTTTGTTGCTCATCGCTTTTGCCGCCGTGGGCGTTCCTTTCGTGGTCGACGAATACCTCTACCGCGCCATCCTGATCCCCTTTCTGATTCTGGCTCTGGCCGCTTTGGGCGTGAATATTTTGGTCGGTTATTGCGGTCAAATCTCGCTCGGCTCAGGCGCCTTCATGGCGGTGGGGGCCTATATGGCTTACAACACCTATATCCGGATCGACGGCATGCCCCTGATCGTGGCCTTGCTCAGCGGCGGTTTCTTTGCCACCTTGGTGGGCATGGTGTTTGGCATTCCCAGCCTGCGCGTCAAGGGCTTGTATTTGGCTGTGGCCACGCTGGCGGCGCAGTTCTTTTGCGACTGGGCCTTTTTGCGCATCGGTTGGTTCACCAATAACAACGCATCGGGTTCGGTGTCGGTCTCTGACCTCTCGGTTCTGGGCTGGACCATCGACACCCCAGTCGAAAAATACCTGTTTTGCCTGGGCTTCCTGGTTGTCTTTGGTCTGTTGTCCAAAAACCTGGTGCGTGGTGCGATCGGGCGCGAGTGGATGGCCATTCGCGACATGGACGTGGCTGCTGCCGTCATCGGCATACGCCCCATGTATGCCAAGCTGTCGGCTTTTGCCGTCAGCTCTTTCATCGTCGGTGTCGCGGGGGCCTTGTGGGGTTTCATCCACTTGGGATCCTGGGAGCCGGCGGCGTTCTCCATCGACCGCTCTTTCCAGTTGCTCTTCATGGTCATCATCGGCGGCATGGGTTCGATCATGGGCAGCTTTTTTGGTGCCGCATTCATTGTGATCTTGCCGATTTTCCTCAATCAGTTCTTGCCCGCCTTGGGTGAAGTGTTTGGGCTGTCGATTTCTACTGCGACCGTCTCGCACGTCGAGTTCATGGTCTTTGGCTCTCTCATCGTCTGGTTCTTGATCGTCGAGCCTCATGGCTTGGCCAAACTCTGGTCTGTGGGCAAGCAAAAGCTTCGCCTGTGGCCCTTTCCGCATTGATTTCCCAACCGCTTCAACCCCCAACCTAGGAGATCTTCATGAAGCTTCGTCAACTCGTCCTTGCAGCCACAGTGGCATCGGCCGGCCTGACCGGCGCAATGCTGCCGTCCTTGGCCCAAGCCCAAGCCAAAGAACAGTTCTTCCCGGCCCTGGTGTACCGAACTGGCGCTTATGCGCCCAACGGCATTCCTTTTGCCAATGGTTATGTCGACTACCTCAAGCTTGTCAATGCCCGTGGCGGCATCAACGGCGTGAAGGTGTCTTTTGAGGAGTGCGAAACTGGCTATGCCACCGATCGCGGTGTGGAGTGCTACGAGCGCCTGAAAGGCAAAAACGGCGGCGCTACGGTATTCCAGCCCCTGTCCACAGGCATCACCTTCGCACTGACCGAAAAAGCCCCCATCGACAAAATTCCCCTGGTGACCGCCGGCTATGGCCGCTCCGAGTCGCAAGACGGCGGTGTCTTCAAATGGAACTTCCCCTTGGCGGGTACTTATTGGATGGCTGGCGACGTCATCGTCCAAGACATCGCCAAGAAAGAAGGCGGAGCCGACAAGCTCAAGGGCAAGCACATCGCCTTGGTCTATCACGACAGCCCCTTTGGCAAAGAAGCCATTCCCATTTTGCAAGAGCGTGCTGCCATGCACGGCTTCAAACTGACCCTGTTGCCGGTCACCCACCCGGGCGTCGAGCAAAAATCGACCTGGTTGCAAATTCGCCGTGACCGTCCCGACTATGTGGTCAACTGGGGCTGGGGGGTCATGAACTCAACCCTCATCAAGGAAGCCCAAGCCACCGGCTATCCGCGCGAGAAAATCTACGGCGTTTGGTGGGCTGGTGCCGAACCCGATGTCAAGGACATCGGCGAAGGTGCCAAGGGTTATAACGCCATCACCATGCAACACGGTGCCGAACCCGACGCCGCATTCGTGAAAGAAATTCTCGAAAAGCTGCATGCCAAAGGACAAGGCACCGGACCCAAGGAAGAAGTCGGCTCTGTGCTCTATGTCCGTGGTGCCATCAGCGCCATGTTCGGCGTCGAGGGTGTGCGCCGCGCCCAAGAGCGATTTGGCAAAGGCAAGGTCATGACCGGCGAACAAGTGCGCTGGGGTTTGGAAAACCTGGACCTGAGCCAGCCCAAACTCGATGCGCTGGGCTTCAAGGGCGTGATGCGCCCGGTCTCCACCAGCTGCCAAGACCATGTGGGCGCCAACTGGGCCCGTATCCACACCTGGGACGGCAAGCAGTGGAAATTCACCAGCGACTGGCTGCAGGCGGATGAGCAAATCATCAAGCCCATGGTCAAGGCCGCTGCCGACAAATACGCTGCCGAGAAGAAACTGCAGCGCCGCACGGCTCAGGACTGCCAGTCTTGATGCCCGGCAAGCCTTGGCCCGACAGGGCCAAGGCTTGCTCGCCATGTCGTCTCCCTTTTATTTCGACCGAGTTCGCCCATGAGCCCAACCATCGTTTTGAATGTCAATGGCATTGAAGTCATCTACAACCACGTCATCTTGGTGCTCAAGGGGGTGTCCCTGCAAGTACCCGAAGGCGGTATTGTGGCGATTTTGGGCGGTAACGGTGCCGGCAAAACCACCACTTTGCGGGCCGTCTCCAACCTGCTCAAAGGCGAGCGTGGCGAGGTCACCAAAGGCTCGATCGAGTTGCGCGGCGAGCGCATCGAAAATCTCTCGCCCGCTGAGCTGGTTCAGCGCGGTGTGGTGCAAGTCATGGAAGGGCGCCACTGCTTCGCCCACCTGACCATCGAAGAAAACCTCCTCACTGGCAGCTACACCCGCACCGACAAGGGGGAGGTCGCCGCCAATCTCGACAAGGTCTACAACTACTTTCCCCGTTTGAAGACGCGTCGCACCTCACAAGCCGCCTACACCTCGGGCGGAGAACAACAAATGTGCGCCATCGGTCGCGCTCTCATGGCCAACCCCAATATGGTCTTGCTCGACGAACCGTCCATGGGCCTGGCAC
>CAYMJT010000128.1:0-6770 GCA_964390775.1 uncultured Bordetella sp.
AATGTGGACCCGCTTGTGCCGCCACAGCGGCCCAACAAGTCAAGCCGACGATCACAGCACGAAACATCCGGCGGGTATGGTGATTCATGGTGAGCCTCATTCAGAGCTGGGGTATTAGCAGTTTAACGCTTTTGGACTTGGGCGGGTTGACACATGATTTCAAGCCCTCTTCCTGAGCAAAGCCTCGACCGTTTCGGCGACATCGAGCAAGGGGCCGTCCTGCCCCCGGCAGGCGGTGAGCATCAGACCGCTGGGTAATTCACCCGGCAGGTGCATGGGCAGGCTGATCGAGCATCCGTCCATGAAATTGCCCACAAAAGTGTTGCGCAAAGACAATCGGTTGGCCGCCATGAAGACGTCATCGTGTTCGAGCAATGGCCCCAACTCGGGCGCCACCACCGCCACGGTGGGTGCCAGCCAGGCGTCAAAACCTGCCATGCGCCCCTGCACACGGGCAATCCAGTCGGCCCGGCGGGCGCACATGCGCAAATAATCGGCGGCGCTGACCTCGATGCCCAAACGCAAACGTCCCGCCACCCGAGGGTCCAATTGGTCCAGGCGATCGGACAGGATGTGCCGATGCGCCGCCCAACATTCAATGGCCGAAAATCCAGCCGGGGCGTGGATGTCGGCAATTTCAGACCATTCTGGCCAAGACACCTCAACCAGCTCGGCCCCCGCATCAGTCAGCCGCTTCAAGACCCGCTGATAAGCCCTGGTCACTGCGGCATCGAGGCCATCGAGCACCAGATTTTGAGGCACAGCCAAGCGCAGGCTTCGAATTGACCTGGGGCGGCGCGACAGCAACTGCCCCGACAAAACCCCATCCACCGTGCGCGCATCGGCGACGCTGAGTGTCATGGCGCACACAGTGTCCAGGGTGTGCGACAAAGTCACCGCGCCCTGGATGGGGACCCGGTATTGAGAGGATTTGAAACCCACCACGCCGCACCATGCGGCCGGAATTCGAATCGAGCCGCCAGTGTCTGACCCCAGGCCCACTTGAGCCAAGCCCAGGGCCACCGACACCGCCGCCCCCGATGAAGAGCCCCCAGGGATGCGCTGAGATTGCGGGTCAGCCGGATTGCGGGGAGTGCCATAGTGGGGGTTGATGCCTATGCCAGAAAAAGCCAATTCGGTCATATTGGTTTTGCCCCAAATCACCGCACCAGCGGCCCGCAGTCGGGTCACGACCAGTGCATCGTGTCGGGCCGGCGCCTGCTCGGCAAAAGCCCTTGTTCCCGCCAGGGTCACTTCGCCTTGCACGTCGTACAAATCCTTGACCGTGACCAGCACGCCTGACAGGGGCCCGGTGGGCACCGCCTGATCATGGCAATCGTCGCTGAATTGGGCGGCCACCTGGGCCGCGTCTGGATACGTGCGCGTGAATACCGCATGGGCGGCAGGCGATGTGGCCTGCGCCAGTGACCATTGCAATTGCTGGCTGGCACGCCAGCCTTGTTGACGAGCGTTGGGCAGGTCTTCGATCAGGGGAAGCCGGGTTGTTTTCATGGGTTCGGGGAATAAAGGCATAAGCATCAACCCCTAGGCATGGGGTTTTGTGTGCATGATATTCTGATTCTTGTATCGTTTTTGCAACCCAGCCATGGCCGATGACTCCATCATTTTAAAAACCGAAAACCTGGTCAAAGAGTTCAAAGGCTTTGTAGCCGTCAATGACGTTTCGCTACAGGTCAAGCGCGGAGATATCCACGCCCTGATCGGACCCAACGGCGCCGGCAAGACAACGGTTTTTAACTTGTTGACCAAATTCCTGCCCCCAACCCGGGGGCAGATCTATTTCAATGGCGTGGACATCACGCACGAGAAACCGGCCCAGACTGCGCGCCGGGGCATCGTGCGCTCCTTTCAGATCTCGGCCACCTTCCCGCACCTGAGCGTGCTGGAGAACGTGCGCATTGCTTTGCAGCGCGCCAGCGGCGAATCGTTCCATTTTTGGCGCTCGGAAAAAATCTTGAACCGGCTGGATGCCCGCGCGCTCGAATTACTGGAAACCGTGGGCTTACAAGACTACGCCAGCACCTTGGCGGTCGAGTTGGCCTATGGCCGCAAAAGAGCCTTGGAGATTGCCACCACCCTGGCCACCGAGCCTGAGTTGATGTTGCTCGACGAGCCCACCCAAGGCATGGGTCATGAGGACGTTGACCGCGTGACCCAACTGATCAAAAAAGTCAGTGCGAACCGAACCATTTTGATGGTTGAACACAATATGAATGTGGTCTCTAGCATCGCCGACACGATCAGCGTCTTGCAACGGGGTCAAGTCATTGCCGAGGGACCCTACGCCACCGTCTCGACCGACCCGCAAGTGCTGGAAGCCTATATGGGCAGCGACGCCACCGAACTGGAGGGTGCCCATGGCTGACATGCTGCGCATCGCTGACTTGCACGCCTACTATGGCGAATCGCACATCTTGCATGGCGTCGACATGCACGTGGCCGAAGGCGAAGTGGTGACTTTGTTGGGCCGCAATGGCGCCGGTCGCACCACCACCATCAAGTCGATCATGGGTTTGGTGGGCCGCCGCACGGGCTCCATTCAGATCATGGGGCAAGAAACCGTGCAATGGGCCCCGCACCAAATCGCTCGACTTGGCCTGGGCTACTGCCCCGAGGAACGCGGCATATTTGCCAGCCTGACCTGTGAAGAAAACTTGCTGCTGCCCCCCACTCTGACCGCCGGCGGCATGTCGCTGGATGAAATCTACGACATGTTTCCCAACTTGTTGGAGCGCCGCAACAGTCCCGGCACCCGGCTCTCGGGCGGCGAACAACAAATGTTGGCCGTTGCGCGCATTTTGCGCACCGGCGCCCGCTTGTTGTTGTTGGACGAAATTTCCGAGGGCCTGGCCCCCGTCATCGTGCAGGCATTGGCCCGCATGATTCAATCCCTCAAGGCCAAAGGCTTCACCATTGTCATGGTGGAGCAAAACTTCCGCTTTGCCGCGCCCTTGGCCGATCGTTTTTATGTCATGGAACACGGCCGCATGGTCGAGTCCTTCCACCGCGATCAATTGACGCAGCGGATGGACATGTTGCATGAATTCCTTGGCGTTTGACCCCCTTTTTTTTAGGAGAACCACGATGAAACGTAAACTGATTGGCATTGCCGCCGCCTTGTGCGCCATGGCGGGCGGGGCTCAAGCCCAGATTTCAGACGGCGTCGTCAAAATTGGCGTGCTCAATGACATGTCGGGCCTGTATGCCGACATCAGCGGCCCCTCTTCGCTCTGGGCAGCCAAAGCCGCCGTCGAGGACTACATCAAAGCCACCGGTAGCAAACTCAAGGTCGAGGTGATCGGTGCCGACCACCAAAACAAGCCCGATGTCGGCTCCAACATCGCCCGCAAGTGGTTTGACACCGACCAGGTCGACGCCATCGTCGACGTGCCCACCTCTTCCGTGGCTTTGGCCATCAACCAAGTGGCCAAAGAAAAAGGCAAGATCCACCTCAACACCGGTGCCGCCTCTGCCGACCTGACTGGCAAGGCCTGCACAGCCAACACCATCCACTGGCTGTACGACACTTGGATGCTGGCCAACGGCACCGGCAAAGCGGTGGTGCAGACCGGCGGCGACAGTTGGTTCTTTTTGACCGCTGATTATGCTTTCGGACATGCGCTGGAGCGCGACACCGAGGCCGTGGTCACCAAAAACGGCGGCAAGGTCTTGGGTCGGGTTCGTCATCCACTCTCAACCCAGGATTTCTCGTCCTTCCTGCTGCAAGCTCAGGCCTCAAAAGCCAAAATCGTCGGCCTGGCCAACGCGGGGGGCGACACCATCAACTCGATCAAACAAGCCTCCGAATTTGGCATCACCAAGGGCGGTCAAAACCTGGCTGGCTTGCTGGTGTTTTTGACCGATATTCACTCACTGGGCTTGCAAACCGCCCAAGGCCTGATCCTGACCGAAACCTTCTATTGGGATCTTAATGATCAAACCCGCGCCTGGTCCAAGCGCTTTGCGGCCGCCAACAACGGCAAGCATCCGTCGATGGTCAATGCCGGGGTCTACGCGGTCATCCTGCATTACCTCAAGGCGATTGATGCCGGCAAGACCGATGACGGCACCAAAGTCACAGCCAAGATGAAAGAACTGCCCACCGATGACCCCTTGTTTGGCAAAGGCGTGATCCGTCAAGACGGTCGCAAATTGCACAACGCCTACCTGTTCGAGGTCAAAAAGCCCTCCGAGTCGAAGTACCCCTACGACTACTACAAGCTTCGCGCCACGATCCCGGCCGATCAGGCTTTCCGTCCCCTTAACGAGGGCGATTGCCCACTGATCAAGAAGTAAAGCGAATCTCACCGCCATGGAAATTTTTGGCATCCCATCGCAAGCCCTGTTCGGCCAATTGCTCATCGGCCTGATCAACGGCTCTTTTTATGCCCTGCTCTCTTTAGGCCTGGCGGTGATTTTCGGCTTGCTCAATATCATCAACTTCACCCACGGCGCCCAGTACATGCTGGGCGCTTTCGTGGCTTATTTGGGTTTGCAATGGCTGGGACTGAATTATTGGCTGTCCCTGCTCGTGGCCCCCATACTGGTCGGGGCCACCGGTGTGCTGATTGAGCGCACCATGCTGTTTCGACTGTACAAATTAGATCACTTGTATGGTTTGCTCTTGACCTTCGGCTTGGCCTTGGTGATTCAGGGTCTGTTTCGTCATCACTATGGCGCCTCGGGCATGCCCTATGCCGCCCCCGAAGAATTCCGAGGGGCGTTTAATCTGGGGTTCATGTTCTTGCCCAAGTACCGTGCCTGGGTCATCGTCGCGTCTCTGGTCATTTGTTTGAGTACCTGGTATGTGATCGAGCGCACCAAACTGGGCGCTTATCTGCGCGCCGCGACCGAAAACCCTGCTTTGGTTCAATCATTTGGCATCAATGTGCCGCGCATGATTACCCTCACCTATGGCTTTGGGGTGGGCCTGGCCGCGCTGGCTGGCGTTATGGCCGCACCGATTTACCAGGTCAGCCCCATGATGGGGGTCGACATCATCATCGTCGTCTTCGCCGTGGTCGTGATCGGTGGTATGGGCTCGATCATGGGCGCCATCGTGACTGGCTTTAGTCTGGGCCTGATCGAGGGGCTGACTAAAGTCTTTTACCCAGAGGCGTCCAACACCGTGATTTTTGTGATCATGGCCATCGTGCTCTTGATTAAACCCGCCGGCCTGTTTGGCACCCAGAAATAAATCCGCATGACCCCGCTTGCTTCCAATTCCTCTGCCGCCAGCCGAGCCCAATGGACGGCTTTGGCCCTGATGGTGGGCTTTTTCGTCTTGGCCCCCCTGGTCGTGTACCCGATATTTCTGATGAAGGTGATGTGTTTTGGGCTTTTTGCCTGCGCCTTCAATCTGCTGATCGGCTTTGGCGGACTGCTCTCTTTTGGCCACGCCATGTTCATGGGCACCGCCGCCTATGCCTGCGCCCACGCCGCCAAGGTTTGGGGCTGGAACCCGGAATGGGCGATTCTTTTTGGCACTTTCTGTGCCATGATTTTGTCGGTGGTAGCGGGCGCCTTGGCGATCCGTCGCCAGGGCATTTACTTCGCCATGATCACCTTGGCTTTGTCGCAGATGATTTTCTTTTTCTATCTGCAAACCCCTTTCACTGGCGGCGAAGACGGCATCCAGGCCGTCCCCCGTCACCCTTTATTCGGTGTCATTGACATCAGCGAAACAGGGGCCATGTATGCCTTGGTGCTGGCGATTTTCCTGTTCGGTTTTGGTCTGATCTGGCGCATCGTCCATTCGCCCTTTGGTCAGGTGCTCAAGGCCATCCGCGAGAATGAATCGAGGGCGCTATCGCTGGGTTATGACACCGACCATTACAAGCACGTGGCCTTCATCTTGTCGGGCACGCTGGCAGGCTTGGCCGGAGCGACCAAAACCCTGGTCTTCCAGCTGGCCTCGCTCACCGATGTGCACTGGACCATGTCGGGTGAGGTCGTGCTGATGACCCTGGTGGGGGGACTGGGTACCCTGTTTGGCCCCGTAGTGGGTGCCGCTGTCATTGTCACCATGCAAAATTATCTGGCCGAATTGGGCTCTTGGGTCACCATTGTTCAGGGTTTGATCTTTGTCGTTTGCGTCTTGGCCTTCCGCCGTGGCATCATTGGGGAGATTGGGCATTGGCTCAAAAAACCCCTCTGATGGAAATTCAAATTATGTCCGCTCTCACCCTCGATCAAGCCCAAAAAATCATTGCTGGCGCACTCGCCTTGTCCAAAACCAAAGGTTATAAGCCCATGGGCGTGGTGGTGCTCGATGACGCGGGTCATCTCAAAGCCTATGCACGCGAAGATGGTGCCACCATGTTTCGATTCGATGTCGCCATGGGCAAAGCCTACGGCGCAGTGGCTTTCAGCGTCTCCAGTCGCACCTTGGCCGAACGCGCCAAGGACAATCCCAATTTCTTTCTCGGTTTGGCCACCACCGCCCACGGTAAATTTCTGGCCCAACCTGGCGCCGTTCTGATCAAGGACACCCAAGGGCGCATTCTGGGGGCCGCAGGAGCCAGCGGCGGCACGGGCGACGAAGACGAAGAAATTTGTGCCGCCGGCATCAAAGCCGCTGGCCTGATGACCTGATCAGCCTGAATGTGGCACCGAACTGACCGGTGCCGACAGGGGTTGGTGCCAACGTGCCCCCAACCACCAGGCCAACAAGGTCAAGACCAGTGCAGCCAGCACCCACAACACACTGATTTCACTCTCTCGGGTCTCGAGGCTGAATTGCTGCGTCA
>CAYMJT010000129.1:0-4897 GCA_964390775.1 uncultured Bordetella sp.
CACACTGGAGCCAACCACCAGGCCGGGGTCTTGGGAAGCTCGCGAGCTTCCCAAGGGAATCCGTCCATCAAAAGTTGAGCGTGCGCTTGTCCACCGCCAAGGCCGCTTCCTTGGTCGCTTCGGACAAGGAGGGATGCGCGTGGCAAATGCGGGCGATGTCTTCGGCACTGGCCTTGAACTCCATGGCCACCACGGCTTCAGCGATCAACTCACTGGCCATGGGGCCCACGATGTGCACCCCCAGGATCTCGTCAGTGTGGGCATCGGCTAAAAATTTCACCATACCAGTGGTATCACCCAAGGCGCGCGCACGGCCATTGGCCAGGAAGGGGAAAGTGCCCGCTTTGTAGGCAACCCCGTCGGCCTTGAGTTGTTGCTCGGTACGGCCCACCCAAGCGATCTCGGGACTGGTGTAGATGACCCAGGGGATGGTGTTGAAGTTGACATGTCCGTGTTGGCCCGCGATGCGCTCGGCCACTGCGACGCCCTCTTCCTCGGCCTTGTGCGCCAACATCGGCCCGCGCACCACGTCGCCCACGGCCCAAATGCCAGGCACCTGGGTTCGGCACTCGGCGTCGACCACGATCGCACCGCGCTCGTCCAGATTCAGCCCCACGGCCTGCGGGTTTAGCCCTTCGGTATTGGGCACGCGTCCTATGGAAACAATCAGTTTGTCAGCGTCCAAGGTGAGTGCCTCACCCTTGGCGTTGGTATAGGCAATGGACACCCCTTTTTTACTGGTCTTGACCTCACCCACCTTGACACCCAGTTCGATTTTGAGCCCTTGCTTGTCAAAGGCCTTTTTGGCTTCCTTGGCGATCTGCTCATCGGCCGCACCCAGAAATGTGGGCAAACCCTCCAAAATGGTCACCTCGGCCCCCAATCGACGCCAGACCGAGCCCATCTCAAGCCCGATCACCCCAGAGCCGATCACGGCCAGTTTCTTGGGTACGGAGCCCATGCGCAGTGCACCGTCGTTAGACAGCACCTTGTCCTCATCAAACGGCACACCATTCAGGGCACGAGCACTCGATCCCGTGGCCACTATGACTTGAGCAGCAACCAGCTTCACCGTGTCTTTGCCGTTGACTTCAATTTGAAATCCCGCGTCGGTTTTGCCGACAAAAGAGCCGCGTCCATGAAAGAAGGTCACTTTGTTCTTTTTGAACAGATACAAAATGCCGTCGTTGTTTTGCTTGACCACCAGGTCTTTACGGGCCACCATCTTGGCGATATCGATCGAGACGTCTTTGACACCGATGCCATGGTCGGCGAAATGGTGGTTGGCATGGTCAAAATGCTCGGAAGACTGCAACAGGGCTTTGGAGGGGATGCACCCCACATTGGTGCAGGTGCCACCGGGCGCAGGTCCCCCCGCGGCATTTTTCCACTCGTCGATGCAGGCCACTTGCTTGCCCAATTGGGCGGCGCGGATGGCAGCGATATAGCCACCCGGGCCGCCGCCGATCACGATCACATCAAAATTTTGGCTCATGGTCTCTCGCTTCAGATGTCAAACAACAGGCGCGAGGGATCTTCCAGCGCTTCTTTCATGGCCACCAGACCCAAAACGGCTTCGCGGCCGTCAATGATGCGGTGGTCATAGGACATGGCCAGGTAATTGATGGGACGCACCACCACTTGGCCGTTTTCCACCACAGCACGGTCTTTGGTGGCGTGTACCCCCAAAATGGCCGATTGAGGCGGGTTGATGATGGGTGTCGACAGCATGGAGCCGAACACACCGCCATTCGAAATAGAGAAGGTACCCCCGGTCATGTCTTCAATGCCCAACTTGCCGTCGCGTGCCTTGACACCAAATTCGGCGATCTTCTTCTCGATGTCGGCAAAGGTCATCTGGTCGGCATTGCGCAAAATGGGCACCACCAGACCACGGGGTGAGCCCACGGCAATGCCGATGTCGAAGTAGCCGTGGTAGACGATGTCGTTGCCGTCAACCGACGCGTTGAGCACCGGATATTTCTTCAAGGCATGCACCGCGGCTTTGACAAAGAAACTCATGAAGCCCAGCTTGACACCATGCTCTTTCTCGAATTTGTCCTGGAAGCGCTTGCGCATCTCCATGACGGGGGCCATATTGACCTCGTTGAAGGTAGTCAGAATGGCATTGGTGGCTTGCGATTGCAGCAAGCGTTCGGCAACACGCGCACGCAAACGACTCATGGGCACCCGCTGCTCAGGGCGTTCACCCAGATTGACGCTGGGAGCGCTGACTTGCGGCAAGGCGCTAGTGGGTGCACCGGTCGGGATGACAGCGGCGGACGCACTGGCGCCCGTGGCAACGGCGGCCAACACATCTCCCTTCGTCACACGGCCATCCTTGCCGGTGCCAGGCACCGACCCCGCAGACAGTTGATTGTCAGCCATCAGTTTGGCGGCAGCGGGCATGGCCACGCCAGCCTTGGCGTTCGAGGCGCTGGCAGCAGCAGCCGCAGGTGCGGCGGCGACAGAGGCCGGGGCGACGGCAGGGGCCGATGTGGCGCTGGCCTTTCCATCGGTGTCGATTTTCGCGATCAGCTGGTCGCTGACCACGGTGCCACCATCGGTGACCACGATTTCAGCCAACACGCCAGCAGCGGGGGCGGGCACTTCGAGCACCACCTTGTCGGTTTCGATTTCGATCAGGATTTCATCGGCGGCGACAGGCTCGCCCGCTTTCTTTTTCCATTGCAATAAAGTGGCTTCAGCCACCGACTCGGACAGTTGGGGGACCTTGACTTCTGCGATTGCCATGATGTTCTCGTTGAATGTTTATGAGGAGAGAGAGGGAAGACCTGCTTGTGCTCAGCCCGGGGGTCGGCGAGCTGGAGAGCGCAAGCCGACCCGTGGCGGCGCATGCCGCAGGCCTTTATTTGGTGAGGATGAACCCCTTGAGCTTGCCGAATGCGGCTTCAACCAGGGCCTTTTGTTGTTCCTGGTGCAAGTGCGAGTAACCGACCGCAGGCGAGGCAGAGGCTGTACGGCCTGCATAGCCCAGCTTTTGACCTTCGATCATGTTCTCGTGGATATTGTGCTGAATAAAGAACCAGGCGCCCTGGTTTTGTGGCTCGTCCTGACACCAAACCAACTCGGTCGCATTGGGATACTTCTTGAGTTCGCTGGCAAAGGCCTTGTGCGGGAAGGGATAGAGCTGTTCGATGCGCAAAATGGCCACATCGTCATGCCCTTTTTCATCGCGCTTTTTAGCCAAGTCGTAATAGACTTTGCCTGAACAGACCAGAATGCGCTTGACCTTGTCGGCCTTTTTATTGACAGCCTCGTTGTGCTCGGCAATGACGGTCTGAAAACTGCCACGCACAAATTCGTTCAAGGGCGAGGTGGCGTCCTTATTGCGCAACAAGGATTTGGGTGTAAATATGATCAGGGGCTTGCGCAGATTGCGCAGCATCTGCCGACGCAGGACGTGGAAGATTTGGCTGGCGGTGGTGGGCTGCACGATCTGCATATTGGTGTCAGCTGCCAATTGCATAAAACGCTCGACGCGCGCCGAGCTGTGCTCGGGCCCCTGCCCCTCATAACCATGCGGCAGCATCAGGGTGATGCCGTTGACACGGCCCCACTTGACTTCACCAGAGGCGATGAACTGATCGATCACGACCTGGGCGCCATTGGCAAAGTCGCCAAATTGCGCCTCCCAGATGACCAGCGTATTGGGGTCGTTGGACGCATAGCCATATTCATAAGCCAACACGGCCTCTTCCGAGAGAATCGAGTCGATGACCACAAACGGCGCCTGATTGTCGGCAACGTTTTGCAACGGAATGTAAGTGCCCGTGTCCCATTTCTCACGGCTTTGATCGTGTATGACCGCATGGCGGTGCGTGAATGTGCCACGTCCACTGTCTTCACCCGACAGACGAATCGGGTAACCGCTGGCCACCAGCGAAGCAAAGGCCATGTGCTCGCCCATGCCCCAGTCGACATTGATGTCGCCACGCCCCATGGCGGCACGATCGTCGTAGACCTTTTTGACCAATTGGTGCGGGGTGATGTTGGCTGGCAGTGTGGTGATTTTTTCTGACAAGCGCTTCCACTCCGACATCGGAATGGCGGTGTCGCAGGCATCGGTCCACTTCTTGCCCAGGAACGGGGCCCAATCCACGGCGTACTTGCTCTTGAAATTGGTCAGTACCGGATCGACAGTGTGCTTACCAGCGTCCATGGCTGCACGAAAGGCCTTGACCATGTCGTCGGGACCACTGGGCGGCAATACCCCTTGGGCGGCCAGCTTGTCACCATAGACCTTGCGGGTGCCAGGGTGGACGCTGATTTTTTTGTACATCAGCGGCTGGGTCAGGCTGGGGGTATCTTGTTCGTTATGGCCCAGTTTGCGGAAACAGGTGATATCGACCACCACGTCCTGGCCAAAGGTCTGACGGAACTCCAAGGCCAATTGCGAGGCGAGCACCACGGCCTCGGCATCGTCGCCGTTGACGTGCAAGACCGGGGCTTCGACCATTTTGAAAATATCGGTACAAAATGCGGTCGAGCGCAAATCGCGCGGATCAGAGGTGGTAAAACCGATTTGGTTGTTGATGATGATATGAACCGTTCCACCCGTGGAGTAACCCCGGGTCTGCGCCAAACAAAGGGTTTCTTGGTTGACCCCTTGGCCGCCAACGGCCGCATCGCCGTGCACCAATACCGGCAACACCTGCTTGCCTTTTGGGTCGCCGCGTCGGTCCATGCGGGCGCGGACCGATCCCTCGACCACCGGATTGACGATCTCTAAGTGCGAGGGGTTGAAGGCCAGCGACAAGTGCACTGGGCCGCCTGGGGTGGTCACATCCGAGCTGAAACCCTGGTGGTACTTCACGTCACCGGCAGGCAGTTCTTCGGGCGCGGTGTGATCAAACTCGGCGAAAAGATCCTTGGG
>CAYMJT010000129.1:4907-6684 GCA_964390775.1 uncultured Bordetella sp.
CTTGGGCATTTTGCCCAGGGTGTTCACCAGCACGTTCAGACGACCCCGGTGCGCCATGCCGATGACAATTTCCTGCACGCCCTGCTCGCCAGCGCGCTGAATCAACTCATCCATGGCGGCAATGAAGCTTTCGCCGCCTTCGAGTGAAAAGCGCTTTTGACCCACGTACTTGGTGTGCAGATAGCGCTCCAGGCCTTCAGAAGCAGTCAGACGGTCAAGTATGTGTTTTTTCTTTTCGGTGGTGAAGTTGGGCTTGGAGCGGATGCTTTCCAGCTTTTGCTGCCACCAGCGCTTTTGCGCCATGTCGGTGGTATACATGTACTCGGGACCCAAAGTGCCGCAATAGGTCTCCCGCAAGGCATTCATCAATTCACGCAAGGACATGCGGTCTTTGCCAAAGAAGGTGTTGCTGGTGTCAAACACCGTCTCTTGGTCGGCGTCGGTGAAGCCATAAAAAGAGGGCTCGAGTTCGGGGATATTGGGGCGCTCGGTGCGCTGCAGTGGGTCCAGATCGGCCCAACGCTGGCCGACGTTGCGATAGGCGGCGATGAGTTGCTGGACAGCGGTGCGCTTGCGGCCCATTTCGACGTCGGCATTGGCCATGACGACTTTGGTACCGCCCTGTTTGGCGCGCTCGGCAAAGGCATTGATGACCGGCATGTGCGGCACATCGCGGGTATTGCTGCCATCCACCGCCGGGACATGTTGCAAGGCATCGAAGTACTGGCGCCAGGTGTCGGGCACACTGCCAGGGTTGGCGAGGTAGTTTTCGTACATCTCTTCAACATAAGGGGCGTTGCCCCCGAAGAGATAGGTGTTACCCGAATAGGCTTTGTAGATCGACTGATCACTCATCTTTCGCTTTCCTGCACTCCCCTGAAGGAAGTTTTGGCTGGGTTGATAAAACCTTCCGCGACACGGCTGAACCGATTGGCGGATGCGACTGTGGCTGGAAGGGCCTGATGTCTGGGGTCATTGTGCCACCAAATGGCTGACGGCTTGCTGACCCATCGAGCAGAATTTGAATTTTTTAATACTTTTCAATTGAGCAAATTTTTAATCTGCTGCAAAGCCGTTGGGTCCTCGATGGTGGTCAGGTCACCTGGGTCACGCCGTTCGCAGACCGCCTGAATGGCGCGGCGAAGCAGTTTGCCACTGCGAGTTTTAGGCAAGGCCGTGACAAAAAGCACACGGGCCGGCCGGGCGACTGCTCCCAATTGACTGTCCACCAGTTTCATCACCTCGCCTTCGAGCTTGAGTCGGGCGGCATGATCGTCCAAGCCGCTGGCATCCTTGGCAATCGCAAAGGCCATGGCCACCTGGCCTTTGAGCTGGTCGGCGACCCCGACCACGGCCACTTCGGCGACATTGGGGTGACTGGAGATGCTTTCTTCGATTTCACGTGTCCCCAGTCGATGCCCCGCCACGTTAATCACATCATCGGTGCGTCCCAAAATGAAGTAATAGCCGTCTTCGTCGCGCACCGCCCAATCGAAGGTGCTGTAAACCATTTTTCCGGGCACGCTGGACCAATAAGTTTTGACAAATCGATCGTCGTCGCCCCAAACGGTTTGCAAACAGCCGGGCGGCAAAGGCCCCTCGATGGCGACCACGCCTTTGCTATTGGGTTCTGTGATTTCTGCCCCCGTCTGATCGTCCAGCAGTTTGATGTGGTAGCCATAGACGGCTTTGCCGGGCGAGCCGAACTTGCTCGGGGTTTTTTCGATGCCATTGCAAACGGTCAAAATGGGCCAACCGGTCTCGGTCTGCCAATAGT
>CAYMJT010000130.1:0-189 GCA_964390775.1 uncultured Bordetella sp.
TCAGACCTCGATCATGATCGCCAAGCAACCCCTGGTGCTGACCCAGCATGTCGAGTCTTTCGACATTCAGGTCAACGTCCACGGCGGCGGCGAGTCGGGTCAAGCCGGCGCCGTGCGCCACGGCATCACCCGCGCCCTGATCGACTATGACGCGAACCTGAAACCGACCTTGTCGGCCGCTGGTTACGT
>CAYMJT010000130.1:199-6660 GCA_964390775.1 uncultured Bordetella sp.
CTGCTCGCCGTCGCAAGCAGTTCAGCAAGCGCTGATCGAAGCCCGACGCCAAAGCCGCAAGGTCACCGCCTTGCGGCTTTGCTTTTGGGCGATACCCCTACCCGCAACATAGTTGAGTTTTTTACGCTACTATTGAGTCCTGTAGTCAGGAGAATGACCATGAGTGCCCTTGCCGAATCTGTCAGCACCGAAATGCCCGAGCCGATTCTTTTCACCGACAGTGCTGCGGCCAAAGTCGCTGACCTGATCGCCGAAGAGGGCAACCCCGACCTGAAACTTCGGGTTTTTGTGCAGGGGGGCGGTTGTTCGGGCTTCCAGTACGGCTTCACCTTTGACGAGGTGGTCAATGAGGACGACACCACCATGACCAAAAATGGCGTGTCTTTGCTGATCGACGCCATGAGCTACCAGTACCTGGTCGGCGCCGAGATCGACTACAAAGAAGACCTCCAAGGCGCCCAGTTTGTGATCAAGAACCCGAACGCGACCACCACCTGTGGCTGCGGCTCGTCGTTCTCGGTCTAATCTCCCTAGGCCTCATCCCGCCACCCTCGCGCCCTCGGGCTGCGGGGGTGTTTTGTTTTAGGCCGGGTAGATGGCCCCCAGCACCCGTGGGCCACGCGCACCGGTGACCTCGGGCACATTGCCGGGCAAGCCCATCAGCGTGCGTCGCGCCAACCAGGCGAATGCAGCGGCTTCGACCTGATTGGGGTGCAAGCCCTTGTTGGCCGAGCTGAGCACCGGGCACGGCAGCAGCTGGCTCAGGCGCTGCATCAGGGTGCGGTTGAACGCGCCGCCGCCGCACACCACCAACTCTTGCGGCGCTGGCATGTGGCGCAGCAAGGCCATCGAACTGCTCTGAGCCGTCAACTCCAGCAAGGTGGCTTGTACATCGACCGGGTTCAAGGGGGCCTGGGTTTGCAGATGGGCTTGCAACCAATCCAGATGGAACAGATCGCGCCCTGTGCTTTTGGGGGCAGGGGCCTGAAAAAAAGGTTCCTTGAGCAGCGTTTGCAACAAGGCGGCGTGTACCTGCCCTTGGGCCGCCCAAGACCCGGCATCATCGTAGTGGCCGCCCCGATGGCGCTGGTGCCAAGCGTCGAGCAGCATATTGCCTGGGCCGCAATCGAAGCCCAGCAATGGCCGATGGGGGTCGAGCAGGCTCAGGTTGGCGATGCCGCCCAGGTTCAGTACCGCCACCCGCCGGCTTGAATCGCTCCACAGGGCCTGATGAAACGCCGGCACCAGCGGGGCGCCCTGTCCACCGGCCGCAATGTCGCGGCTGCGAAAGTCAGCCACCACGCTGATGCCAGTCAACTCGGCCAGATAGGCGGCTTGATGGACTTGCAGGCTATAGCCGACACCGCCATTGATCACAGGTCGATGGCGTATGGTTTGCCCATGCGCGCCAATGGCGCGGATATCGGCAGGTTTTAATTGCCGGGTCTCGAGCAGCTCTTGGGTGACCTGGGCGTACAAGCGGGCCAAGTCCAAGCCGGCCAGTTGGGCCTGTTCCAGCTCATGGGCCCGGGCTTGGTGCAGCTCCAAAAAGGTTTGTCGCAATGCTGTCGGGAAGGGCACAAAGGCATGCGCCAGCCAGGTGGGTTGGGGCTCTGGGGTCCAGTGGGCCAAAACACCATCGACGCCATCGAGCGAGGTGCCCGACATCAGGCCGATGAACAGCCCGTTCATGGGCGTTTATTGGACCGCCAGCAGTTGCACCGAAGCGGCGGCCGCCAAATCGGTTTGGGCCTGTTGCACCCGCAACTCAAACTGGGGTTTGGCGGCGGCCGAGATCGGGCGTGATTCGCTTTGGCGGGCCAGCGTCAGCGGGTCGCGGTGTACGCCGTTGACGCGGAATTCAAAGTGCAGATGCGGACCCGTGGCGGTGCCTGTGGCGCCCACCGCGCCTATGTCCTGGCCTTGGGAGACCGATTGGCCAGCGCGTACACCGATTTTGCTCAAGTGGCCGTACAAGGTGCTGTGGCCATTGCGGTGGCGCACGATCACGGTGTTGCCATAGCCGCCTTGCCAACCAGCGACCTCGACAACGCCATCGCCTACCGTTCGAACCGAGGTGCCCGGTGGGGCGGCGTAGTCAACCCCGGTGTGGGCTTTCCAGGTCTGGTGCACCGGGTGGAAACGCATGCCCATGACCGATGTGATGCGAGAAAACGCCAACGGCGAAGTCAGGTAAGCGCGGCGCAGGCTTTGGCCGTTCAGACTGTAGTACTCGCCCTTGGCGGCATTGGGTTCTTTGAACCACAGCGCCGTATGGGTTTTGCCGTTGTTGACGAATTCGGCCGACAAGACACGGCCTGTGCGCATGGGCTCGCCGTCGGCCTCCATCGTTTCATAGACCACCGAGAAGCGGTCGCCTTTGCGCAAATTGCGATGAAAGTCGATGTCGCCCGAAAAAATATCGGCCAATTGCACAGCCACCGAATCAGGAATGCGGGCCTGATCGGTGGCGGCGAACAAAGAGCTCTGAATGATGCCGCCCGCCAACTGGGTGTTCGCGATCAGGTTGCCGGTTTGCAGCTCGAGGGACCAACCGGTTTCGCGACGCTCGATGACCAGGCGCTGAAATTGTTCCGATTTCTCGTCAGCAATCCAGCGCACACTCAGCGAAAGGAGTTGGTTGCGAGCGTCACTCTCTGCCCGCACCTGACGCCCGGGCTTGCCCAAGAGCTGGGCGCGGGCCAGGGGTGACTGGCGGATGAACTCGGCCGCTGAGGGGTCTTGCAGGCCCAATCGGGTCAACAGGGTTTCGGCGGTGTCGTTGCTGCGCGTCAGGTCGCTGCGATACAAGCGCCAATCGGGGGCAG
Organism: uncultured Bordetella sp.; assembly: GCA_964390775.1. Taxonomy (GTDB): domain Bacteria; phylum Pseudomonadota; class Gammaproteobacteria; order Burkholderiales; family Burkholderiaceae_C; genus Limnohabitans. The sequence goes on from CAYMJT010000130.1 coordinate 3,028, forward strand.
CCAGTTTGCCGAGCTGGGCCGACAGGTTCAAAGGGGTGATCAGTTCGACGGTGGGCAGCCGCGATGCGTCAGGGCCCAGCGTGGCCACAGCATACGAGGCCGAGCCACCGACCATGAGCAGTGCGGCAACAGCGGCCAGCACCCGTTGTGGGTGGCGGCGCTGAATTTCGGCCCATCGCTGGGGCCAATTTGAAATCCGACTGAACAGGTCTGACATAGGTTTGGGCAAAAGCCGACTCCATGGCGCGCCGGACATGGCCGAACTGCAAACGCACCGATAGAATTGAATCAATGAGGGGGCTAGTATAACCCGCTGGCCCGGTCCTGCAATACCGAAAAAAATCATTATGAATCAACAGGTTAAGCCCAAATACCCGGTCACCGATCGGGTCCTGGAAGCCATGAGCGTCTCTTTGCGTGGCTGTGAAGAGCTGATCCCGCAAGACGAGTGGCAACAAAAACTGGCCCGCTCCGAGGCCACAGGGGTGCCTTTGCGCATCAAGTTGGGGCTGGACCCTACCGCCCCCGACATCCATATTGGCCACACCGTGGTGCTCAACAAGATGCGTCAGTTGCAAGATCTGGGGCATCAGGTGATCTTTCTGATCGGCGATTTCACCAGCCTGATCGGTGACCCCTCGGGCCGCAACAGCACTCGCCCGCCGCTGACCCCCGAGCAAATCAAGGACAACGCAGAAACCTACTACCGCCAGGCCAGTCTGGTGTTGGACCCGCAACGGACCGAAATCCGCTACAACTCCGAGTGGAGTCTGCCCCTGGGGGCCATGGGCATGATTCAGCTGGCGGCCAAGTACACCGTGGCGCGGATGATGGAGCGCAACGACTTTCATCAGCGCTTTAGCGCTGGCTCGCCGATCTCGGTGCACGAATTTCTGTACCCCTTGATGCAAGGCTATGACTCGGTGGCCTTGAAGTCCGATCTCGAGTTGGGCGGCACCGATCAAAAATTCAATTTGCTCATGGGGCGTCACCTGCAGCTCGAATACGGTCAAGAGCCCCAGTGCATATTGACCATGCCTTTGCTCGAAGGGCTCGATGGCGTGGACAAAATGTCCAAGAGCAAGAACAACTACATCGGCATCACCGAAGACCCCAACACCATGTTTGCCAAGGTGCTGTCGATCAGCGACGAGTTGATGTGGCGCTGGTACACCTTGCTGTCGTTCAAGTCGCTGGCCGAGATCGAGGCCCTGCGCCGTGAGGTGGCCCAGGGTCGCAACCCGAAAGAGGTGAAGGTGCTGCTGGCGCGCGAGATCACCGCTCGCTTTCACAGCCAGGCCGCTGCTGAAGCCGCCCAACATGACTTCGAGTTGCGCAGCCGTGGCGGCATACCCGACGACATCCCCGAGTTGCCACTCAGTGGGGCACCCATGGGCATCGGCGCATTGGTCAAAGCGGCGGGCCTGGCCTCGTCGGGCAGCGAAGCCCATCGACTGATCGATGGCGGCGGTGTGCGCGTCGACGGCCAAGGCGTCAGCGACAAGGGCTTGAAGCTGGACGCTGGGACCTATGTCTTGCAGGTGGGTAAACGTAAATTTGTGCGGGTGACGCTGAGCTGAGCGTGAGCGATGAGCGATTGGGTGCGCCGCTGGACCCCGAAAAGGCTGATGCTGGCCTCGGTGGGTGTGGCTTTGCTGACCATCTTGCTCAAGGCGGCGGCCTGGTGGGTGTCGGGTTCGGTCGGTTTACTCTCTGACGCGCTCGAGTCCTTGGTCAATCTGGCCGGGGCCATGTTTGGTCTGGCCATGGTGATGGTGGCGGCGCGTCCAGCCGATGAGATTCACCCCTACGGGCACCACAAGGCCGAATATTTTTCTTCTGGCTTTGAAGGCATTTTGATTGTCGGTGCCGCCTTGGGCATCATCTGGGCCGCCTTGCATCGTTTATGGGACCCAGAGCCGCTGCAGCAAGTGGGTCTGGGGCTGGCTCTGTCGGTTTTCAGCTCGGCACTCAACGGCTTGTTGGCCTGGGTCATGTTCAAGGCCGGAGAAGCGCACCGCTCGATGGCTTTGCAAGCCGATGCGCGGCACCTGGTGACCGATGTCTGGACGTCGCTGGGCGTGGTGATCGGTCTGGTGGCGGTGCAGTTCACGGGTTGGCTCTGGCTAGACCCCTTGGTGGCCATTGCCGTGGCCCTGAACATCTTGCGCGAAGGCGCGCATCTGGTGTGGACTTCCTCACAGGCCCTGATGGACGAGGCGGTAGAACCCGCAGTGCGCGAACAAATTGAAGAGGTGCTCAAAGGCTTTGAGCACCAACGCGGCAGCAGCGCCATCATCCGCTTCGATCACCTCAGCACCCGCAAAGCTGGGCAGCGTTGTTTTGTCGATGTTCACATGCACATGCCGTCCTCGTGGTCGCTGGGTCGTGCGGCGGCCTTGCGCACCAACGTCGAGTTGGCCCTGATGAATGCGGTCCCTGGCTTACGGGCCACCATTCAACTGCTGCCCAGCGATGTCGAGGCCCATTTTGACGACCCGGGGCCAGGGCATCACCCCAAGACCTGAGCCCTTGGGCATGCCCTGACTCAGCGGTATGGGTTGGCGATGCCCAACCCAGCCAGGATGGCGATTTCGTGGCTCTCCATGGCGCGGGCGTCGGCGGCGCTGGTCTCGTGGTCCCAACCTTGGGCATGCAAGGCCCCATGCACCAACAAGTGGGCGTAGTGGGCGGCCAGGGTCTTGCCTTGTTCTTTGGCTTCGCGTGCCACGATGGGCGCGCACAGCACCAGATCGGCCATGACCACGGGCTGTTGGGCATAGGCAAAGGTCAACACATTGGTTGCATAGTCGCGTTGTCGGTGCGCCCGATTCAAAGCCCGGCCTTCGGCCTCATCGACAATGCGCACGGTGATTTCGGCCTCTTGCGTCAAGGCGTGACGGATACAACGAATCACCCGGTGCCGGGGCAAGGCTTGTCGATGGCGCGCCGCTGACCCCAACAAGGCAAACTGCAAAGACAATTGCAGGTCGGGCATGGCGCGGGTGCTCATGACCGTTCGCCTTTGGCGCGTTGCGCGTCATAGGCGTCGACGATGCGCGCCACCAAAGGGTGACGCACCACATCGGCACTGGTGAAGTGGCACATGGCGATGCCCGACACCCGCCGCAACACCCGTTCGGCATCGATCAAGCCGCTGGTTTGGCCTTTGGGCAGGTCGATTTGACTGACATCACCGGTGATGACGGCTTTGGCACCAAAACCGATGCGGGTCAGGAACATCTTCATTTGTTCCGGCGTGGTGTTTTGCGCTTCGTCCAAAATCACAAAAGAATGGTTCAGCGTCCGACCACGCATGAAAGCCAGCGGTGCGATTTCCAGGGCGTTGCGCTCAAAGGCCTTTTGCACCCGCTCATACCCCATCAGGTCATACAAGGCGTCGTACAGAGGCCGCAGATAGGGGTCGACCTTTTGCGCCAGGTCGCCGGGCAAAAAGCCCAGCCGCTCGCCCGCTTCTACCGCCGGCCGGGTCAGCACGATGCGCTGCACTGCGCTGCGCTCGAGGGCATCGACCGCGCAGGCCACGGCGAGATAGGTTTTACCGGTGCCGGCCGGGCCGATGCCAAAGGTGATGTCGTTTTGGGCGATGGCATCGAGGTAGATGCTCTGGCG
>CAYMJT010000131.1:0-6561 GCA_964390775.1 uncultured Bordetella sp.
CGGACATTGCAGATCCTTGGAATTCTCGGGGAAACCCTGTGGTTATCCCCCTTCATTTCAGTCAGGAAAAGCGGGGGCTGCGCTTTTCAACGAAGGCCCGCACCGCCTCATGGTGGTCGGCGGTGTGGTGGGCAATCGCCTGGTAACTGGCCGATAGCTCCAACAAGGCCTCCAGGCTGCTGCGCTCGCCTTCACGCAGCAAGCGTTTGGTCATGCGCAGCACCGTACCGGGATTGGCGGCGATTTTTTGCGCCAGGGTCATGGCCTCGGGCATCAACTGCTCGGGGCTGACCACCCGCGAGACCAGCCCGCAGGCCAGCGCCTGAGCGGCATTCAGGGCCTCGCCCGTGAAAGCCATCTCGCAAGCCTTGGACATGCCAACCACGCGCGGCAATAGCCAGGCACCGCCATCACCCGGTACGATGCCCACCCGCACAAAGCTCTCGGCAAATGTGGCCTTCTCTGAGGCGATGCGGATATCGCACATGCAGGTCAGGTCCAACCCGGCCCCAATGGCTGGCCCGTTGACGGCCGCTATGACGGGCACATCGAGCGGATACAAGGCCTTGGGAATGCGTTGAATGCCGTTGCGGTATTCGTCTCGGATCACCTCGGTCGGCAAGGTGTTGCCCTGGTACTTCTGCATGTCCTTGACATTGCCCCCCGAGCTGAAGACCGGCCCAGCGCCAGTCAGTACCACCGCCCGCACCGATGTGTCGCGGGTCACTTCGGCACAAGCCTGAACAAACTCTTCTGCCGCGTTGTTTCCGGTCAGTGCATTGCGTGTCTCGGCCTGATCCAAGGTCCAAACCATCACAGCACCATGGCGCTCTTTTTTCAACAAGGTACTCATGGGGTCTCCGTTTCAAAGGTCGGTCAATTCGCGCAACACATCCAGGCTGTGGCAGGGGCGGTCCAGCATGGCCTGTCCCAAATGTTGCTGCCAGTGCGTTTCGGCGCCGGCGCACTGGCGCCAGGCGTACAAACGGCGAGTGCGCAATTGCAAATCGAATTCGTGGGTAAAGCCAATGGCGCCATGCAGACCATGGGCCAGTGTGGTGACTTGTTGTGCCGCCATGCTGGTGCGCGCTTTCGCCACGGCCACGCGCAAAGGAGACAAAGCCGACCACTCGCCCTGACAGGCCAGTCGTGCCGCCATCGCAGCGGCAAAGACTTGCTCGGCCAAAATGCTCAGGTTGTGCTGTATGGTCTGGAATCGACCGATCGGCTTGCCAAACTGCTGGCGCTGGTTGGCGTACTCCAGCGTTTGTTCAAACACAGCTGTCATGGCGCCACTCATTTGCGCCGCCGCCAGCAGCGCCTGTACCAAGGCCAAGTCGGTGCGGGGGGCCAGCACCGGCTGCGCCGCCCAATGGTCAGCGCTCCAACTCAGTCGCAAGTCCAGGGCCAGCCCATGGGCCTGCATTTGGGCGGTCTCCAGCGGCAGCAAGCGCAACCCGTCACCCATGCTAACCAACACATGGTCGCAACAGGGGCCGGCACTGACATCGACCGACAAGGTCTGCCCCGTTTGCACTTCAGCCCAGCCCAAACCGATGGGCCCAGAGGGCAGATCCTCCACACCAGCGGCGTGCAACAGCGCCCGCGCCCATTGGGTTTCGGGCAGCGGCAAGGGCAGGGCGAACCGCCCGCACAAGGCCCACAAATCGAAGGCAGCTTCCAGTGGCAGGGCCGCGCCGCCCGCTGACTCGGGCAGGAGGATGTCGTTGAATCCGGTTCCGCACAACTGGGTCCACAGCCCGCGATGGCGCGGTTGGGCTTCGATCTGGCGCACCACGCTGGGACTGCACTCTTGGTGCAACAAATCATGCAGGGCTTGGGTGAACAATGAATGCATGGTGAGACTCCTATCGCAATCCCAGCCCACGGGCGATCATGCCGCGCAAAATTTCACGGGTTCCGCCACGCAAGGAAAAACTGGGCGCCACCGCCGTCACATACGCCAGCGTGTGCAGTAACTCCAGCGGTACGCTGCCGCTGGGGCGTGACATCAACTCATCAGCGATCAGGCGCGGGATGTCTTGCTCAATCCCGGTCCCGATGTCTTTGTTCAAAGCCGCTTCCACCACCGGACTCTGACCTTGGGTGAGTTTTTCGGTCACGGCCAAAGTCATGGCCCGCAAGGGGGCCAACTGGGCGATGATTTGCCCGGCCAATTGCCGCGCCGCATCGTTGGCCTGACCGGGTTGTCGGACGAAGTCCAGCCACTGGTCAAACAGCACCAGACTGGAGTAAAGCCGCTCGGGGCCGCTGCGCTCATAAGCCAACTCGGCGGTGACCTGTTCCCAGCCCTGGCCTTCAACGCCGATCAGCGCCTGGGCATCGAGTTGCACTTGGTCAAAGAAGACCTCACAAAAATGCGAGTCGCCCGACATATCGCGAATCGGACGCACTGTCACGCCCGGGCGCTTGAGGTCAACGATCAGTTGCGACAACCCCTGATGGCGGTCGCCCACCTGTCCTGAGGTACGCACCAAGGCGATCATGTAGTGACAATGATGGGCATTGGTGGTCCAGATTTTTTGCCCATTCAGCAACCAGCCCTGTGCATTGCGTTCGGCGCGCGTGCGCACACCGGCCAGGTCAGAGCCGGCGTTGGGTTCGCTCATGCCGATACAAAAAAACGCCTCGCCGCGACAAATGCGTGGAATGTAAAAACGTTGTTGTTCAGCAGTGCCGTATTTCAAGATCAGCGGACCGCTTTGTCGGTCGGCGATCCAGTGCGAGCCGACCGGCGCCCCAGCGCACAAAAATTCCTCGACCAGCACATAGCGCGCGAAAGCGCTGCGTCCGCCGCCGCCCAACTCGCGCGGCAAAGTGATGCCCAACCAGCCCCGACGTCCCAATTCACGACTGAACTCGGGGTCATAGCCCGACCACGATCTGGCCCGCAGGTGCGCGGGTTGTTGGCTGACGCGTTGGCGCAAAAATTCTCGCACTTCGTGACGCAGGGCCTCGTCCTCGGCGGGAATCGAGACTGGCTGCAGTGAACTCAAAATGCTCATGGTTTCTTGTCCTCCAATGCGCCAGGATGGGTGGCGATGGCGCCCTCGGCCAGCCAAAGTTGGATTTGCTCTTCGCTCACCCCGGCGGCCAGCAAGGCCATTCGGGTGTGCTGGCCCAAACGGGGCGGCATCTGAACCGCTGGCCGTTGGCCGTCAAACAACACGGGTACACCGGTCAAACGAATCCGCCCCATGACTGGGTCGTCCAAGGTCTGAAAAAAGTCGGTGGCCTGCAAGTGCGGGTCTTGCGGCAGCCCTTGCAGGGGCGTGACCGCTGCGGCCGGAATGTCCAGTTGCTCGCACAACGCCAACCAGTGTGCGGTCGGCTCAGCAGCCACCAATTGGCCCAGAGCCGAGTACAAATCGCCTATGTGTCGGGTGCGCTCGGCCATGCTGGCAAAGCGCGGGTCATCGGCCCAATCGTCGCGTCCGCAAGCCCTAAAAAAACGCTGCCAATGGGCATCGGTATAGGGCATCATGCAGACATGGCCGTCAGCACTGGGGTATGGGCGGCGCCAAGGGTTGGTCACGCGCGGATAGCCCGCCGGGGCCAAAGCGGGCTCGAAATGCATACCGTACAAGTGCTCGACCAGGTTAAACGACACCATGCTCTCGAACATAGGGACCTCCACCTGCCGACCCTGACCGTCGCGCTGGCGCGCCAACAGTGCGCCCAGTATGGCGATGGCGGCGATCAGCCCACTGGTCTTGTCGGCGCTGGCAGTGGGGAAATACGCCGGATCCTGGCCCTGTAGTCGAGCCAGATCGGCCATGCCCGACATCCCTTGAATGATGTCGTCGTAGGCGGGACGTCCCCCGTAGGGGCCTTGTTCGGTAAAGCCATGCAATGTGGCAAAAATCAGCTTCGGGTAGCGTTGCCGCAGTGTTTCGGGCTCCAGTCCGATGGCCGCCAGCTTTTGTGGCCGGATGCTGTGCATGAACGCATCGGCCTGACTTAACAAGGCCTGCAAAGCCTGTTGTCCAGCGGGCTTTTTCAGGTCTATCACCACGCTTTGTTTATTGCGGTTGGTGCCCATGAATACCGCCCCCATGCCCGCTTCGGTGCTGGGACCGGTTTGGCGGGTGGAGTCACCAGCAGGCGGTTCGACCTTGATCACGCGCGCGCCCAAATCACCCAGCCACTGGCTGGCGTAGGGGCCCATCAACACCGAGCTCGCGTCGATGATCACAAATCCACTCAGCGGCAACATGCGGCGCCTGGCTCCATTGAATTGAGGCACAAAAAAGCAATTATCGTTTTTAGCCCACAAATTCAAATATTTTTTCCATTTTTTTAGTCACTCAGCTGACCTTGCTGTATTCTTTAGACTTCATTCGGCATTTGGAGAATACGATGCTTGACCCGCAAGCGGCCAGCTTGTTAAAACTGCTGCAAGACAATCAGGTTCCTCCGGTTCACACCCAAACCGTGGAAGCTGCGCGTGCGGCATATCGTGATCGCCGCACCTTCAGCCAGCCCGAACCGCCGCCCGTTGGACGTGTGACCGACCATCAGATCCTGGGCGGGGGGGGGCGATTCAGCGTGCGCGAATACCAACCAGGCCCGCATGGGGACGCCCCTGTGGCCGCCCTGGTGTATTTTCATGGGGGCGGCTGGACCATCGGTGACCTGGATACGCACGATGTCTTGTGTCGCAGCTTATGCGTCCAAACGGGCATGGTGGTGGTCGCGGTCGATTACCGCATGGGTCCCGAGCATCGCTTCCCGACGGCCTACCTCGATTGCCTGGCGGCTTTCAAGTGGGTCTGTTTGCATGCTGCCAAGATGGGTGTCGACCCATCGCGCATCGCCGTGGGCGGCGATAGTGCTGGGGGTAACCTTGCTGCCGCCGTGTGCATTGGCCTGCGAGACGAGGTGCATCAACCCGCCTACCAGTTGCTGATTTACCCAGCCACCCACATGGACCCAGTCACCCCCTCGCATCAGGCCAATGCCCAAGGCTATTTGCTGACCCGAGATTCCATCGAATGGTTTGTGGGCAACTACCTGTCCAAACCGACCGATGCCCAAGACTGGCGTGCTTCCCCCCTGCTGGCCACATCACATGCTGGCCTGCCTCCCGCATTGGTGCTGACCGCAGGCTTTGACCCATTGCGAGACGAAGGTTTGCAATACGCCGACGCGCTCTCCAACGCCGGGGTCAAGTGTCAATACGTCTGCTTCGAGCGCCAAATCCATGGCTTCATCACCATGGGGCGTCTGATCGACGAGGCCAACACGGCGGTCAGTTTATGCGCCCAAGCCCTGCGTCAGGCAATGTCGATCTGATGCAACTCAAATCGACCGCGCGCTCGGTCGGCAAAGAAACAGCGCAGCGTCTCACGCACCGTGCGAAACGCAATCTCATCCCAGGGCACTTCGTGTTCGGCAAATAAGCACGCTTGCTGGGTTTCATGACCAGGGTCGAAACGAGGGTGGCTGAGCTGTGCGCGAAAGAAAAAATGGACCTGCCCGACACGCACCACATTCATGATCGAAAATAGGTCTTGCATTTCAAAGACCGCTCCTGCTTCTTCGCGCGTCTCACGCGCGGCGCCTTCAGCCACGGTCTCGCCCAACTCCATAAATCCGGCAGGCAGGGTCCACTTGCCCAGGCGGGGTTCGATATTGCGTTTGCACAGCAAGACCTTGTCTTCCCAGACCGGGATGGTACCCACCACATTGAGCGGGTTCTCGTAATGGATGGTGTGACAAGCTGGGCATACCGCACGCTCGCGTTCATCGCCATCGCCTGGCAGGCGATAACTCACAGCAGTGCCGCATTGCTTACAGTGTCGAATGGAGCCGCGTTGGAACATGGGCTCAGTTTAACCCGAGGCCCATTTCCTACGCTGAAGATGGCCGCTAAAGAGTTCCTTAAGCCCGGCCGTGCTTGATGATGAGGTCTTTGGCGGTGCGCAGTAGTTTTTCGCCCGGCAAGCCGCGCTTGTTCATATCGGCGACCCACTCATCGTCCAACTGGCTGGAGCGCTTGACGAAGTCGCCGACCTCCAAAGTGCCCATGGTGGTGATGTTATTGCCTCGGTCGACCGCCGCCTTACGACCCGGCACATCGTTGGATTGTTGTACCTTGCCCAGCCAGCCCGAGGTTTGCAGTCCCGAGTTGGCGTCGATGACTTTCTTTAGCTCGGGTGACAGCGAGTTGTACTTGGCCTTGTTCATCGCCATCACAAAGGTGGTGGTGTACAAGGCGGTGGTGTTGGCAGGGAACTCGGTGTGGTACTTGACCAATTCATGGACCTTGACCGAAGGCACCACTTCCCAGGGGATCACACAGCCGTTGATGGTGCCTTTGGACAGCGCGTCGGTGATGGCGGGCAAAGGCATGCCCACCGGCGTGGCGCCCAATGCGGACAATAACTTGGTGACCTGTCGAGTAGGGCCGCGCATCTTCAGACCCTTGAGGTCTGCCGCGCTCTTGATTTGGCGATCGGTGGTATGGAACATGCCCGGGCCGTGGACGTGCAGCGCCAACACCTGCGTGTCTTTGTATTCGTCTGCACCTTCGGTCTG
>CAYMJT010000132.1:0-954 GCA_964390775.1 uncultured Bordetella sp.
CACGCTGCATCCCAAATGGCGTTGTGCGCGACCGACCAGAGTTATGCAGAGCTTCCTTAATCGAGGTCGACTCGCAGGTAGTGCGAGCCGGCTATGGGGCTGTGATAGTACGGTGGGACCTCTATAAAACCCAGCTCCTCGTAGAGGGCCCGCGCTGCCTCCATGTCATCGAGCGTGTCGAGCAAAACGCTGCTGTAGCCTATCTGTCTGGCTGCATCGAGGACCGCTTCGGCCAGTAATCGACCCAAACCAAAGCGTCGGAATGCAGGCCGCACATACAGCCGCTTCATTTCTGCGGCGTTGACTGTGTCCACATCGTCCAGAGGACGCAGGGCGCAGCAGCCGGCCAACTCTCCATCAACCCATGCCAGCAACAGGGTGCCTCGGGGTGAAGCATAGGCGCCGGGCAGGCTGTGTAGCTCGCTCTCAAAGCCCTGAAATGACAGATCGATGCCCAAACTGTCGCCATATTCGCGCAGAATGCCCTCGGCAGCTTCCCATTCGGTGGCGGATTGGGGCATGGACAGCTCGACCGGCAGAGATTTCATGGCGCAATCTAAGAACTGGGGGATCCCAGTGATATCAAAGCCCATGTTCCGGCCAGGCAAGCCGCAAACAGCATCAAAGCCCCAAGGCGCGACCCCAGATCATCCCTCGATGGGGTCACCTCGGTGCCGACTTCCTGATCACCCGTCACCATGGCCTGGACCAAACGACGCCGGTGTTTTATGGTGTGCCAGATGATGGCCACCAGGTGCAATACGACCAGCGAAATCACCAGCGCCTGACCCAGGCTCTTGTGATAGTGACTGGCTACAGAGACCCAATTCGATGGTGCCAAGGCGTACAAGGGCCCTGTAAAGGAGATTTCATCGTCAATGATGAGCCCGGTACAGACTTGGGCGGTGAACACCCCCAGCAGAGGCTGTCCCGCAAAGTCGGGATCGATCGCCT
>CAYMJT010000132.1:964-2199 GCA_964390775.1 uncultured Bordetella sp.
AATGGGTTGTGCCCCGCTGGCGCATCCCATCGGCCTCGCACATAGGCCCAGAGCCGTGCCGGACTGGGGACAAACTGGGAAAAGCGTGACCAACGCCCACCCAACAAGCCCCAGAGGATTCGAAATGAAATCAGGGCCAACACGGCGTAGCCGAACCGCGCATGCAGGTCCAATTGAGCCTCACCGATTTTGCCGGTCACGATCAGTCCCAGCACACAGACGGCAAGCGTCCAATGAAATAGCCGAGTGGGCAAATCCCAAATTCGGACCCTGTTGAAAGGAGTGGACTTATTCATGGTTAAATGCGACTGTAACCAATTTTTTAACCCTCAGGAGCTGACATGAAACATCTGCTGTCGATGGTGCTGGCCACCACCACCCTTGCGCTGTCTTTGCCTGCTTCGGCCCAGTTTGCCAAGCCGGAAGATGCCATCAAATATCGCAAATCGGCGCTGACCGTCATGGGCACCCACTGGGCCAGGTTGGCCGGTATGGCTCAGGGTCGCATTCCGTACGATGCCAAAGCCGCCGCCGATAACGCTGCCGTGCTGGAGGTGGTGCACAAGTTGCCTTGGACTGCATTTGGCGCCGACACCCAATCTGGCGACACCAAAGCCAAAGCCGAGATCTGGAAAGAACCTGCCAAGTTCAGTGAGGCCCAGGAAAGATTGTTGGCGGATATGTCCAAAGTTTTGGCTGCAGCCCGCAGCGGTAAGCAAGACGAGCTCAAGGCCACCATGGCGACCAGCGGCGGTGCTTGCAAAAACTGTCACGATCAATTCCGACAGTAAGCAAAACGATACACACGATGGGCCGCGCGACACCTGCGCGCAGCCCGCTTGCCTACAATGCCGCCATGAACTCACTTGACGGCGTCCGTGTCCTTGATTTATCGCGCGTTCTGGCAGGGCCCTGGTGCACTCAGAACTTAGGTGACTTGGGGGCCGATGTGCTCAAGGTGGAACGTCCTGGTGCGGGCGACGACACCCGCACCTGGGGGCCACCGTATCTAAAAGACCCCAGCGGTCACGACACATCTGAGGCCGCTTATTATCTCGGCGCCAACCGAAACAAGCGTTCCATCACCTGTGACATTGCCAAGCCGCGTGGGCAAGAGTTGGTGCGCGAGTTGGTTCGACATTGCGATGTCTTTATCGAGAATTTCAAGGTGGGCGACATGGCCCGCTATGGCCTCGATGCACCGATGTTGTTGGCCATCAACCCCAAACTGGTTT
>CAYMJT010000132.1:2209-3030 GCA_964390775.1 uncultured Bordetella sp.
ACGCGATACAGGGCATGGGCGGTTTGATGAGCGTCACCGGCGAGCGTGACGATTTGGGCGGTGGTCCGCAAAAAGTGGGCGTGGCCGTGGCCGACTTGTTCACCGGCATGTATGCCACCGTGGCCATTTTGGCTGCGTTGCGACACGCCGAACGCACAGGGGAGGGGCAGCATATCGATATGGCGCTGCTCGATACCCAGGTGGCCATGCTGGCCAATTTGGGCGCCAATTACCTGGTCAGTGGACCGTACGATGGCAAGGTGCCTGGGCGCATGGGCAACGCCCACCAGAATGTGGTCCCCTATCAAGTCTTTGAAACCGCGCCCAATCCGCAGGGTGAGCGCGACCACATGATTTTGGCGGTGGGCAATGACGGTCAATTTGCCAAATTCTGTGCTGTGGCAGGTCACCCCGAGTGGGCCAGCGACCCGCGCTTTGCAAAAAATGCCGATCGTGTGCGTCACCGCGAAGTACTGGTGCCCATGTTGGAGGCGGTTTTTAAAACTCGCGCCAAGGCTGACTGGTTGCGCGAATTGGAGTTACAACAGGTGCCGGCGGGCCCCATCAACAGCTTGGCCGAGGTGTTTGACGACCCGCAAGTACGCGAGCGCGGTATGGTCACTCGCTGGCAGCATTCGATCGGTACGCCCTTTGATCTGGTATCTAGTCCACTCAAACTCAGTCGAACACCCGTTCGTTGCGAACTCCCTCCGCCCACCATGGGACAACACACCGATGACATTTTGCGCGAGGTGCTGGGATACTCCGTGGCTCAGATCGCCGAATTGCGTGCGGCCCAAGTCATCTAGATTTTTAATTCA
>CAYMJT010000132.1:3040-3591 GCA_964390775.1 uncultured Bordetella sp.
ACCGCGCGCTGTTCCCGCAGCCAGCCGATGGCGCGGTCGGTCAGGAAGCTGGTCAGGTGCTGGCCGCGCGCCTCCGGCGGGGTCTCGAAGTTGCGGGTATTCTCGATCAGCGAGAAATCCCACTGCGCCATCTCGCCGCCATTGAAGCCGAGGAGATGACCGACATCGTGTTGGCCGTTCATTCGTATGCCGGTATGGTTGGGACGGGTGTGGCCGATCGTTTGGGCGCACGCATCGCGCACCTGGTGTATGTGGATGCGGTGGTGCCCAAGCCGGGTGAGGCGTGGTCCGGCACCCATGCGAGAGCCACCCGCGAGGGGCGAATGGCGGCCGCCCAGGCGGACCCGAACTTCAGTTTCCCGCCGCCTGGTGCCAGCTTGTTTGGTTTGAGTGGTGAGCAAGAGGCTTGGGTGAACCGTCGTCAAACCAATCATCCGGCGCAACCTTATTTGGATGTGCTCGATTTTTCTATCGACACGCTGTCAGCCATTGCTCGCACCTTCGTCAGTTGCACAAAGCCCAGCTTGGCCACCATCGATGCCATCCGCGAC
>CAYMJT010000132.1:3601-5460 GCA_964390775.1 uncultured Bordetella sp.
CGACGCGATACGTCCTCGGGTGAACGACCCCCAATTTTGGGGTGGACGATGGTTGCCTGGCGTCAGAGTGATCGAAATGGCCACAGGGCATGACCCCATGGTGAGCGATCCAGGGGGCTTGACTCGGATTTTGCTGGACTGCCTTCCCCAGCGAGACACGGCATGATTCGATCGAGCCAAGGTCTCGTTTGGCCTGCCGTTCTGAGTGTGTGTATGGCTGTTTCGGCCTGTAACCCGGCGCTCAACTGGCGTCGGGTCAGCTTTGACGACCAGCCTGAGCCATTGCTATTGCCTTGTAAACCCGATGTGGCTGAGAGGCAGGTGGATTTGGGCGGCATACAGGCCCGTTTGCGGATGATGGGTTGTGAAGCCCAAGACCTTCATTTCACCTGGTCCAGGCTCGACTTGCCAGCGGGATCAAACTCGGCCCAAGTCATAAAGGCTTGGCAGCAGGCCAGTTTGCTGGCCATGGGGGCTGACCCCGCTTTGGCCAGCGGTATCCGCGCCTGGGCGCTGTCTGGGGCACGAGCCGATCCACCCCCTAGCCAGTTACAAGCTGCATCGGCAACGGGGCATCAAGCCCACTTCAGTTGGTGGATGAGGGGGCAGCAGGCCCACCAGTTGGCGGTTTATTCTGCACGGCATCCGGTTGCGCCGGCCATTATTCAAACCCTGCAAGAAGGCGTCCAGCAGCCATGACACCGTTCCAAGTGGCAAAAATTTTTCTGACTTTTGCATTCGCCTATTTTTTGTCGACCTTGGTGCGCGCGATCACGGCCACGCTGTCGCCGACTCTGATGGATGAACTGGGCTTGCAAGCCCGAGATTTGGGTTTGCTGGCTGGGGGATATTTTCTGGGATTTGCGGCCACCCAATTGCCCATGGGCCGTTGGCTCGACAGCCACGGACCGCGCAAGGTGTTGTGCGCCTTGTTGACCATGGCCATTTTGGGCAGCGTCATATTCTCGGTGGCCACCGAATTCAACCATCTGCTGTTAGCGCGATTGCTCACCGGGGTTGGCGTCAGCGCCTGTTTGATGGCGCCATTGACTGGGTTTCGTCGCTGGTTGCCCGCCGGCAGTCAGGTCAGGGCCAATTCATGGATGTTGATGACGGGCTCACTGGGGATGTTGGCGTCTACCCTGCCGGTTCAATGGCTTCTGCCCAGTATCGGGTGGCGCCCTATTTTTTGGGGTGTGGCATTGCTCAATGTGCTGGCTTTGGCCTTACTCTGGTGGCAGGTCCCGGCTTGGCGTAGGCCGACCGACCCAGAAAGCGCAACAACATCGCAAGAACCGGCCCAAGGACTATGGAAGTCCTATGCGCCAGTCTGGCGTCATCGGTATTTTCAGCGCATGGCGCCATTGGGCTTTTTTGTTTATGGCGGCATGATCGCCATGCAAAGCCTTTGGGCGGGACCCTGGATGGTCAAAGTGAGCCAGTACACCCCCCTGGATGCAGCCACCGGACTCTTCTGGATCAATGTGGTGATGTTGCTCACTTTCACCGGTTGGGGCTTGGCCACGCCATGGCTGGGTCGACGAGGCTGGGGCCCCAATCGCTTGATCGCTGTGGGTTTGCCCTTGAATATGCTGGCCATCGTCTGGCTGGTGGTCCAGGGTCCCGGGACTGGGGCCTTGGCATGGTCGGTGTTCTTTGTGACGTGCTCTTTCGTTTCGCTGGCCCAACCTGCCATTGGACTGGCGTTTCCCAGCCAACTGGCGGGCCGTGCCTTGTCGGCTTACAACCTGTTGATTTTTTCGGGGGTGTTCCTGATGCAATGGGGCTTCGGCTGGGTGGTCGATCTGGCCGGTGCTTTGGGATTGGACGGACCGGCCCGTTTCCAGCGGGCTCTGATC
>CAYMJT010000132.1:5470-6073 GCA_964390775.1 uncultured Bordetella sp.
GGGCTTGAAAGTCCTGACCATGCCCTGCACCCGAATCCTGATCATTGCCCATGCCCCTTTGGCGCATGCTTTGCGCCAGTGTGCGCTACATGTTTTCCCCGACTGCGGTGAAGATGTCTTGGCCATTGATGTGCAACCCAATGCCCCACCTGCCGACACCTTGGCGGCCACCCGCATTGCTTTAGAGCAAGACGGCGATCGTCCGACGCTGGTCCTGACCGATGTCTTTGGCGCCACGCCCTGCAATGTGGCCCAAAACCTGGTCGACGGCACTGAAATCAAACTACTCACAGGTGTCAATTTGCCCATGCTGTTGCGCACCGTGTGCTATCGTCAAGAAAGACTTGAGGCTCTGGTGACGCGTGCTCTGATCGGTGCGTCCCAAGGCATCATGCAAGTGGCCATCACGGCCCCCCAAAACCAGCAGCGACGCAGTCATGATTCAAACCCGCGTGACCATCAGCAATAAATTGGGCCTGCACGCCCGAGCATCGGCCAAACTCTCCAAATTGGCCGGCTCTTTTCCGTGCGAAGTCTGGCTCAGCCGAAACGACCGCCGAGTCAACGCCAAGAGCATCATGGGTGTCATGATGCTGGCGGCGG
>CAYMJT010000132.1:6083-6465 GCA_964390775.1 uncultured Bordetella sp.
TGGGTGTGGAGGTTGAACTCGAAACCTCGGGCGAGCAAGAGCAGCAAGCCATGGATGCTTTGCTGGCGCTCTTTAATGACAAATTTGGCGAAGGCGAATGACATGACCCTGGCGATGCACGGTTTGGCGGTCGCTCGCGGCGTTGCCATCGGGCGCGCCGTGTTGATCGCATCCAGCCGTGTTGATGTCGCCCATTATTTTATTGAGCCAGAACAGGTCGAATCGGAAATTCGACGCCTATCTTTGGCGCGTCAAGTGGTCAGTGAGGAAGTTCAGCGCTTGCACGATACCCTGCCCAAAGACGCCCCACCCGAGTTGTCGGCCTTGCTCGAGGTGCACCTGATGCTGCTACAAGATCAAATGCTGGAGGATGGGGTCAAGG
>CAYMJT010000133.1:0-6441 GCA_964390775.1 uncultured Bordetella sp.
TGACTTCTTGCGCATCCCAGTCCGTGCGTGGGGTGTTGGGGGAAAACAAGGGCACCTTAAAGGTTTTGACCGGTAATCCTTGACGGACTCGCTGCAGAAATTCACGTCGTTGCTCTAGGCCGACCTGCGGGTCAAAAACAGGGCCGCGCGAACAAGAGGCCAGCGAAATGTAAGCCAAAATGCGACGTGCAATGAATTGGGCACAGGCCAACCAACGCCCCTGGTCCATGGCCACAACACGAACCACCTCGACGCCCAGCGATCGCAGGGCTTCACCGTAGGCCCAGGACTGTTGCAAAGAACCCGAATTGTCTCGATGGAAACGCGTCCAAGCTTCAGACAATGGGGGATTCCAAAGCAATTCCATGCCCCGAATCATAATCAGTTTGGCTTCAATGGGTTCAAGTTGCCCTGGTTAATGCCGATTAAACTCTCGATCATGAGTCAAAACACGTCCACGCCAGCCAACAAATCAGGCCCTGTGATGGGTTACGACATTCCACGGGTTCTTCCAACCCCTTGGGGGGTTTTTTGGACTTTTGTCTATTTGATATTTCCTGTTTTGTTGCTTGGGAATCTGATAGATTTAGCATTTCAATTCTTTCTCGGCTGGTGCATCGGCATTTGGTGCGTCTTTCCTTCCTGAGGTCACGGACATGTTCTTTTTTGTTGGATTTATTGTGATTTTTGGAGCGGTATTCGGCGGCTATATTGCGGCCGGAGGCAAGATGGCTCCCATCATCAAGGCAGCCCCTTTTGAGTTCATCATCATTGCCGGTGCTGCCATCGGTGCCGCTTTGGTGGGCAATAGTTTTGACGTGTTCAAAGCGGCCATGGGCGGAATCGGCAAATGTATCTCGGGTCCCAAATGGAAGGCGGAAGACTACCTGGGATTGATCGTCTTGGTGGGGAAATTGCAGGGGGTGATGAAAAAAGAAGGGGTGGTGGCCCTGGAGGCCCACGTCGAAAACCCCGACTCCAGTCCAATCTTTGGCGAGTTCCCCAAACTGACCAAGGACCATTCCATTGTCCAAATGATTTGCGACCCCTTGCGCTTAATGATTATTTCGCAAGGTAACCTTGACCCCGATGCGGTCGAGGACATCATGAAAACAGCCATCAAACTCCATCACCATGAGGCCATGATGGCCCCGCATGCCTTGACCACCATCTCGGGTTCATTGCCTGCGCTGGGTATTGTGGCCTGTGTGTTGGGTGTGGTTAAAACCATGGGTGCCATCGACCAACCTCCTCCCGTGTTGGGCGCACTGATTGGTGCGGCTTTGGTGGGAACCATGATGGGCGTGTTTTTGTCCTACGCCATGTTCGAACCTTTTGCGGGACGATTGGCCCAGGTGCTGGAGGAAGAGAGCCAGGTCTACAACGTGATCATGAAAATGATCGTCAGCAACCTCAAAGGCGAGGCACAACCCGTCACCATCGAGGCGGCTCGGGCATGTATCAGCCACCACAATCAACCCAGTTTCTCCGAGGTCTTTGACGCCTTGAGAGGTGCCTGATGGCCACAGCAGAAGCGGAAGCCGAAGTCGAAGCGCCGGCGCAAGCTGCAGAGGCCGCTGCTGAGCCAGCGGCTGACGAGCAGGCGCAGTCGGCCCAGGCCACAGAGGCCGAGGCGGCAGCAGCGCCAGCGGAAGAGCCTGTCCGCCCGATCATCAAAAAAATCATCGTTGAAGAGGGGCACGGTGGTGCCCACGGCGGTGCCTGGAAGATCGCTCTGGCCGACATGATGACCGCCATGATGGCCTTCTTTCTGCTGATGTGGCTGCTGGGCGCCTCGAACGAAGACCAAAAACGCAGCGTTGCAGATTATTTCCGTCCCACTTCGCACAGCCAAATCGTCTTTGGCGAAATGGCTGGCTCGACGGGCATGTTCGGTGGAGCTTCCATCGTCGACACCGATGGCTTCCCATTCAGCGCCAAGCAAACCGGTATGCTCGAGCGCCTGACCCCACAAGCCCAAGGCGGCCCCAGCGACGGAACCGGGGCATCCAAAGAAGATGTCAACCGAGAGGGCCCACAGGAAGACTCACCGCGCAGTGAGCCCGGCAGTTCATCGAAGCGGCAGGAAAAAAGCGAGGCTGAATTCGAGCAAATGGCCAAAGACATCCAGCAACGCTTGGCCGATAACAAGCAGTTGCAAAACCTGAAAGACCAGGTGGTGGTCGCGCGCGAGAAAGACGGTCTGCGCATCGACATCATCGACAAGGCAGACTTTGCCATGTTCGGCCTTGGCAACGCCGAAATCACTGGCCGTGCGCAGTCCTTGGTTCGGGAAGTCGCCAAAACATTGCGCAATGTACCCAATCACATTTCGGTACGTGGCCACACCGACAGCCTGAGCTTTGGTAAATCAGAGGCTTATCGAAACAACTGGTTGCTCTCGGCCGAACGGGCCGACTCGACGCGGCAGTTGATGCAGGCTGAGGGAATTTCTGCAAAACGCTTCACCCGGATTGAAGGGGTAGCGGACACCAACCCCTCGGTGCCCAACAATCCTTCCGACCCGCGCAACCGCCGCATCAGCATCACGGTGCTGAACAATTGATCCAGTCTCGGTTTTTTTAGGCTGTCGCAGCTCAGCCCAAAAGCGTGGATTAGAAAGCCGGCTTGATGACCCGCGCGCAAGTGCCTCGAATGAGGGTGATGACACGACCGTCTTGCAGGGTCAGGCTTTGCTGAAAGTCGCCCGTCTGTCGATCGACTTCAAATTCCTCGCGGGTGATTTTCACCCCAAATCGCTCAAACATGGCAGGACGACTGACCTTGAGCTTTTGACCAGCCACCATCAAATTGCCGGCTCGGCTCTCTGAAATCGCAATCTTGCCCTGATACCAGCCAGAACTCTTTTCAAAATCAACTTGAGCCATGGCCATGCGATTGGGTTCATTGGCGGTGATGCCCAAAGCGAGTTGACCATCCAAATCGAGACGCAACTCGCAAATCAAGTCGATCACGCCTGAACTTGGGGGTTTGGCCGATGAAGATGAAGCGGGTACCTCGGGGGCCGTGGCTGGGTCAGAGGTGACCGCCAATAATCCAAAGATGGCCGCAACCACTGCGGCACCTGCTGAGAAACCAATTAGAGCTTGCTTCATATGGCCATGAACCGATTCAGTCCATCATACCCCCAACCCAAGGTATCGGCACTCAACCCGCAGTCCTGAGTTCGTACTTATTGATTTTTTCAATCAAGGTGGTGCGTTGAAGTTGCAACAACTTGGCGGTCTTGGAAACATTGCCACGATTGACCGCCAAGGCTTGCTCGATGAGGCTGCGCTCAATATCGATCATGTGCTGTTTGAGCGAGAGTCCTTGCGGAGGCAAAGTCTGAATACCCTGGGCCATGTAAATGGCTTGTTCGACCTGATTGAGTTCATCATTAGAAGCCTCTTCCTGGCGCAGCGAAGATGGCGATGCAGGCAGAGGTTCGCTGGCAACCGTGGCAGACAACAAGGCGACCCAATCATCGGTCGACTCCAGAAGGCCTTGATCCTGATTTTTTTGCGGTTCTACTTGTGCATGCACCGCTTCTTTTTCATACAAAACGGCCAGTGGAACCTCTTGAATTCCATGCTGCTCCGAGATGAACTCGATTTGCATGGCCGCCAGTGCCTTGGGCAACATACAGGTCGGGACCTGCCGAACTCCGATATTTTGACCGGGCAACAATGTCGATAGTCGATCGACCAAATTGGCCAATTCGCGCACATTGCCAGGCCAGGTGTAGCGCTCCAGCATGTTCAGAAATAAAGGTTCAAAGCTCACTGGCTGAACCCCGCCTCGGGCGAGACGCTCGGCGTAGTGGGTCAACAACAAGGCAACGTCGTCCGAGCGCTGACGCAGGGGGGTTGTCTGTATGGGCAGCACATTGATGCGGTAATACAGGTCTTCCCTGAAACGGCCTTGCTTGACCTCGTCTTCCAGGTTTTTATGGGTCGCAGCGATGACCCGCACATCAATCGGCACTTCTTTGGATGCCCCCACTGGCAACACCGCACGCTCTTGCAAGACTCGCAGCAACTTGACCTGCATGTCAGACGGTAAATCGCCAATCTCATCGAGGAACAAAGTTCCCCCGTGCGCCAGCTCAAAACGCCCGAGGCGGTCGGACAATGCCCCAGTGAAGGAACCTTTGCGATGCCCAAAAAGTTCGCTTTCGATCAATTCTCTGGGAATGGCGCCGCAATTCACCGGCACAAAAGGGCCGCCTTCGCGGTCTGAGCCTTGATGCAAGGCTTGGGCAACCAGCTCTTTACCGGTACCACTTTCCCCCGTGATCAGAGCCGTGGCCGCAGACGGTGCCAGGCAATCGATCAATTTACGCAGGGACACCATGGGCTCGCTGAGCCCCAATATGGCGCTGCTGCCCGTTGGGGCTGATGACTTGAGACGGTGCATCTTGGCGTAGTAATACTGTGTTTGATGATATTCGATAAATTTATTGATTATGTGAATTTGTTGTTTTCAAGTCATGGGCATCCAAACAGTTATCGGGTAAACCCTTGATTTAATGCATGACCGCGATGACCAAGCGACTCAAGACTCAGCGTTTGGAGTCGATGCTAAGACCAAGCTTGAGTTTATTCACGGAGTTCAGTGATGATGAATCGTCCCCTCATTCCCCTCTTTGTCGCAGCGATGTGCCTCACGGCATGCCAGACCGTGCCCTTGAGTTCTTCTGCCGTCGCTGATCCAGTCAGTGAAAGCGAAGCTTCATTGATAACCCCGATGATCGAGAAGCGTGAGTCCATTGTGGCCACCGGCTACGCCGTGATCAGCATGCAAAATCACAAAAACCCGTCACAACAGCGTCTTTTGGCGATTCGTGCTTCAAAGCTGGATGCCTATCGCACCCTGACCGAACAGGTATACGGCCAATACCTGGATGCCAGTACCACCATTTCGGACATGACCGTCATGAGCGACACATTTCGCACCAAAGTCGAAGGTGTGATTTATGGCGCCAAACTGGTCAGCATCACCCCGGTGGGCGAAGACACCTACGAAACCACTCTCTCGCTCGATGGTCAAGCGGTACGAGATCTGCGCTTGCTGTACATGCAACACGTCGCCAGTCGTCGCAAGTGAGGCCAGCATGAAACCCGCTGCTCGAATTGGAGCTTGGTTTGTCTTGAGCCTGTTCCTCGCTGGAAATGCACAGGCACAATCGGCAGTACTCGATCCAGAATCTCAATTGACGGCCATACGCCAAGCTTTGATCGAGGCGACACTGGATCGCCCCACCAAAGTCAGTGCCAGCGCCTGGATCGATGACAAAGGCCAATTGCGCGAAGCCGCTCATTTTCAGTCCGACGCCAAAATTCGAGGCGTGCGCGTCCTGTCGTATATGGAGGACGGTCAATCGGACACACCCAAAGCACAGATCCAAATGGAAAATCTGCCTTGGAGCATACGCATGGCCAAGGCCGGTAAAGGCGAAACCTGTGAACCGGCCCCACACCCCTGGCGTCAGCCCTTGGTGATCTCCTCACAAAACATCGGTGGATTCAAGGGCCCTGAGTTGTACGCCTCTGGCCAATTGCTGCGACAAATCGAGCACTCCTTTTTACGCATGGCCGAGCAAAGCGGTCGCTGGAGCGTCAGCCCCTCCAAATTCAACCCCACGGACACCTACCAAAAATATTGGTTGGGTCGTGGGGAAGAGCCCTCGGGATGGCATTTGAGTCTGCAGTTATTACCTGTTAAAAATGCAGAATCCCAGCCCCGGTTCTGGTCTGCATGGTTTGCGTCAGAACCCGCTGCTGCGCCCTCGCGCTGGACGCTTCAAGCCATTTTTGGGCAAAGGAGTCAAACCAATGGCCCCATTCAGGCCATCTGGCAACGCCAGTTGGTCATCGACGCCCATGGCGCTGCCGATCTGAGTGCCGATCGCTGGATCCGTCAGATCATGACCGAACTGGAAAAAGTTTTTGTTCAATGGTTGCCGAGTCAAGCCCATGACACCGCCTGCGAGACGGTGCAATTCAGTGTCACCCGCACCAACGCTCAAAATTGGGTATTGCAAGCGGGGGCCGGCAGCGGTCTGAAAGTGGGCGATCGGGTGCTGGTACTGAACGCGGCTCGGGTTCCAGGGCGTTTACTTGAGCCAGGAACCAGTCAACAATTGGCCATTGCGGAAGTGGTTCGTGTGGGGCGGCATCAATCGGACTTGAAACCCCTGGCTGGGACCGCCACACCGGCCGCAGGTGACTGGGTCGCCCTGCCTTTGTAAACTGGAATTTCATCATGCAGCAAAAAATTCTGGCCTGCCTCTTGTGCATTACTCCTCTTGGGGCACTATCGGACTCGTTGTTGCCCGCCGATGCCCTGCGCCAGTTGATAGAACGCAAAGAAATGTCTGCCGCGACCCATTCCACGGGCACCAAAGCGTCAGCTGAGGGCCCAAATCAGGGGCATCGG
>CAYMJT010000134.1:0-3142 GCA_964390775.1 uncultured Bordetella sp.
CGGCGGCGCGGGGTCCATGCCCGTGAGGCCATCATCGAGGCCGCCGTGCGTCGCTTGCGCCCCATCGTGCTGACAGCCGCCGCCGCCGTGCTGGCCATGATCCCGTTGTCGCGCAGCGTGTTTTGGGGGCCGATGGCGGTTGCCATCATGGGCGGGCTGATCGTTGCCACCGTCTTGACCCTGCTGGCCTTGCCGGCCATGTACGCGGCGTGGTTTAGGCAAGCTCTGCAGCAGAGCTATCCTAGAGTCAAAAACGAGGCCGAATCGGGTTAAAATGCTCAGTTGACGTGGCCTTGGCGGTTTGTCTGAAAACCTCCAAGGCTTTTTGCCTGCGCGGGTGGCGAAATTGGTAGACGCACCAGGTTTAGGTCCTGACGCCAGCAATGGTGTGGGGGTTCGAGTCCCCCCCCGCGCACCAGGCCCGCTTTTTTTTATTCCGTAGCCCAGGCTGCGGCCCCCTGACCGGAGTGATCAAATGACCGTGACCATAGAAACTCTCGAAAAGCTCGAGCGCAAGATGACCCTGACTCTGGCTGCCGACAGCATCCAGAACGAAGTCAACGAACGCCTCAAGCGACTGTCCCGCCAAGTCAAAATCGACGGCTTTCGCCCCGGCAAAGTGCCGATGAACATCGTCGCTCAGCGCTACGGCTACTCGGTGCACTACGAGGTCATGAACGACAAGGTGGGCGAGGCTTTTGCCCAGGCCGCCAACGAAGCCAATTTGCGCGTGGCTGGCCAGCCACGCATCAGCGAAAAAGACGAAGCCCCCGAAGGTCAACTGGCATTTGATGCCATCTTCGAGGTCTACCCCGAGATCAAGTTGCCCGATCTGTCGTCTCTTGAAGTCGAGCGTGCCATCACGGCCGTCAGCCCCGAGGCCATCGACAAGACCATCGACATTTTGCGCAAGCAACGTCGCTCGTTCGCGCAACGCGCCCTGGAAGCCGCCGCCACCGATGGCGATCGCGTGCAGGTCGACTTCGAAGGCAAGATCGACGGCGAACCCTTTCAGGGCGGCCAGGCCAGCGATTTCAGCTTCATCATCGGCGAGGGTCAAATGTTGCCCGAGTTCGAAAACGCCGTGCGTGGCCTCAAAGCGGGTGAGAGCAAAACCTTCCCGCTGGCTTTCCCGGCCGATTACCATGGCCGCGAAGTGGCTGGCAAAACCGCTGACTTTTTGGTCACCGTCAAAAAAATCGAAGCCAGCCACCTGCCCGAGTTGACCGACGAGTTGGCCAAATCGCTGGGCGTGGCGGGCGGCAGCATTGAGGCGCTGCGCGCTGACATTGAGAAAAACCTCTCGCGCGAAGTCAAAGCCCGCCTGATGGCACGCAACAAACAGGCGGCTTTGGATGCCTTGGTCGCCAAGGCCGAGTTGGATCTGCCCCAATCCATCATCAAGGCCGAGATCGACCGCATGGTTCAGGGCGCCCGTGAAGACCTGAAGCAGCGTGGCATCAAAGATGCCGACAAGGCCCCCATCCCTGACGACCTGTTCCGCCCGCAGGCCGAACAGCGCGTGCGCATGGGCTTGGTGGTTGCTGAATTGGTGCGCGCCAACAGCCTGAGCGCCACCATGGAACAAATCAAGGCCCATGTGGACGAAATGGCCTCGAGCTACGAAAAGCCCGAAGAAGTCGTGCGTTGGTACTTTGGTGACAACCGCCGTTTGTCGGAAGTTGAAGCCGTGGTCATTGAAAACAACGTGACCGAACACATCTTGTCCAAAGCCAAGGTCAGCGACAAAGCCCTGGCCTTTGACGAACTGATGGGCCAATGAGCCCGTTTGAACCGGAGTTTTTATGAGCGCACTTGACACCCAGGCCCTGGGCCTGATCCCGATGGTCATTGAGCAGTCCGGCCGTGGTGAGCGGTCCTACGACATTTACTCGCGCCTGCTCAAAGAGCGGGTGATCTTCATGGTGGGGCCGGTCAACGACCAAAGCGCCAACCTGGTCGTCGCCCAGTTGCTGTTCCTTGAGAGTGAGAACCCCGACAAGGACATCTCTCTGTATATCAACTCACCGGGTGGGTCGGTCAGCGCCGGCATGTCGATTTACGACACCATGAATTTCATCAAGCCCGACGTCTCGACTCTGTGCATCGGCATGGCGGCCAGCATGGGCGCGTTTCTGCTCTCGGCGGGTGCCAAGGGCAAGCGCTATTCGCTACCCAACTCCAAGGTCATGATCCATCAGCCCTTGGGCGGAACCCAAGGTCAGGCGACCGAGATCGAAATTCATGCTCGCGAAATATTAAAGACCCGCGAGCAGCTCAACCGTATCTTGGCCGACAACACCGGCCAGCCCCTGGAAAAAATCCAGCGCGATACCGAGCGTGACTACTACCTGTCCGCCGACGAAGCCAAAGAATACGGCCTGGTCGACCAAGTCATCGCCAAGCGTCCCTGACCCTGTGCGGGGGCGTCCTGCCTGGCCAGGATCCCCCGGGCTTCATTCAACCCAGACGGCCTGATGCCGATACCCATCAAGACAAGCAACGCTCTTCGATGGGGACTGTTGCATTGACGCCACTTTTTGTGGTCATGTTTGGTTATCATTAACACTCAAATCTGGATTTTCTGACATGGCCGAGCAAGCAAGCGCCAATGGCGAAAAAACCCTCTACTGCTCCTTTTGCGGTAAGAGCCAGCACGAGGTCAAAAAACTGATCGCCGGACCTTCTGTCTTTATATGCGATGAGTGCATCGACCTGTGTAACGAGATCATTCGCGACGAACTGCCCGAAACCGAGGTGGCCCGACAGGCCAAGGGCGATTTGCCCACGCCGACCCAGATCAAGGCCAATTTGGACCATTACATCATTGGTCAGGAAGTGGCCAAGCGCACCCTGGCGGTCGCCGTCTACAACCATTACAAGCGCTTGCGGCACAAGGAAAAAGCCAAGAAGGACGATGTCGAGCTCTCCAAGAGCAACATTCTGCTGATTGGTCCCACCGGCTCGGGCAAAACCCTGCTGGCCCAAACCCTGGCGCGCATGCTCGACGTGCCTTTCGTGATGGCCGATGCCACCACCCTGACCGAAGCAGGCTATGTGGGCGAGGACGTCGAGAACATCATTCAAAAGCTGCTGCAAAACTGCAATTACGACGTCGATAAGGCACAGCGTGGCATCGTCT
>CAYMJT010000134.1:3152-6376 GCA_964390775.1 uncultured Bordetella sp.
AATCCGACAACCCCTCGATCACCCGTGACGTCTCGGGTGAGGGCGTGCAGCAGGCCCTGCTCAAGTTGATCGAGGGCACCATGGCCAGCGTCCCCCCCCAAGGCGGGCGCAAACACCCGAACCAGGATTTCCTGCAGGTTGACACCACCAACATTTTGTTCATCTGTGGCGGCGCTTTTGCTGGACTGGAAAAAGTCATTGAAAACCGCACCGAAGCCTCGGGCATTGGTTTTGGCGCCACCGTCAAGAGCAAAACTCAGCGCAGCCTGACTGAGATCTTTGCCGAGGTCGAGCCCGAAGACCTGATCAACTTCGGCCTGATTCCCGAACTGGTGGGCCGCATGCCCGTGGTGGCCACGCTGAACGAATTGACCGAAGACGCCCTGGTGCAAATCTTGACCGAGCCCAAAAACGCCCTGGTCAAGCAATACGGTCGTTTGCTGGCCATGGAGGGGGTCGAGCTTGAAATTCGGCCCGCCGCCCTGCACGCCATTGCCAAAAAGGCCTTGGCCCGCAAAACAGGCGCTCGTGGTCTGCGCTCCATCCTTGAACATGCGCTGATCGACACCATGTTCGATTTACCCAACGCCACGCATGTGGAAAAAGTGGTGGTGGACGAGTCCACCATCGAAGAAAACCAGCCCCCACTCCTGGTCTACCAGGAGGCAGCCAAAAAGGCCTAATCATGTCAGCACAGAATCTATTGCCGGCGACCCCTCTGGAATTGCCTCTGCTGCCCTTGCGCGATGTGGTGGTCTTTCCCCACATGGTGATCCCGCTTTTTGTGGGACGCCCCAAAAGCATCAAGGCGCTCGAGAGCGCCATGGCCGCCGAGCGCCGCATCATGCTGGTGGCCCAAAAAGCCGCCGCCAAAGACGAGCCCGCCGTCGACGATATGTTCAGCGTGGGCTGCGTAGCCACCATCTTGCAGATGCTCAAGTTGCCCGACGGCACGGTCAAGGTGCTGGTTGAGGGCCAGCAACGCGCACGTGTGCTGCACATCGAAGACGGCCCCGAGCACTTTGTCTCGCAGGTTTCACCGATTCAGCCTGAGACCGGCGATGTGGACACCGAGGTCGAGGCCCTGCGCCGTGCGGTGCTGCAACAGTTCGATCAATACGTCAAACTGAACAAGAAAATCCCGCCCGAGATCCTGACCTCGATCTCCAGCATCGATGACGCTGGCCGTTTGGCCGACACCATCGCGGCCCATTTGCCCCTGAAGCTGGAAAACAAACAAGTGGTTCTGGATCTGCCCGAGGTCAAACCACGCCTGGAAAACCTGTACGAACAACTCGAGCGCGAAGTCGACATTCTGAATGTGGACAAGCGCATACGCAGCCGCGTCAAGCGCCAGATGGAGAAGAATCAGCGCGACTTCTATCTGAATGAGCAGGTCAAGGCCATTCAGAAAGAACTCGGTGAAGGCGAAGAGGGCGCCGACATTGAAGAAATCGAGAAAAAGATCAAGGCCGCCAAGATGCCCCAAGAGGCCAAGAAGAAGGCCGAAGCCGAGCTGAAAAAACTCAAGCTGATGTCGCCCATGTCGGCTGAAGCCACCGTGGTGCGCAACTACATTGATGTGTTGGTGGGCTTGCCCTGGAGCAAAAAGACCAAGATCAAGCACGACCTGACCCTGGCCGAAAACGTCTTGAACGAAGACCACTACGGCCTAGAAAAAGTCAAAGACCGCATTCTGGAATATTTGGCCGTGCAGCGACGTGTGGACAAAGTCAAGGCCCCCATTCTGTGTCTGGTCGGCCCCCCGGGTGTGGGCAAAACCTCACTGGGTCAATCGATTGCCAAGGCCACTGGGCGCAAATACGTGCGCATGGCCTTGGGCGGCATGCGTGACGAGGCTGAAATTCGCGGGCACCGTCGCACCTACATCGGGGCTTTGCCGGGCAAAGTGTTGCAAAGCCTCTCCAAAGTGAACACGCGCAACCCCTTGTTCCTGCTCGACGAGATCGACAAGCTGGGCAGCGACTTTCGGGGTGACCCCTCTAGCGCCCTGCTCGAGGTCTTGGACCCAGAGCAAAACCATACCTTCTCTGACCACTATGTGGAGGTCGATTTTGACCTGTCGGATGTCATGTTCGTGGCCACCTCGAACTCGATGAACATACCGCCTGCCTTGCTCGATCGCATGGAAGTCATACGCCTGTCGGGTTACACCGAGGACGAAAAGACCCACATCGCCAACAGCTACCTGTTGCCCAAGCAATTGAAGAACAACGGGGTCAAGGAGTCGGAGTTGCGGGTGGAAGAAAGTGCCATCCGCGATGTGGTGCGTTACTACACCCGTGAAGCGGGTGTCCGCGCCCTGGAGCGCGAACTCTCAAAGATCTGCCGCAAGGTCGTCAAAGGCCTGCAATTGGGCCAAATGAAGCCGCAAGTGGTGGTCAATGCCGACAACCTGAACGACTTTTTGGGGGTTCGCAAGTTCAGCTATGGCCGTGCCGACCAACAAAACCAGGTCGGTCAGGTGGTGGGCTTGGCCTGGACCGAAGTCGGCGGCGATCTGCTCACCATCGAATCGGCGGTCATGCCCGGCAAAGGCAATATCACCCGTACCGGCTCGCTGGGCGACGTGATGAAAGAATCGGTCGAAGCCGCCCGCACTGTGGTGCGCAGCCGCGCCCGGGTCTTGGGCATCAAGGACGAAATGTTCGAGAAAAAGGACATTCACATCCACGTGCCCGACGGTGCGACTCCCAAAGACGGCCCCAGTGCCGGTGCCGCCATGACCACTGCCATTGTCTCGACGCTGACCGGTATTCCCGTGCGTTGTGACGTGGCCATGACGGGCGAGATCACCCTGCGTGGTGAAGTGACCGCCATCGGTGGCCTGAAAGAAAAACTATTGGCAGCCCTGCGTGGCGGCATCAAGACCGTGCTGATCCCGGAAGAGAACGTCAAGGACTTGCAAGAGATCCCCGAGAACGTCAAGCAGGGCCTTGAAATCATTCCCGTCAAATGGATCGATCAGGTATTGCAAGTCGCCCTCGAGCGCCAGCCCGAAGCCCTGAAAGACGACGAACCCGTGGTGGCCGCCGTGGCGGCTACACCCACCGCCGAAGAGGGGGTTGCGGTCAAACACTGAAGGTGTATTTCGCATTTCTCCGGTCCCTGCAAGGCTTGGAAAATGCGCTATAATTTCACCTCCATGCGGGAATAGCTCAGTTGGTAGAGCGCAACCCCCTCTTCGGCGGTGGGTGTAGCCG
>CAYMJT010000135.1:0-6342 GCA_964390775.1 uncultured Bordetella sp.
GCCCCGACCTTGGTGGCCGCCAACTCCCCGTTTTTGAACAACATCAGGGTGGGAATGCCTCGAATACCGAATTTAGCGGGGATGTCGCGGTTTTCATCGACATTCATTTTGGCCACTTGCAGACGGCCCTGAAAGCCTTGCGCCACTTCGTCCAAAATGGGGGCAATCATGCGGCAGGGGGCACACCATTCGGCCCAATAGTCCACCAAAACGGGTTGGGAGGACTTCAGCACGTCAGACTCGAAACTTTGATCGGTGATGTGCTTGATGAGTTCGCTGGCCATAAAACAATCCTTTGTCTGCTTACAGACCCTATTTTACAGAAATGCGAAAACCGTGCAGTGCGGGACTGGCCGGGCACAAGCCGACGAAAATTAGCCGCCATGGAGCAGGCCTGCTCCCCCACGGAGCAGGCCGGCGGGCTTTACATATTGTTGAGCATGAAACTCGACAGCGTGTTCTCAGCCACACGATTCCATTGGAACTGTTCGCGACGGAATTTTTTCCAGGGCTCGTAAATCTTTTTGAAAGCCGGGTTTTTGCCCGCTTCTTCCTCGTAGAGGTCAAAGGCTTGCTTTTGCGCCTCACGCATGATCGGGGTTGAGTACGCGTGCAGCTTGACCCCGTTTTTCAACAACCGCGACAGCGCTAGCGGGTTTTTGAAGTCGTACTCGGCCATCATGTCGAGGTTGGCTTCGTAGCAGGCCACTTCCAGGGCGTTTTGATACATCTTGGGCAGTTTTTCCCACTCTTTGATGTTGACGTACATGGAGTACATCGAGCAGGCTTCCCACCAACCAGGGTAGTAGTAGTTGGGTGCGATTTTGTAGAAACCCAATTTTTCGTCATCGTAGGGACCGACCCACTCGGCCGCGTCGATCACCCCCCGTTCCAACGAGGGGTAGATATCGCCGCCCGCGATCTGCTGCGGAATGCCGCCCAAACGGGCCCAGACTTCGCCGCCCAGGCCAGCGATGCGCATTTTGAGTTTTTTGATGTCGTTGAGGTCCTTGATCGGATTTTTGAACCAGCCCCCCATTTGGGTGCCGGTGTTGCCCGCCGGAAAGCTGATGATGTTGTAGTCACTGAGGAATTCGCGCTGTAATTTGAGACCACCGCCCCAGTACATCCAGGCGTTTTGCATGCGCTGATTCATGCCAAAGGGCACGGTCGTGTCAAACGCAAAGGCCTTGTTTTTGCCGACAAAATAGTAGCCTGCGGTGTGGGTGCACTCCACTGCGCCTTGCTGCACCGCGTCCACGGTGCCAAAAGCTGGGGCCAATTCCCCCGCACCGAAATTGCGGATCTGGAACTTGTCTTCGGTCAGGGCGGCGACACGCTTGGCGATCACATCGGCGCCGCCGTAAATGGTGTCCAGCGATTTCGGGAAACTGGAGGCGCAGCGCCAGCGGACTTCGGGCAGGGCTTGCGCCAAGGCGGGAGCCGAGACGGCCACGGCCGTCGTGCCCAAGGCCATTTTGGCAAAACCACGTCGATTGGAAGAGGGGCTAGGGTTGTTCATGCGAATGCTCCGTGAAAAAATAGGACTCACCAAAACATTGCAAATCCGATGCCAGCCGGGTCACCCTGTGTTGGGTTGTCTGAGCGCATTTTTGGGGCGTCAAACTCGGGGTATGGCTGAATCTGTTCCCACTTGGTGCATCGCGCGCACCAGGGTTGGGACGGCTGGGTGTGGGTGACGAGCCTTGACCCCGGCACTGGCTCGGCGGTTAGGGCTGCTCGGTTCCCCGCCTGACCCGGTTGGCCGCTTCCCCATGCGGGAAGGCCCGTCGAGACGCATTCTAGCCCCTCGCGGACTCAACCCCTTGGTTGGCGAGCTGATCGGCACGCTCATTGCCAGGGTGCCCCGCATGGCCCTTGACCCAGTGCCATGACAAGTCGTGACCGCCTTGGCTGACCAGCAAGTCGAGTTGTTGCCAAAGATCGGCGTTTTTGACGGCTTGCTTGGACGCTGTGCGCCAGCCCTTGGCTTTCCAGCCGGCGATCCATTCGGTGATGCCTTTACGCACATATTCGCTGTCGAGATGGACTTCGACCCGGCAGGGTCGTTTGAGTGCTTGCAGGGCTTGGATGACAGCCATCAATTCCATCCGGTTGTTGGTGGTGTGGGCTTCCCCGCCAAACAATTCGCGCACATGTTCACCAGATTGCATCAAAACCCCCCAGCCGCCCGGCCCCGGATTGCCCTTGCAGGCGCCGTCGGTGTGAATGATGACTGGGTTCATGGTTTTGAGCGCGAGGTAGGCTGGCGCGATGATACGCTGCCCGAACCGGTCGCCACCAAGGCACGTGCGGCACGTTTGCGCTCGCGCCAAGCGGGTTCAATCAGTCGCATGCCATGTACGCGTTTAATGGCGACTTGGGCGTATACCGCCCCCAAAAAAGGCCACCAACGGGCCCCGACTGGCTCCAGAAAACCTAAACGACGCAGCCACTGGGGGGATTGGACCGCAGGTAAATAGCAGCCGTAACGGATGGGCTCGGTTTCGAAATTGAGCAAATGCAACCAATCGCGCAGTCGAGTGGTCCCGATGAATTCACCAGATTCGGGTAAAAAAAGACGGGCTTGCCAAAAGCGTTGCCAAAAGCGGGCCCGCGCTTGCCGCCAGCCCCATAAGCTGTTGGGATTGAGGCCCAAGATGAGCAATCGGCCCTCGGGTACCAAGACCCTGGCGACTTCACGCAGGGTGGCGTGGGGGTCGGGGCTGAGCTCCAAGGTGTGCGGTAAGACCACCAGATCGAGGCTGTCGTCGGCAAAGGGCAGGGCGCAGGGGTCAATGCGCAATTGGGGGGAGCCGCACTCTAGCGAATCCAAGGCCAGCCAACGATGGGGCATGCGGTTTTGCCGCAGGGCTTGCAAGGGGGGTAAGCCCAGTTGCAGGGCATGATAGCCAAACCAGTCGACGGTCAGTTCGTCGGCCAAATCTTGCTCCCATTTCAACAACAGTTGGCCTATGGGGGTTTGCATCCATTGGGCCAAGTCGCTGCTTCCTATAATCGGTCCTGACATGAATCTGATTCCCATTCCCGCTTTTGACGACAACTACCTTTGGCTTTTGCATGACGGGGCGCAGGCCTTGGTGGTCGACCCTGGCGCCGCCGAGCCAGTGGAGGCGGTTTTGCAGCGCTTGGGCTTGAAGCTCAAGGCCATTTTAGTGACCCATCACCATGCCGATCACACCGGCGGGGTCAGCCTGTTGCGGGAATCCACGGGGGCCGTGGTGTACGGCCCAGAGGCGGAAGACATTCCCCAGCCCTTTGTCGGCTGTCAGGGGGGGCAAACCCTGAATGTATTGGGCGTGCGCTTTGAGATCATGGATGTGCCCGGGCATACTGCCGGGCATTTGGCCTACTTCGCCCCCGATCTAAAACCTGCCCCACTGGTGTTTTGTGGCGATACCCTGTTTTCGGGCGGTTGTGGCCGATTGTTTGAAGGTACGGCGGCGCAGATGCTCGATTCGCTGGATCGTTTGGCGGCTTTGCCCGATGACACCCGGGTTTGTTGTGCCCACGAATACACCTTGTCGAATTTGCGATTCGCTATGGCGGTCGAGCCCGACAATCACGAATTGCAAAGCCATCAGGCCCAATGTGTCGATCTTCGAGCGCGTGGATTACCCACCGTGCCTTCGAGCATTTCGCTGGAGCGTCACATCAATCCATTCCTTCGCTCCAGAACCGAGTCGGTCAGCCGTCAGGTCCGACGGCAGGCCCTAGGGGTCAGCGGTGATGTGGAGGTTTTTGCGGCCTTGCGGGAATGGAAAAACAATTTCAAATGAAGTGCTGGCCAAGGCTTGCAGCGTGGGTATTGAGCATGGCCTTGGTGGGATGTGCCACGCCCCTGGTGCCTGCTGAGTCCTCCACTGTGGCGGATAACTCCAGCGGCACTAGTTCGGCCGGTACTACCCGCGCCCCTGCTCCCGGGCTACAACCTTTGCGGCGCGCCACGGCCCAAGGAGATGTGGTCGCCCAGGTTGAGTTGCCGCGTGATATTTGGGAGCGAATTCGGCATGGTTTTGCCATGCCCGATTTGCAAAGCGCATTGGTCCAGGACCGCGAGCAATGGTATGCGCAACGCCCCGAATACTTTCAGCGCATGACCGAGCGTTCGCGTAAGTATCTGTTTCACATCGTGGAGGAAATCGAGGCACGCGGCATGCCCACCGAGTTGGCCCTGCTGCCCTTTGTCGAAAGCGCCTTCAACCCACAAGCGGTATCGGTGGCCAAGGCCACCGGGATGTGGCAGTTCATGCCTGCGACGGGGCGCGATTTCGACCTGAAACAAAATGCTTTTAGGGATGATCGTCGCGACATTCAGGCGTCGACCCGTGCAGCCCTCGATTATTTACAGCGACTCTACAACCAGTTTGGTGATTGGCACTTGGCATTGGCGGCCTACAACTGGGGTGAGGGCAGTGTGGGCAAGGCCGTGGCTCGCAATCAAAAGGCAGGCCTGAATGCGCAGTACACCGATCTGAGCATGCCGATGGAGACCCGGTTTTATGTGCCCAAGTTACAAGCCATCAAGAACATCGTTGCCAAGCCAGTGCCTTACAACATCAAACTACCCGATATTCCCAATCACCCCTACTTTCAAAGCGTTCCCCTGCCACGCGACATGGATGTGGTCGTGGCGGCACGATTGGCCGAAATCAGTGTCGACGACTTCCGCTCGTTGAACCCGTCGGCGCACAGGCCGGTGCTGTTGGCCGCGGGTACCCCTCAAATTCTTTTGCCCTGGGACAATGCCGAAGTGTTTCAGCGCAATTACGAAGCCTTTGGCAGCGGTCGACTGGCCAGTTGGACCGCCTGGGTGGTACCAGCCACCATGCGGGTTGCCGAGGTGGCTAAAAAAGTGGGCATGCCCGAGGCGGAATTCAGGGCCTTGAACAACATTCCACCCCGCATGTTGGTCAAAGTCGGCTCAGTCTTGCTGGTCCCGCGCAGTGGTACCCAAGAGCAGGACGTGACCTCCGGGCTGGCCGACAACGGACAACTCAGTTTGGCGCACGAAGCGAACAAACAGGCCAAAGCCAGCAAAGGGTCATCGAAGTCGGCCAAAAAAGGCCAAGCCAGTAGCAGCGTCAATGCCAAAGCCAAAACGGGCACAGCCAGTGCACATGCTGCCTCATCGATACCCCCCAACAAAGCCAAAGCGTCCCAACCGGTGACAACCCGATAAGCGTCCCTAGCTTAAGCCTGTCGCCGGTCGGCGATGGCATGGGCGATGGTGCCTAAGTCGACATATTCCAACTCGCTACCGATGGGCACACCCCGGGCCAGTCGAGTGACCTGAAGTCCGCGCTTTTTCAGCGCTTGCCCAATGGCGTGCGCAGTGGTCTCGCCCTCAGCGGTGAAATTGGTGGCCAAGATGACTTCTTGCACCAAGCCATCACTGGCCCGCTCCATCAGACGCTGTAACCCCAACTCGCGGGGTCCGATGCCCGACAAAGGGCTGAGATGGCCCATGAGAACAAAATACAGGCCCCGATAGGTCAACGTGCGCTCCAGCGCCGATTGATCGGCCGGTGTTTCCACCACGCATAAGCGGGTCTGGTCGCGGCTCGGGTCAAGGCAGGTGTCGCATACCGCTCCAGCGCTGAAGGTGTGACAGCGCTCACAGTGACCGATCTCTTGGACCGCGTGTTGAAGGGATTGGGCCAGGAGCATGGCGCCATCGCGGTCATGCTGGAGCAAATGAAACGCCATGCGCGAGGCCGACTTGATGCCGACGCCGGGCAAACGGCGCAGGGCTTCGATCAGGGCATCGAGCGCATGGGCAGAGGCCATGTTGAATCAGAAGGGAAGTTTCATGCCGCCGGGCAGGCCCGGCATGCCTGCGGTCAGACGGCCCATTTTTTCTTCCGACAAAGCCTCGGCTTTGCGGTGGGCGTCGTTCAGGGCGGCGACCAAAAGGTCTTCCAGCATGTCTTTGTCTTCCCCCAGCAAGCTGGCGTCGATGCTGACTCGCTTGGTTTCGTGTTTGCAGCTTGTCGTGATTTTGACCAAACCCGAGGCAGACTCACCGGTGACTTCCAACTGAGCCAACTCTTCCTGGGCTTTTTTCAGGTTGTCTTGCATGGCCTGCGCCTGTTTCATCAAGCCGGCGAGTTGTCCTTTGTTAAACATGGAAGGGCTTTCTAAGTGGGTTGAATGCTGCCAGGTACGATTTTGGCATCGTATTGGCGGATTAAATCTTTCACATAGGGGTCATGTTCGATGATTTCCTGGGCTTTGACTTGACGTTCCCGCGCGGCCTGCGCCATGCGTTTGGCGGGAC
Organism: uncultured Bordetella sp.; assembly: GCA_964390775.1. Taxonomy (GTDB): domain Bacteria; phylum Pseudomonadota; class Gammaproteobacteria; order Burkholderiales; family Burkholderiaceae_C; genus Limnohabitans. The sequence continues at coordinate 6,302 of CAYMJT010000135.1, forward strand.
TGTCCAGTACCCGCCCCATTTCGATAGAGATTTGCACCAAA
>CAYMJT010000136.1:0-6284 GCA_964390775.1 uncultured Bordetella sp.
CCCCATATTGATGGCTTGGGTGGTGCGTCCGGCTTTATAAAACAGGGCCCCACAAACAAACATGCCCAAGAAACCCAAGGCCAAATAAGGCAGGGGCTTGCGTAACCACTCATGGCCGCCGATGCGCAGGTCTTGCCGCGCCAGCAGCGCCAGTACGGTGCCCGCCACCAACCAGCGCCCCAGCGCCAGGGTATAGGGCTCGATGACACCAGGGGCCAAGCGCGAAACGATGGCGTTGGCCGACCACAGCCCGGGGGTTAAGAGGGCCAGCACCAGGGCCCAACGCTTGATATCAGTGGGCAAGTCGCGGCTCCGACCCGCTGGCCAGGGCCAGCCGGGCGCGTTGCAAAACCTCGCGCGCAGGCAAGGGTTTGAGACGATGATCGCTCCAGACCTGACGCCACAAACGGGCTCCACGCAAGCCATGATAGAGGCCCAGCATGTGGCGCGCAATGGCATACCAAGGACAACCGTCTTCGGCATGCGCTCGCTCCATATAGCTGACCATGGCCTCTTCGATGTGTTCGCGCTCGGGTACAGTGGCCCGGGCGTCGCCCCAAAAGCGTCGGTCCCAATCGGTCATCAGCCAAGGGCGATAGTAAGACTCGCGCCCGAGCATGGCACCGTCTACGTGCCCGAGATGTTCGGCGATCTGTTCGTTGTTGGTAATGCCGCCATTGATGGCGATGGTCAGCTGCGGAAAATCACGCTTTAGGCGATAAACCGATTCGTAGCGCAAGGGCGGTATCTCGCGATTTTCTTTGGGTGACAAACCTTGCAGCCAGGCGTTACGGGCATGGACAATGAACACACGACAACCAGCATCGGCCACCTGCCCGACAAAGTCGCGCACGAAGTCATAGGATTCCAGCCGATCAATGCCGATGCGGTGTTTCACGGTGACCGGGATGTTGACTACATCGAGCATGGCTTTGACGCCATCGGCCACGGTTTGCGGCTCGTTCATCAGGCAGGCCCCAAAAGCACCGCGCTGGACGCGCTCGGAGGGGCAGCCGCAGTTCAGATTGATTTCGTCATAGCCCCACTGCTCGCCCAATCGGGCCGCATAGGCCAACTCGTCGGCCTCGGAACCACCGAGCTGTAGGGCCAGCGGGTGTTCTTCGGCATTAAAGCGCAGGTGTCTTTGCACGTCTCCATGGCGCAAGGCACCGGTGGTGACCATCTCGGTGTAGAGCAAGGTGTGGCGGGTGAGCAGCCGATGAAAGTACCGACAGTGGCGGTCGGTCCAGTCCATCATGGGCGCGACACTCAGGCGGTGGGGTGTTTCTAACATGCGCAACAGGTGGGTGAGCGGTCATTTTAATTCCAGGCCCGCTGGCGTGTCGCTTTGTCGCGCGGGCCCTCAGGTCTGGCTGGGTAAAAGGGGTATCCTATGGACAGTGCATGTTTTTTTCTGGAAGGAGCCTCGCTGTGAGCTATATGAACGGTTTTGAAATTCATCCGCACCCCACCACCCCGGCCAGCGCCGTTCAACTGCTGTCTGGCTATGCGACCTCGATCGTCAGTGACGTGATGGGCGGGCGACTGGTGGGCAGTTCGGATCTGCGACCGGTACACCGCTCGGTATTGTCGGCTTGCGGGCAAGCGGTGACGGTGAAAGTGCGTGGCGGCGACAATCTGATGATTCACAAGGCACTGGCCACACTCACGACTGGCGATGTGCTGGTGATAGATGGCGAGGGTGATGTCAGTCGTGCCCTGGTCGGCGAAATCATGTCCAGCGTGGCGCGCAAGCGCGGCACCGTGGCTTTTGTCGTCGATGGCGCAGTGCGCGACGCCGACTCTTTTGAGACGCATCGATTCCCCTGCTGGGCGCGTGGCGTGAATTTGCGCGGCCCCTACAAAGACGGCCCGGGCTCGATCAATGTGCCGGTGGTGGTGGGTGGTATGCGAGTGAACCCCGGCGACATCATGCTGTGCGACGGTGACGGTGTGGTGGCGATTCCGCCTTCAATGGCCGCTGAAGTCGCCGCCAAAGCACGCGAAAAAACCGATGTCGAAGCCGCGACCCTGAAATCCATTGAGGCTGGCACTTACAGCGCCCCCTGGGTGGACGAAACCATCAAGGCCAAAGGGGGGCTGTGAGGTGCACTCCAGGGATAAGGTCAAGGCGAGTTCATAGGCCACTTACCGCATACCGTTGGCAAACTCGGCTTTGACTTTTTCCTCATGAGCCATCAGTGTCTGCACGCTGTGGCGTTGCTCCATCCGTTGGCGATGAGCAGTGCAGTTTTTGAAGCCTGAGAGATCGGCACCAAAAGCAGCGCCGCGCCTAAATGTCCAGTAGAAGTAGGCATCGGCGCACGAGAAACGGTCGCTGAAGAACCAGGTTTTCCCCACCAACATTTCTTCGGCCAATTCGTATTGCTCGATCATCGCCTCATGCCCCAAGGCTTTGACGCGGTCGATGCTGCCAGGCAAATCGCAAAAGCGTTCGGGGCGAGCTTGTTGGGTCAGTTTGGGGTGGATGCCCGAGCCGCACCATCCCAGGACTGACAGACATTGGATGTATTGCATCGGATCGCTGGGCATCAGGCCAGCCTGGGGAAATTGTCGGTCGATCCAGACATGGATCGCGACGTTTTCGGTGATGACCGTGTCGCCCACGACCAGCGCGGGCACCTTGCCCTTGGGGTTGATCTTGAGGTACTCGGGTCGATGATGCTCGCCTTTGGCCAGATTGACATTCAGGGTTTGGAATTCGGCCCCGGCTTCCTTGAGCAAGATGAAAGGGACGATGGCGCAAGCGCCGGGTGCAAAGGCCAGAGACAACTTCATGAACGGGCTCCTTGGAAGCGGATGAGGGATGTTTTCAGTGTAAACAAAAAAGGGACCCGAAGGCCCCTTTGGATGGACAGTGGCTTGAATCAACCCATGTGCAAACCACCGTTGACCGAAAAATCCGCACCAGTGGCGTAGCCGCCCTCTTCGCTGGCCAGCCAAGCAACAATAGAAGCGATTTCGCTGGGCTCGCCCAGACGCTTGACAGGCACAGTGCCCACGATTTTTTCGAGCACATCGGGGCGTATGGCGCGCACCATGTCGGTCCCAATGTAGCCGGGGCTGACGGTGTTGACGGTCACGCCTTTGTTGGCCATTTCTTGCGCCAGCGCCATGGTGAAGCCGTGCATGCCGGCCTTGGCAGCCGAGTAGTTGGTCTGCCCCGCTTGGCCTTTTTCTCCGTTGACCGAGGAGATCTGAATAATGCGTCCCCAACCTTTTTCGACCATGTCGGGCACCACCTGTTTGGTGACGTTGAACATCGAATTCAGGTTGGTGTCGATGACGGCGTCCCAGTCCTCGCGGGTCATTTTGAGGAACATGCGATCACGGGTGATACCAGCGTTGTTGACCAGCACGTCGATGACGCCGTGCTCGGACTTGGCTTTGCTGAAGGCTTCAACCGTTGAATTCCAGTCGGCGACGTTACCGACCGAAGCGTGAAAGTTGTAACCCAGCGCTTTTTGTTCGGCCAACCACTTGGCGTAGTCGCGGGTCGGCCCGCAACCCGCGATGACGGTGAATCCGTCTTTGTGCAGGCGCTGGCAAATGGCGGTCCCGATGCCCCCCATGCCCCCCGTGACGTATGCGACTTTTTTGCTCATGGTTTTGTCTCCTTGACGTGCTGAAAAAAATGGAAATCAGGCCTTGGCCTTGACATAGCGGCCCGGTGCCGCTTCGATGGCTTTGTATTTCCCCCGGCCATACGATTTGGGGGCGGCAATCATCTTGCCAGCGTGACCTTTGAGCCAGCCGGACCAGTCGGCCCACCAGCTGCCTGGGGTTTCTTTGGCGCCAGCCATCCAGTCGTTGAAATGGACCGGGTATTTGCCGTCGTTGCGAACCCAGTGGCTGCGTTTTTTGGCGGCGGGTGGGTTGATGACGCCAGCGATGTGGCCCGAAGCCCCCATCATGAAGCGCTTCTTGCCTGGGAACACTTGGGTCGAGGCATAAGCGCCGCCAATGGGTACGATGTGGTCTTCGCGCGAACCATAAATGTAGAAAGGCATTTTGACCCGATTGAAGTCAATTTTTTCGCCGCAAACCGTGGCGGTACCGGGTCGAATGAGCCGGTTCTCGAGATAGGTATTGCGCAAATACCAGGCATACAGCGGGCCGGGCAGATTGGTGGAGTCGCTGTTCCAATACAGCAGGTCAAAGGGGGGCGGGGTCTCGCCCTTGAGGTAATTGCCGACGACATAGTTCCAGACCAGGTCGTTGGGGCGTAGGAATGAAAATGTTTGTGCCATGTCGCGCCCCGCCATGAGGCCGCCATTGGCGAACTGCATCTCGCGAAAGCGCACGAAATTCTCATCGATGAAGACATCGAGCACGCCGGTGTCGGAAAAATCGACCAAGGTGGTGAGCAAAGTGGTGCTAGCGACCCAGTCGAGTTTGCGCGCGGCCAATACCGCCAAGGCATTGGTCAAGATGGTGCCGCCAACGCAAAAGCCCAGGGCGTTGATCTGGGGGCTGGCGCCGATCTCGCGCACGACTTCGATGGCCTTGATGGCCACGTTCTCGACATAGTCGTCCCAGGTGGCATTGGCGTGGCTTTGGTCGGGGTTGCGCCAGCTGACCACAAAGGTGCGATGGCCTTGGGCCACGCTGTAGCGAATGAACGAGTTCTCGGGCTGCAGGTCGAGGATGTAGAACTTGTTGATGAAGGGGGGCACCAGCAGGAAGGGACGCTCGTGGACTTTGGCCGTCAGGGGCTTGTATTCTATGAGTTGGAAATATTCGTTCTCGAAGACCACCTGTCCTTCGGTGGTGGCGACATTTTTGCCGACCTCGAACAGGCTCTCATCGGTCATCGAAACATGGCCCTGACGCATGTCGTGCATCAGGTTTTGTATGCCCTTGGAGATGCTCTCGCCCTGGGTATCAATGGCTTTTTTCTGGGCTTCGGCATTGAAGGCGAGGAAGTTGCTGGGGGCCGAGGCCGCCACCCATTGTTCAACCGCGAACTGGATGCGGGCGCGGGTCTTGGCATCGGCGTCCACCGCATCGGCCAGCCCCATGAGCGTGCGTGCATTGAGCAGATAGGCTGCTGCCGTGTAGGCAGCAATGGGGTTGTGCGACCAGGCTTCGCCCGAGAAGCGGCGGTCTTTCAGCGAGGGGTTGGCGTGCAGGCTGTCGTTCCAAAGACGGGTGGCTTCGTCGATGTAATTTTTTTGCAGTTCGGAGAGTTTGTTGGACGAAAACTGGAGGTTTTTGAGGCCCGCTTGGCCCAAATCCATGTTTTGGAACGAGGCCAAGGCCTGATTCCAGCTGTCGCCAAATTGTTTTTTGAATTGTTCTGCGGCTTGGTTCCAATCGGGCATGGAGGGGGCAACCATCTGTAATCTCCTGTGGGACATCAGGATTATTGCAGACCCACCCCTTCGGTTTACTGACAATGCCCGGCTGTCTAAGGGTCACCGGTGCAAAAATATCGCAGCTGCCATGCGCCCACTGCGGCCATCGCGACGGTGCGAAAAGTACAGATCGGCACGGGTATGGGTGCACCAGGCTTCGCTGCCATCGTTGCCCCCGATCTGGGTCACCCCCAAGCTGTGCAGGCGATCATGCGCCAGTCTGGGCAAGTCGCACCACCATTTGCCCGTGTGCCCCTTGATGGGGTGAAAATGGCGTTCGGCGTCGGCGCGGGTCGCCACAAAGGCCTGTCGGACATCGTCACCCACCTCGTATGCCCGAGGGCCTATGGCCGGTCCCAACCAAGCCAGCCAGCTGGCCTGCGGATGACGCTGACGCAACTGGCCCAGTAACGATTCAAGCACCCCGGTGCCCTGCTGTCCACACAAACCGCGCCATCCGGCATGGGCGGCGGCCACCACTTGGCCCTGTGCGTCGCTGAGCAAAATCGGCAGACAGTCGGCCACCATGATGCAGCAGGCGGTACCGGCTTGCTCGGCCCAAACGCCATCGACCTCGGTGTTGTCGGCACAGGGCAGGGCCCGCACCCCCCAGCCGTGGACCTGACGTAAAAACACTGGGCGCACACCCAGGGTTTGCGTCAAGCGTTGTCGATTAGCGGCCACTGCGGCAGGGTCGTCACCCACATGATCGCCCAGATTGAAGCTGTTCCAGGGTGGGCCCGAGACCCCGCCCTGGCGCAAGCTATAGCCAGCCCGAACGCCAGCCACCGGCCACTCAAGCCAGCGCCAGTGGGGGGATGGGTCCAGCTCAGGGTTCAAAGTCTGGGCAGGCCGAGGGTTGGGCGCGTTGGAAAGCCTCGAGTTTCATGCATTGTTCGAAGGCCC